>NZ_CP151473.1:2447918-2753908 GCF_048755855.1 Curtobacterium sp. L1-20 | reverse complement strand
GTCGCGTACGACGTCTCGCTCGAGGCCGCCGCGAAGATCCCGAGCCTCGCTCCGACGTCGATCGGCGCCGCGGTGCTCGCACCGAACACCAAGCTGCTGTCCATCGCCCCGGACCAGATCGGCCGCGTCTACGGCGACATCTTGTCGAAGGACAAGGACAGCACGTACGCGTCGATGTTCCAGACGGACGGTGACGGGCTCCGCTCCACGATCGGCAAGGCCTACAAGGACAAGAAGGCCACGACGATCCCGAAGACCGCGAAGATCGAGTACTCGTCCGAGGTCCCGAGCGACAGCACGACGGCGATCGCCACCGACGGCGCGGGCGCGCTCGTGTCCGCCGAGCTCAACGAGATCGAGAAGGTGACCCCGGTCGCCGCGGGCGCCGAGGTCAACACCCAGGGCGCGGTCCAGGCGCTGTCCGGTGTCGACTCCAGCACGAAGGGCATCAGCGCCACGTACGGCGTCCAGCTGCTCTTCTACGTGCCCCCGGTGGGCAGCGATGACAAGGTGGTCCTGCTCGGGTTCACGCAGGGCCTGACAGCAGCGAGTGAGGTGCAATGACCAACGTCCCCCCGACCCCGTCCGGTCTCCGCGGAGCCGTCGACCTGTCGTCCCTGGTCGACCGCGCGCAGCGGCCGCAGCAGCCGTCCCCGACCGGTCCAGCCGGCAGCGCGGCGGCACCGACCGCTCCCGGCGGTGAGACCGGCGCCGACCTGACCGTCCCCTCGCTCGTCCTCGACGTCACGGACCAGTCCTTCCAGGACGTCCTCCAGCTGTCCACGGTCGTCCCGGTGATCGTCGACATCTGGGCCGAGTGGTGCGGCCCGTGCAAGCAGCTCTCGCCGATCCTCGAGCAGCTGACCGCCGAGTACGACGGTCGCGTCGTCCTCGCCAAGGTGGACGCGGACACGAACCCGCAGCTCGTGCAGGCGTTCCAGGCGCAGTCGATCCCCACCGTCGCGGCCCTCATCGGCGGACGCCCGCTCGGGCTGTTCGTGGGTGCACTCCCCGAGGCACAGGTCCGCGACGTCTTCGAGCAGGTGCTCGCCGCGGCCGAGCAGAACGGCGTCTCCGGTCGGGTCACGGTCGACGGCGCGGCAGCACCGGACGCCGTGGAGCAGGGCGAGCCGGAGCCGGAGCCCCTGCCGCCGCACCACCAGGCGGCGTACGACGCGATCGAGCAGGGCGACTACGCCACGGCCATCCAGGAGTACCGGACGGCCATCGCGCAGGACCCGCACGACCAGATGGCCGTCGCCGGTCTCGCGCAGGTCTCGCTCCTCGACCGGCTGCAGGGGCACACGGCGGACGACATCCGCGCCGCTGCCGCCGCAGGCCCGTCGGACGTGTCCGCGCAGCTCGCCGTGGCCGACCTCGACGTGTCCGGCGGCCACGTGGAGGACGCGTTCGGGCGACTGCTCGACCTCGTCCCGACCGTGTTCGGCGACGAGCGCGAGGCACTGCGCGTGCGGCTTGTCGAGTACTTCGAGCTGATCGGCTCGGACGACCCGCGGGTCGTCGCGGCCCGTCGTCGACTGGCGAGCGCCCTCTACTAGCGCGAGCGCTCGCGCAGCAGCGTCACACCACGGAACCGACGTGGAACCAGGGTCCAGCCCCGGTTCCACGTCGGTTCCGTGGTTCCTGAGCCGTGCACGCACGCACGCGTCGGCTGGGGAGGTGACCACACGACGAACGGGAGGCGCGGTGCCAGCCGGCACCGCGCCTCCCGTTCGTCGTCGGCCGCGTCGAGGACGCAGCCCGGCCTAGCGGGCCAGCTTCAGCCAGACGGACCCGAGCGGCGGGACCACCACGTGCGCCGAGGCGGGTCGCCCCGCCCACGGGGTGTCGTCGGCCGTGACGACACCGAAGTTGCCCACGCCGGAACCGCCGTACTCCGCGGCGTCGGTGTTCAGCACCTCGTGCCACGCCCCCGCGGACGGCAGGCCGAAGCGCCGCTCGACCGGTACACCGGAGAAGTTGACGAACACCGCGAGGCGGTCGTCGCCGTCCTTCCGCAGGAACCCGAGGGTCGAGTGCGGAGCGTCGCCGCCCTCGATCCACTCGAACCCCTCGGCGGTGGCGTCGTGCGTCCACAGTGCGGGGGTCTCGCGGTACACCCGGTTGAGCGATGCGACGAGGTCCTGCACGCCACGGTGACCAGGGTCGTCGAGGAGCCACCAGTCGAGACCGCGGGCCTCGGACCACTCGGAGGGCTGGGCGAACTCCTGCCCCATGAAGAGCAGTTGCTTGCCGGGGTGTGCCCACATGAACGCCAGGTAGGCGCGGACGTTCGCGCGCTTCTGCCATTCGTCGCCGGGCATCTTGCCGTAGAGCGACCCCTTGCCGTGCACGACCTCGTCGTGGCTGATGGGCAGCGTGAACTGCTCGCTGAACGCGTACACGAACGAGAACGTGATCTCGTCGTGGTGGTAGCTGCGGTACACCGGCTCGCGCTCGACGTACTGCAGGGTGTCGTGCATCCAGCCCATGTTCCACTTCTGGCCGAAGCCCAGGCCACCGGCGCTGGTCGGCTGCGTGACACCCGGCCACGAGGTGCTCTCCTCGGCGATCATGACGATCCCCGGGTAGCGCTTGTACGCGGTCGCGTTGGTCTCCTGCAGGAAGGAGATCGCCTCGAGGTTCTCGCGTCCGCCGTGGATGTTCGGCAACCACTCGGTCCGGGAGTAGTCGAGGTAGAGCATCGAGGCGACGGCGTCGACCCGGAGCCCGTCGATGTGGAACTCCTCGAGCCAGTACAGGGCGTTCGCGACGAGGAAGTTGCGGACCTGCGGCTGACCGAAGTCGAACACGTAGGTGCCCCAGTCGAGCTGCTCGCCGCGGCGCGGGTCGGGGTGCTCGAACAGCGCGTAGCCGTCGAACTTGCCGAGCGCCCACTCGTCCTTCGGGAAGTGGCCGGGGACCCAGTCCATGATCACGCCGATGCCGGCCGAGTGCAGCCGGTCGATGAGGTACCGGAGGTCGTCGGGCGTGCCGAAGCGCGAGGTCGGGGAGTAGTACCCGGTGACCTGGTAGCCCCACGAGCCGCCGAACGGGTGCTCCGCGAGCGGGAGGAACTCGACGTGCGTGAACCCGAGGTACTGCACGTGGCCGATGAGCTGGTCGGCGGCCTCGCGGTACGACAGGCCCGGCCGCCAGGAGCCGAGGTGGACCTCGTAGACGCTCATCGGGCGGTCGTGCGTCGTGGTGCGGGCCCGGTGCTCCATCCACTGTGCGTCCCCGTCGGACCACGTGTAGTCCGACCGGGTGATCACGGAGGCGGTGAGCGGGGGGACCTCGGCGCGTCGGGCGAAGGGGTCCGCCCGCTCGACCCAGCCGGAGTCGGTGAGGATCTGGAACTTGTAGCGCTGGCCGACCATCGCGCCGGGCCAGAACAGCTCCCACACGCCGAGGTCGTTGAGCCGGCGCATCGCGGTGGTCCGGCCCTCCCAGCCCTCGAAGTCGCCGATGACGCGGACCGCGGTCGCACGGGGCGCCCAGACGGTGAACGCGACGCCGTCGACGCCGTCGACCGTGGTCACGTGCGCGCCGAGGTGGTGCCAGAGCTGCTCGTCACGGCCTTCACCGAAGAGGTGCAGGTCGAGCTCGCCGATCGTCGGCGCGAAGCGGTAGGCGTCGTCGGTCGTCCAGGTGGTGTCGTCGCTGTCGCTGGACGGGTCCTGGTCGTAGTCGGCCTCGACACGGTACCGGCCGAGCTCGCCGGCGGTCGCACCGGCCCAGAGGCCGTCGCCCTCGTGGGTCAGTTCGACGTCGTCGCCGTCGGGCCGGACGATGCGGACCGCGGTGGCGAGGTGCCGGACGACGCGGACGCTCGTCCCGCCGTCGACGGGGTGCGGGCCGAGGACGTCGTGCGGCTGCGACCAGCGGGCCTCGGCGATCTGCTGGCGGAGCCACTCCTCGACCGGAGCGGGGCGCGGGCCGGGCGCCGAGGCTGCGGACGCCCCGGTGGGGTCGGTCGGGGCGAGTGGGCTCCCGCCTTCGCTCGTGGGCGCGTCGGCGCCGTCGCCGGGGCCGGTCTCGGCCGGCGTGGCAGGTCGGGCCTGCTCGGCCTGCGCGGCCGGCTCGGCCTGCGCAGCCAGTTCGGCCTGCTCGGCCACGGGCCGGTCAGCCGCGGGAGCGGGCACGGCTTCGACCGCGATGTGCCGCGGGTGCTCGGCGTCGGACGCGTGCCCGGCGAGCGTCGCGGACTCGTGGACGTCACGGTCCGGTGCCTCGCGGTGCGCCGGGGGAGCGCCGGGCAGGTCCTCCCCGGGGCCGGACACGAGCGGCTCGTACCGCGGGGTCGCGGCCTTCGGCGCGGGGACCTGCGGCGCGGAGCCCTCCGGTGCGACGTGCTGCGCCGGGTGGGTCGGTCGAGGGGTGTCCGCCGGCATCCGACGCGGGAGCACGGGCGGGGGCGGCGGCTGGACCGGCGGGACGCTGGGGCCCTGGCCACGCTTCGTCGGCGCGGCCTTCGGGGCGTCGTCCTCGGGGTGGGTGTCGGTCATCGGCGGGGTCCCTCCACGACGAGCAGGTGCACGGGTTCCTGGAACGCGTCCAGGCGGACGTAGTTCGACGATCCCCAGACCCAGCGCTGACCGGTCACGACGTCGCGGACGTCGAACGCCTGCTCCGGGTCGAGACCGAGGGCGGCCAGGTCGAGGTGGACCGTGGTCTCACGGGCCGAGTGGGGGTCGACGTTGGCGACGACGATCACGGTGTCGTCGCGCCCCGACCGGATGAACCGGCCGGGCAGGTGCTTCGAGTAGACGACGATCGCCGGGTCCTCGGCGTCGTGCACGTGCAGGTTCCGGAGTTGCCGGAGCGCGGGGTGCGCCTGCCGGAACCGGTTGAGCATCGTGACGTACGGCGCGAGGCTCGCACCCTCGGCCTCGGCCAGGGCGAAGTCGCGCGGCTTGTACTCGTACTTCTCGTTGTCGATGTTCTCCTCGGAGCCCGGACGCGCGACGTCCTCGTAGAGCTCGTAGCCCGAGTACATGCCCCACGTCGGAGCGCCCGTCGCGGCCAGGGCAGCGCGGATCTTGTAGCCGGCGCGACCGCCGAACTGCAGGTACTCGGTGAGGATGTCCGGGGTGTTCACGAAGAGGTTCGGCCGCAGGTACGCGCTCGTCTCGTGGGACAGCTCGGTGAAGTAGTCCGCGATCTCGTCCTTCGAGTTGCGCCACGTGAAGTACGAGTACGACTGCTGGAACCCGACCTCGGCCAGGGCACGCATCATCGCGGGACGGGTGAACGCCTCGGCGAGGAACACCGTGTCCGGGTGTTCGTCGCGGACCTCGCGGATGACGCGCTCCCAGAACCAGAGCGGCTTCGTGTGCGGGTTGTCGACGCGGAAGATGCGGATGCCGAAGGCGATCCAGTGCCGCAGGACGCGGAGGACCTCGGTGACGATCCCCTCCGGGTCGGAGTCGAACTGGATCGGGTAGATGTCCTGGTAGCGCTTCGGCGGGTTCTCGGCGGTGGCGATGGAGCCGTCGGCCCGCACCGTGAACCACTCCGGGTGCGCGGTGACCCATGGGTGGTCGGGGGAGCACTGCAGCGCGAAGTCGAGCGCCACTTCCATGCCGGTGTTCTTCGCCGTCTCGACGAAGTCGCGGAAGTCGTCCTCGGTGCCGAGGTCGGGGTGGATCGCGTCGTGCCCGCCCTCCGGCCCGCCGATGGCCCAGGGGCTGCCCGGGTCGTGCGGGCCCGGGGTCAGCGTGTTGTTCGGCCCCTTGCGAGCCGTCGTGCCGATCGGGTGGATCGGCGGCAGGTAGACCACGTCGAAGCCCATCCGGGCGACCCCGGGGAGCCGACGCGCGGCGGTGCGGAAGTCACCGCTCTTCCACGAGCCGTCGGCGTTCTTCTTCGCGCCTTCACTGCGGGGGAAGAACTCGTACCAGGCACCGACGCCCGCGCGGGTGCGCTCGACGTCGAGTAGCTGGGTCGGGGAGTGGGTACGGAGGGACGTGAGCGGGGCGTCCTCGACCTCGCCGGTGATGCGGGGGTCGTCGACGGCAGCGAGCCGGTCGGCGGGCTCGAGGTCGGTGTCGCGCACGCGTTCGGCGGCGCGGACGGCCGCGGGGGAGTCGGTCTCGGTGGCGAGCCGGTCAAGCAACAGCGCGCCGTCGAGCAGCGTCGCCTCGGTGTCGACGCCGGCCGCGATCTTCAGGCGTGCGGCGTGCAGCCACGTCGCCCAGTCGTCGGAGTACGACTCGACGTGCCACGTCCAGACGCCGACGTGGTCGACCTGGACGGTCGCCTCGTACCGGTCGGTGCCGGCGGCGACGAGGACCATGGGGACGGTGCGGGTGCCGCCGTCGGGTCGCTCGATGACGAGGTCGGCGCCGATGATGCCGTGCCCTTCGCGGAAGACGGTCGCACCGAACGTGATCACCTCGCCGTCGAACGCCTTGCCGGGGAATCCGTTCGGTGTCGTCGGGGTGAGCTCGGTGATCGGGATGCGCCCGATCTTCGGTCGGCGGGGTCGGTCTGCGATGGCCACGGAGCCGACGCTACCCGGCGAGCGCCTCCACGTTCCCCGGAATGCGTGCCCTGTGGACGGCCGGGCGTGCCGTGACGGTGTGGAGGGACGGACGGGAGGCGCGTGGCGGCGCCGCCCCGCGCCTCCTGTCCGACGCGACCAGCGCCGCCGCCCTACGCGATCTCGAAGACGTGGATCCCCGGGCCGTACGCCGTGAACACCTGTCCGGCCGGCCGCAGCCGCGCGTGGTCCCGGTGCTTCTCGCTCGACCAGGCCAGCCGGTACCCGGCGACGTCGTCGCGCACCGGCAGCGTGAGGTCGCGCGTGCGGCCGCTGCCGTGCACCACGACGAGCACCCGGTCGGCGGGTTCGCCGTCCGAGGTCGACTCGGCGAAGTACTGCAGCGCCCGGTGGACGGGCTGGTCCCACCCCTCGAGCGTCATCGGGTTGCCGTCCGGGCCGTACCAGGTCATCCGTGACGCGCCGGGGGTCTCCTGCCCCTCGACCCCGAAGCGCGTCGGCCGGAGCGCCGGGTGCGCCGCCCGCAGCCGGGCGAGGGCGCCGATCGTCTCCGTCATCGCCTCGGCGTCCTCGTGGTCGGACCAGTCGACCGGCGTGAGGTCCTCCGACACCACGTAGGCGTTGTTGTTGCCGTGCTGGGTGCGGCTGCGTTCGTCGCCGGCGGTGATCATCGGGACGCCGGCCGACAGCATCAGCGTGCCGAGCAGGTTCCGCATCGAGCGCCCGCGGGCGGCGCGGACGCCGCGGTCGGCGGTGTCGCCCTCGATGCCGTGGTTGAACGACCGGTTGTCGTTCGACCCGTCGCGGTTGTCCTCGCCGTTCGCCTCGTTGTGCTTGCCGTCGTACGACACCAGGTCCAGCAGGGTGAAGCCGTCGTGGGCGGTGACGAAGTTGATGCTCGCGAGCGGTCCGCGGGCCGTGCCGAAGACCTCGCGGGAGCCGGTGAGTGCGCCGGCGAGGGCGCCGATGCCCGTGGCGGGGGACCCGGTGCGGCGCTCGTCGGCGATGTCCGTCAGCCAGAACTGCCGCACGGTGTTGCGGAAGCCGTCGTTCCACTCGCTCGTCCGGTCGCCGAAGGAACCGGTCCTCCACCCGTCGGGTCCGACGTCCCACGGCTCGGCGACGACGAGCGTGTCCTGCAGGTCCGGGTGGTTCCGGATCCGGTCGAGCAGCGGGTGCGCCGGGTCGAAGGCGTGGCCGGCGTCGCGGGCGAGGGCGGCCATCAGGTCGAAGCGGAAGCCGTCGACCTGCACGTCGCGGGCCCAGTACACGAGGCTGTCGACGATCAGGTCGGCGGTCGCCTCGACCGAGGTGTCCAGGGTGTTCCCGCACCCGGTGGTGTCGTAGGAGGTGTCCTCCGGCGACCAGCGGTACCGGTTCGCACCGTCGATCCCACGGAGGGAGGTGGTCGGGCCGCCCGGTCCCTCCTCGGCGGTGTGGTTGTAGACGACGTCGAGGACGACCTGGATGCCGGCCTCGTGCAGGAGTCGCACCATGCCCTTGAACTCGCGGAGCACGGCGGACGCGCCGGCGGCCTGTGCCTCGGGCGAGGCGTACGCGGCGTGCGGCGCGGAGAACCCGAGCGTGTTGTACCCCCAGGCGTTCTCGCGGCCGGCCTCGCGCAGCCAGCGCTCGGTGTCGAAGGCGTGCACGGGCAGCAGCTCGAGCGTCGTCACGCCCAGTCGGCGCAGGTGCGCGATGGTGCTCTCGTGTGCGATGCCGGCGTACGTGCCCCGCAGGGGTTCCGGCAGGTGCGGGTTCGCGGAGGTCAGGGTCCGCACGTTCGCCTCGTACACGACGGCCCGGTCGAGCGGCACGCGCGGCTTGCCGACACCGCCCCAGTCGAAGGCCTCGTCGACGACGACGCTCGTCCACCGCGGGGCGCGCGGGCCGTCACCGCCGTCGGCGGGCACGATCCCCCGTGCCGCGGGGTCGAGCAGCGGCCGCGCCGGGTCGAAGTCGTGTCGCGGTCCGGCCGGGCCGTCGACGAGCAGGTGGTACCGGTCCCCGGGGCGGACGCCCGGCGTCTCGGCGACCCACAGGTCGGAGTCGGCCACCCGCTCGAGCGGGTACCGGGTCGGCTGCCCGGCGGACGCGGGGTCGGCATCGGGGGCGGGGCGCGCCTCCAGGACCAGCACGACGGCGGTGGCGGTGGCGGACCGCACCGTGAACCGTGCGGTGCCGTCGCCGAGGACGAACCCCGGGGTGCGGTCGATCGCGGTCTCGTGCATGAGCACCAGGGTACGAGGACCCGCGCGTATCCTTGGAACGCTCGACCAGAGGGGTGCAGTGTGACGGTCTACCTCGACCACGCCGCGACGACGCCGATCCTGCCGGAGGCGCTCGCCGCGTTCACGGCCGCGCTCGGCACCGTCGGCAACCCGTCGTCGATCCACAGCGCCGGGCAGCAGGCGAAGATGCTGCTCGAGGACGGTCGCGCGGCGGTCGCCGCGTCGCTCGACGCGGACCCGGTCGAGGTCGTCTTCACCTCCGGCGGCACCGAGAGCATCAACCTGGCCGTGAAGGGCCTGTTCTGGGCGCGGCAGCAGGACCGGCCGCGGCCACGCATCGTGGTGCCGGCCGGGGAGCACCACGCGACCGTCGACACCGTCGAGTGGCTCGAACGGCACGAGGGCGCGGTCGTCGACGTGGTCCCGTTGGACGCGCAGGGACGCGTCGACCTCGCCGCTCTGGAGGCGCGCCTCGCCGACGCCTCGGACGTCGCCCTGGTGACGTTCCTGTGGGCGAACAACGAGGTGGGCACCATCCAGCCGGTGACGCGGATCGTCGAGCTGGCGCACGCCGCCGGCGTGCCCGTGCACAGCGACGCCGTCGCCGCGTACGGCCAGGTGCCGGTGTCCTTCGCCGCCTCCGGGCTCGACGCGCTCAGCGTGTCCGCGCACAAGGTCGGCGGTCCGGTCGGCATCGGCGCGCTCGTGCTCGGTCGCCGGGCCACGGTCGAGCCGCTCATCCACGGCGGCGGCCAGCAGCGACAGGTGCGGAGCGGGACGCAGGACGCCCCCGCCGCCGCGGCCTTCGGCGTCGCCGCCTCGATGCCGCACGCGGACGTCCGCGGGCTCAGGGACCGACTCGTCGCCGGTGTCCGTGCGGCGGTCCCCACCGCCGTGCTGATGGGCGACCCGGTGGACCGGCTGCCCGGCAACGCGCACTTCACGTTCCCCGGGTGCGAGGGCGACTCGCTGCTCTTCCTGCTCGACGCGGCCGGGGTCGCGGTGTCGACCGGGTCGGCGTGCCAGGCGGGCGTGCCCGAGGCGTCGCACGTGCTCCTCGCGATGGGGCTCTCCGAACAGGACGCCCGCGGGGCGCTCCGGATCACGCTCGGCCACACCACGACCGAGGCGGACGTCGACGCGTTCCTCGCGGCGCTCCCGGACGCGGTGGCGCGGGCCGGTGCGGCGGGGATGGCGTCACGGGAGCCGCTCCTCGGTCGGTAGGATCGGGGACCATGGTCGAACTGGACATCAACGAGCAGATCTCCGCCCTCCGCGAGACCTTCGGGAACATCCGCTCGGTGGTCGACGTCGACCGGCTGCAGCGCGAGATCGCCGACCTCAGCGAGCAGGCGGGTGCGCAGGACCTCTGGGACGACGTCGAGCACGCGCAGCAGGTGACGAGCGCGCTGTCGCACCGGCAGGCGGAGCTGAAGAAGATCACCGACACCGAGCAGCGCATCGACGACCTCGAGGTCCTCGTCGAGATGGCCAACGAGGCCGACGACCAGGAATCCGCCGACGAGGCGCTCGCCGAGCTCAAGGCGATCCAGAAGACCATGGGCGACCTCGAGGTGCAGACGCTCCTCGACGGCGAGTACGACGACCGCCCCGCGGTGATCACGATCCGCGCCGGCGCCGGTGGCGTTGACGCCGCCGACTTCGCCGAGATGCTCATGCGCATGTACCTCCGGTACGCCGAGCAGCACGGCTACAAGACCACGGTGATGGACACGTCCTACGCGGAAGAGGCCGGCATCAAGTCCGCCACGTTCGAGGTCGACTCGCCGCACGCGTTCGGCACCCTGTCGGTCGAGGCCGGCACCCACCGTCTCGTCCGGATGTCGCCGTTCGGCGCCGCGGGCAAGCGCCAGACGTCCTTCGCCGCGGTCGAGGTCATCCCGCTCATGCCGGAGACCGCCGTCATCGACATCCCCGAGAACGACATCCGCGTCGACGTGTTCCGGTCGTCCGGCCCCGGCGGCCAGTCGGTCAACACGACGGACTCCGCCGTGCGCCTGACCCACATCCCGACCGGCACCGTGGTCTCGATGCAGAACGAGAAGTCGCAGATCCAGAACCGTGCCGCCGCCATGCGCGTGCTGCAGTCGCGACTCCTGCTCCTGAAGAAGGAAGAGGAGAACGCGAAGAAGAAGGAGCTCGCCGGCAACATCACGGCGAGCTGGGGCGACCAGATCCGGTCGTACGTCCTCGCGCCGTACCAGATGGTCAAGGACCTCCGGAGCGAGCACGAGGTGAACAACCCCTCAGCCGTGTTCGACGGCGACCTGGACGGGTTCATCAACGCCGGCATCCGCTGGCGCAAGCAATCCGTCGAGTCCTGAGGCGTCGCGGCCGAGTCGAGCCGCGCGCCTCGGTTGATTTCCGGGGACGGCGACCTACCCTGATCCGGTCATGATCAAATTCGACCAGGTCACCAAGGTCTACTCGGGCAACCCGAGTCCTGCCCTCGACGCCATCTCCCTCGAGATCCTCAAGGGGGAGTTCGTCTTCCTCGTGGGTGCGTCCGGGTCCGGCAAGTCCAGCTTCCTCCGCCTCGTGCTGAAGGAGGAGAAGCCGTCGCGGGGGCAGATCCACGTGCTCGGCCAGCGCCTCGGTTCCCTGTCCTCGCGCAAGGTCCCGTACTTCCGCCGCAACCTCGGCGTCGTCTTCCAGGACTTCCGGCTCCTGCCGAACAAGAACGTGTTCGACAACGTGGCGTTCTCGCTCCAGGTGATCGGCAAGAGCAAGGGGTTCATCAGCGAGGCCGTCACCGACGTGCTCAAGCTCGTGGGTCTCGCCGGCAAGGCGACCCGCATGCCGCACGAGCTCTCGGGCGGTGAGCAGCAGCGCGTGGCGATCGCCCGCGCGGTGGTGAACAAGCCGGCGATCCTCCTCGCCGACGAGCCCACCGGCAACCTCGACCCGACGACCTCGGCCGGCATCATGGCGCTCCTCGAACGCATCAACCAGGGAGGCACCACCGTGCTCATGGCGACCCACGACGCCAGCATCGTCAACCAGATGCAGCGTCGCGTCATCGAGCTCTCGAACGGCACCATCCTGCGCGACGAGCAGTCCGGCGGCTACCAGACCCAGGCGGTCCCGATCCAGCGCGGGTCGGCCGTCTCGAACACCACCGGCATCCAGACCATCCCGGGGATCATCCGATGAGGCTCGGACTCGTCATGTCCGAGGTCGCCTCGGGCCTGCGTCGCAACGCGTCGATGGTCGTGTCCGTCGTCCTGGTTACCTTCATCTCGCTCACCTTCGTGGGCACCGCGATCCTGCTCCAGATGCAGATCAACCAGATGAAGGGGTACTGGTACGACCGTGCCCAGGTGGCGGTCTACCTCTGCACCGACACCGACACGACCGGCAACTGCACGGGGGCGAAGGCCACCGACGACCAGCGCAAGCAGGTCCAGCAGCAGCTCGACTCGTCCACCCTCAAGCCGTACATCGAGAAGACGTACTACGAGGACCAGGACCAGGCGTACGACCGCTTCAAGCAGCAGTTCAAGGACTCGCCGGCCACGGAGTTCGTCAAGCCGGAGTACCTCAACGAGACGTTCTGGGTGAACCTGAAGAACCCGTCGCAGGCCGACGTCCTCGTCGAGAGCCTGTCGAAGGTGGCGGGCGTGCAGAGCGTGGTCGACCAGCGCGGCTACCTGCAACCGATCTTCAACCTGCTCAACGCCTCGTCGTACACGGCGATCGGGATCGCGTCGCTGATGCTCATCGCGGCCGTGCTGCTCATCGCCACCACGATCCGGTTGTCCGCCTTCAGTCGACGGCGGGAGCTCGGCATCATGCGCCTCGTCGGGGCGTCGAACCGCTTCATCCAGACACCGTTCGTGCTCGAGGGGGTGATCGCCGCGGCCATCGGGGCGGTCCTCGCGGGTGGCGCGATCGTGGCGGTGGTCTGGTTCTTCGTCCGGAACTACCTGGCGCAGCGGTTCTCCGGCACGGCGTTCATCGGCATGGGCGACGCGGCCGTCGTGGTCCCGGCGGTGATCGTCATCGGGATCGTCCTCGCGGCGCTGTCGGCGCTCATCGCGATCCGCCGGTACCTCCGGGTCTGACGCGAGACGAGGGGCGGCGCGCCGGGAAGGTGCGCCGCCCCTCGTGCGTTGGCTAGTCTGTAGGGCTGGCAGCAGCGCCGGGACGACCAGCACCGGGCACGGGAGGAGACACGCATGGCGAAGGAACGCGGCGAGAAGATCGTGGCGACGAACCGTCGCGCGCGTCACGACTACCTGATCGAGGACACCTACGAGGCGGGCATGGTCCTCTCGGGTACCGAGGTGAAGTCCCTCCGCGAAGGCCGCGCGTCGCTCGTCGACGGGTACGCCTTCATCGACGCCGGTGAGGCCTGGCTCGACGCCGTCCACATCCCGGAGTACACCGAGGGCACGTGGAACAACCACGCGCCGCGGCGGAAGCGAAAGCTGCTCCTGCACAAGCAGCAGATCGTCAAGATCTCGCACAAGACGGCGCAGGGCGGGTACACACTCGTCCCGTTGCAGATCTACTTCCACGACGGCCGCGCCAAGGTCGAGATCGCGGTGGCGAAGGGCAAGCGCGAGTTCGACAAGCGCCAGGCGCTGCGCGAGAAGACGGACAAGCGCGAGGCCGAGCGGGCCATGCGCTCCCGCAACCGACTCGGCGAGTGAGCCGAGGGCGAACGGTGCTGACACCGGGGTCCTCGGGTGACTAGACTGGGGGACTGCTCCTCCCGGAGCGTTCGCAACTCAACAGCGTGACAGCGGCTCGCACGTCCGGCCCGCATGGGGATGATCGGTTTCGACATTGCCTGTGTGCCGACGGGAAGCGGGCCGAGGACCCACGGTCATCTCGTGAACGATCCGTGGAAAACAACAAGTGCCAATTCCAAGCGCACTGACTTCGCTCTCGCTGCGTAAGCAGCCCAGCACATGAAGTCCGTCGGCCAGGTGATCGTCTTCTAACCTGAGTTCCGGCGTCATCCAGAGGACTTGCTGCACGGTTGCGCCTCAGGGCCGTGCGGGACTTGCACTGAGACTGGGCCCGTCGTCCTAGAAGCCGGTAGCAAAGGACGGGGCCGAGCAGAACGAATCATCCGGATACGCCCGTAGAAGACGTCGAATTGCAGCGATGGACGGGGGTTCGATTCCCCCCATCTCCACCATTCGTCGGCCGTCGAGCCGCTGTCACGTCCGTTGCCGGACACGCCGACCGAACGCCCCGTCGCCGCCTCACCGCGGTGACGGGGCGTTCGTCGTCGCGCCATGTCCGGGGACTACGCTCCGGGTCAGGCGCGGGACCGGCCAGCGCCCCGAACGAGAGGTCCGCACGTGGTGCAGGAGATCGCGATCCGTGTCCGTCTGCGAGAGCAGGAGCGAGTGGGGCTCGCCGAGTACGAGCGGATCGTCGGGTCGGTCGCGACCGTCGCCGCGGTGATCGCCTGGCTGCCCACCCCCGACGCGAAGCTCGTCGTGCGCGGTCGTGGCGCGGAACCCGTCCGGCTCGAGACCCTCTCGTACGGGTCGACGTTCGAGATGCTCGTCGTGCTCGACCAGCGGAGCGCCGCGGTCGAGCGCGCCGGGGCCGCGGTCGCCGCCCTCGTCGAGTCCGTCCGGCACGAACGCGTCGCGGACGACGTCGCGGGGATCGCCGGCGAGCTCGACCGACTCGACCGTTCCGCGCCGCGCGGTCGCTCCGTCGTCGAACGGTCGCTCCGGTCGTTCCTGGAGGGTGCGCGGGCCGATGTGCTGGCGCGGCGGTCGACCACGCGCCTCCGTGCGGCACAGGCCCTGCTGCGCCTGGCGGAGGACGGCGCGGAGCTCGTCGTCGAGCGGGTGGAGGACGCCCTGGCCCCCGTGGTGGACGAGCAGGCGGTCGACGTGCTCGCCGACACCGGTAGCGCGGTGGTGGTGGAGCCCGTGGACGGCATCGGGTCGCCGGAGCCCGCGACGAGCGAGGACCGCACGAAGGACGGGGAGGCCAAGAAGGCCAAGGTGTCCGGGAAGCAGGTCAAGGCCGAGAAGTCCGGGAAGGACGACAAGTCCAAGAAGGACAAGAAGGACAAGAAGGACAAGAAGGCCAAGAAGGCCAAGAAGGCCGGCAAGGCCGAGAAGGACAAGAAGCACGGCGGGAAGAAGTCGAAGAAGCAGTAGCCTGAGTGCTTGTACAGCACCATTGTTTCCATTGTGTTAAACAATCCGACCAACTTGCTGTCACAGTGCCAGAGTCGTTGAGCGCGGCCCCCGTTCGCGGGGCCGCGCTCACTCGACAGGAGCAACAGTGGCTACAACGACACAGGCGCTGCCGGACTCTGGCCTGAAGCGCAACGTCGGCTTCATCGGGCTCATCTGGGCCTCGACGGGGTCGATCATCGGCTCCGGCTGGCTCTTCGGTTCGCAGGAAGCGCTGAAGACCGCCGGCCCGTCCGCGATCATCTCGTGGCTGATCGGCGGCGTGGCGATCCTCGTCCTCGCCCTCGTGCACGCGGAGCTCGGGGGCATGTTCCCGATCGCCGGGGGCACGGCCCGGTTCCCGCACATCGCCTTCGGCGGGATCGCCGGCGCGTCGTTCGGCTGGTTCTCGTGGTTGCAGTCCGTGACCGTCGCGCCGATCGAGGTCGAGGCGATGATCAAGTACGCGCAGCACTGGCAGTTCGCGCACCCGTGGCTGCACACGACGACGGTCGACGGTGAGACCCAGCAGCTCCTCACCGGCGCCGGCATCCTCGTGGCCGTGGTGCTCATGGCGGTCGTCACGGTGATCAACCTGCTGAGCGTGAAGATCCTGGCGAACACGAACTCCGCGGCGACGTGGTGGAAGGTCGCCATCCCCCTGCTCGTGATCATCGTGCTCGCGTTCAGCGGGTTCCACGGCTCGAACTTCACCGCGGCGGACGGCTTCATGCCGCAGGGCGCGAAGGGTGTCCTCGCAGCCGTGTCGACGTCCGGCATCATCTTCGCCTTCCTCGGGTTCGAGCAGGCCGACCAGCTCGCCGGCGAGGCGAAGAACCCGAAGCGCGACATCCCGCGCGCGGTCATCGGGTCGGTGCTCATCGGCCTGGTCATCTACCTGCTGCTGCAGGTCGTGTTCCTCGGCGTGCTGCGCTCGGACGCGATCCAGGGCTCGTGGGCGACCGCGGACTTCACCAAGTACACGGGACCTTTCGCGGACATCGCGATGGCGGCCGGCCTCACCTGGCTCGCCGTGATCATCTTCATCGACGCGATCATCTCGCCCGCCGGCACGGGGCTGATCTACGTGACGGCGACCTCCCGCATCTCGTACGGCCTGAGCCGCAACGGCTACTTCCCGAAGGCGTTCGAGTGGACGACCAAGCAGGGCGTACCGTGGGTCGGCCTCATCGTCGCCTTCGTCGTCGGCTGCGCGTGCTTCGCGCCGTTCCCGTCGTGGCAGGGGCTCGTCAGCCTCATCACGAGCGCGTCCGTCCTCATGTACGCGGGGGCTCCGCTGGCCCTCGGCGCGTTCCGGAAGCGCATCCCGGAGGTCGAGCGCCCGTACCGGATGCCCGCCGCCGCGGTCCTGTCGCCGATCGCGTTCATCGTCGCGAACCTCATCATCCTGTGGACGGGGTGGGACACCGACTGGAAGCTCGGCGTCGCCATCCTGATCGGCGCCGTCGTCATCGTGCTGAACAACGTGTTCCGCGGGAAGACGAGCGTGCTCCCGCGCTGGGACTGGAAGGCGGCCCAGTGGCTGCTGCCGTACCTCGTCGGCATGGGGCTCATCGTCTTCCTCAGCGACTTCGGCCCGCTCACCCGGCCGGTGTTCCCGCTGTGGATCGACATCGTCGTGGTCGCGGTGTTCTCGTTGATCGTCTACTACTGGGCGATCAACTCGGCGTCGGACCGCGACGAGATCCTGCGCACGGCGGAGGACGTCCGCGACGTCGAGGAGTCCGGTGTCGTCGAGCCGGTCCGACACTGAGGGTCGGCCCGCGTGACCGCGGACGGGAGGCGCGGTGCCAGCTGGCACCGCGCCTCCCGTCCGTGCGGGGCACGAGCGCAACGCGCCGTGGCGGACCGCGGACAGCGATCCGTCGCGTTCACGGAGGAGCGCCCGCGAGGGCGGGTCAGAAGTCGAAGAGGTTCGCCCGGATGCCCCCGGCGCCGTACTCCCGCCGGAGGAGCCCACGGCGTCGGAGCACCGGCACGAGGTCGCCGAACATCCGGTACACCTGGGCCGGGTGCAGGTCGCCCGAGAAGATGATCCCGTCGTTGTCGGCGTCCGCCCCGAGCTCCTCGACGAAGTCCGCGAGCTCGTCCGCGGTGCCGACGAAGCCCTCCCGGGTGGACACGCGCCCCTTCCGCGCCTTGCGCTCCAGGAGCGTCCGGAGCGGCGCGTCGGGCGTGTCCCCGACGAGGCCACGGATCGTCCCCGCCGAGACCTGGTCGCCGAAGGTCCCGGCCGGGATCGGAGCGTCCAGGTCGAGCGCGAGCAGGTCCGTCTCGGAGTCGCTCGACCAGGCGACCGCCGCGGCCCGCAGGTCGGCGTCCGACGGGTGCCGGGACGCCGACACGATGCGGTCCGCCTCCTCGGCGGAGGCGACCACCTCCGGCTTCAGCACGAACAGGACGCGGAGGTCCGCCGCGGACCGACCGGCCTCCTCCGCCGCCGCGACGACCCGCGCGCGGTAGTCGCGCACGGCGGATGCCGACAGCGGCGCGAGGGCGAGCTGCACGTCCGAGTGCGTCCCGGCGAAGGCCAGGCCCCGTCCCGACCCACCGGGGGAGACCACGACCGGGTCGGAGTCGAGCGGCAGGGCGTTCAGGGGCCCGTCGACGGTGAAGTGCTCGCCCTCGTGGTGGAACGCGTCGAGCGCGTCCCCGTCGGCGAAGTGCCAGTCCGAGGGGTCCCCGACGTAGCCGGTGTCACCCCAGGACCGCCAGAGCCGGCGCAGCAGCCCGATCCACTCCTCGGCCCGGTCGTAGGCCCGGTCGTGCGGCAGCGGCGCCAGCCCCGCGTGCCGGGCGCTCCCGGTGTCGGTGACGACGTTGATGCCGAGGCGTCCCGACGACAGGTGCGCCAGCGTGGCGAACTGCCGCGCCGCCAGGTACGGCGGCGTCATGCCGGCGTTCACGGTCGGCGCGATCCCGATGTGCGAGGTCGCGGCGAACAGGTACGGCGCCAGGAGCAGCGGGTCGTGCTTCGGGCCGCCGTAGGCCTGCCGGATCCGTAGGTCGAGGGTGGACGGGTTGCCGAGCGAGATCGCGTCCTCGGCGATGACGAGGTCCATCCCGGCCTGCTCGAGCGCCCGGACGGACTGCTGGTACAGGTCCGGCTTGGTCCAGTCGTGTCCCCAGTCCCAGTCCGCACGGCCCCATGCCTGCGGGCCGAACCCGCGCGAGAAGAAGTAGCCGAAGTGCTGCAGGTCCGCCACGCTCAGGCCGCCTCGGTGACGATCGCGCCGGTCGGTCCGATCGCGGTGTCCCCACCGAGTACGGTGTCCGCACCGAGCGCGGTGTCCACGCCGGCCGCGGTGTTCCCACCGGGCGCGGTGTCCGCGCCGGCCGCGGTGCCCGTCCGCAACGCGGTGAAGCCCCGCTCCAGGTCGCGGATGAGGTCCGCCACGTCCTCGATGCCGACGGACAGCCGGACCAACCCGTCGTCGATGCCCGCCTCGGCGCGCTCGGTCGGCGTGCGCCCGGCGTGCGTCGTCGTGGCCGGGTGCAGGATCAGCGACCGGACGTCGCCCAGGTGCGTCATCCGGCTGAACAGCTCGACCGTGTCGATGACCGTGCGCGCCGCGGCCTCGCCACCGGCGAGGGTGAACGCGAAGACGGAGCCGGCTCCGCGCGGCAGGTAGCGCTGGGCCAGGTCGTGGTACGGACTGGAGGCGAGGCCCGCGTGGTCGACGCTCGTCACCTCCGGCTGCTGCTCCAGCCACCGCGCGACGGCCAGCGCGTTCGCGCTGTGCCGTTCCACCCGGAGGCTGAGGGTCTCGATGCCCTGCCGGAGCAGGAAGGCGTTGAACGGGGACGGGGTCGGCCCCATGCGGGAGGCGACGACGTCCCGGGCGAAGACGACGAACGCCCGGTTGCCGTGACGCTCGACGTAGCTCTGGCCGCTGAGGGAGCGCTCCGGGCTGGTGAGGTGCGTCCACCGCTCCGGCGACACCGACCAGTCGAACGTCCCGCCGTCGACGACCACGCCGCCGAGCCCTGCACCGTGGCCGGACAGGAACTTCGAGGCGGAGTGCACGACGATGTCCGCGCCGTGCTCCACCGGTCGGACGAGGTACGGCGTCGCCAGGGTGTTGTCGACGATGAGCGGGACCCCCGCACGGTGCGCGGTGTTCGCCACGCCGGCGATGTCGAGGACGTCGTTCTTCGGGTTCGGGATCGTCTCGGCGAAGAACGCCTTCGTGTTCGGCCGCACCGCCCGCGCCCACGCGTCGAGGTCGCGCTGGTCGGCGACGAAGTCGACCTCGATGCCGAGACGGCCGAGGTTCTGCACGAGCAGGCCGCGGGTGCCCTCGTAGATGCTCCGGGCGCTGACGACGTGGTCGCCCGCCTGGAGCACCCCGAGGAACGCCGTCGTCACCGCGGCCTGTCCGCTGCCCACGAGGATCGCCTCGACGCCGCGCTCGAGCAGCGCCACGCGTCGCTCGACGTCGGCGTTGGTCGGGTTGCCGAGCCGGGTGTAGGTGTACCCGTCGTCCGTACCGGCGAAGCGGTCCCGCGCCTGGTCGAAGTCCTCGAACAGGAAGCCCGACGACATGTGGATCGCCGGGACCCGTGCACCGTGGCCGGCATCGGGTTCGAACCCGCCGTGCACCTGGTCGGTCGCGAAACCGTGCTGGTCGTCGGTCACGGGCTGCCTCCTGTCGTCGTGCCGGTACTCTCGCAGGCTTCGTCGCGTGGACAGCCGATTGCGGCGTCCCGTTACGCGGAGGCGACTGACGGCCGCCGTCCTGGTCGGCTCCTGGCCGGCCGACCGGCCGGCTCGCCCGGTCAGTCGCGGTGCGGGACCGACGCCAGCACCGATGCCAGCCGGCGGCGCAGTCCCGACGCCGTCCCGTCGGGCAGGGCGTCGACGGCGAACCAGCGGACGTCGTCGCTCTCGTCGCTGACGGTGGTCGCCGTCGCGGGGTCGGCGATCGCGACGAAGCCGACGTCCCAGTGCGCCGCGCACGAGAACCCGCCGTGCAGGTCGTGGCGGTCGAGGTCCACCAGCTCGTCGCGGAGGAGTTCCAGGTCCGCGATTCCGGACTCCTCGCGGGCCTCGCGGCGGGCGGCCTCGGCGAGCGTCCGGTCCTCGCGCTCGAGGTGGCCGCCGAACTGCACCCAGAAGCGACCCTTCCGGTGCAGGCACAGCAAGACCTGCCGGAGGTCCGGCGAGAGGACGAAGCACGAGGCCGTGAGGTGCTCGGGGCCGCCGTCGCGACGGAGCGCGGCGTCCTCGTGGTCCCGGACGAACCGGGAGAACTCCGTGCTGTGCTGCGCGGTGGTCGTGGCGAGGGCGGTGGTCACGTCGTCGAGGAGCACGAGGCCATCATCGCAGGGCGCCGGTTCGCGGGCGTCCGTGCGTGTGCATGTTCCGATGTTCCACTGGTAGATCGACGCGTGGGCCGTCGATCGATGCGCGGGCTCCGGGTGCGCAAGCACCGCCCGCCGCCCGTCAGAACAGCGCCCGCACGCCCGCGGCCACCGTCGCCCACACCTCGAGGAGCGGGCCACGCGCGAGCCACACCGCCACGGCGTTCACCACCACGAACAGCACGAACCACACCCCGGCCGGCACCCGCATCTCGGCGGCCGCGATGTGGAAGTCCGTCTGCACGCGGGCGCCGGTCAGCAACCACCGCGCGACCTGCACCACCGACCGGAGCCCGTCGACGACGAAGAACGCGCCGACGGCGGCGACGACGAGCACGGTGACCTCGGAGGGCCGCAGGGCGACCCACAGCGCGAGCGCGTCGAACCCGACCACGACGAGCAGGCCGAACCAGTTCCGGACGAACGCCAGGGCGACCAGCCCCACGACCCCGAGCACCACGACCGGCAGCCACCGCGACCCGTGCAGGACACCGGTGACCAGGAGGACACCCGCCCAGAGCGGTGCGCTGTACCCGGCGTACAGGTTGAGGATCCGCACGAGCCACCGGATGCCGCCGGGGACCCCGCCGAGCTGCACCCAGGCCTCGCCGGAACCGTCCGGGTGCAGTTCGATGCGTCGGATGCGTCCGCCGAACGGCACGACGACGACGGCGTGGCCGACCTCGTGCGCGATGGTGGCGGCGATGCGCGCGACGCGGCCGACGACCGGCACGGCGGGCAGGACGGCGCCGACGAGGAGTGCGACGAAGACGAGGGATGGGGCTGCGGTGGTCAAGGGACCAGGATCGCAGCCCCGCCCAGGAGGTTGCCGAGTCGGCTCAGCGGACCAGCGACGGCACCAGCGCCCAGACGATCACGACGACCGTCGCGACGATGGCGAGCGCGGTGAGGACGGCGAGGAACGCCGTCGTGCGGTTCATGCGGATGTGCCTGGCTATTCGACCGTCACCGACTTCGCGAGGTTCCTCGGCTTGTCGACGTCGCAGCCCAGCTGCAGCGCGAGTTCGCGGGCGAGCATCTGGAGCGGCACGACGGCCTCGAGCGGCCCCCAGGGAGCGGTCGAGCGCCCCCAGGCGAGGTCGCCCGCAGCGCGACGGCCGAGCGCCGGGATGTCCGACCCGGCGCCGCCGATGGTGATGACGAACCCGCCACGGGCGCGCGCCTCGGCGATGTTCGCCTGCAGCCGGGGTTCGCCGTGGTCGACCACGACGACGGGGGTGCCCTCGTCGACGAGTGCGAGCGGACCGTGCTTGAGCTCCCCTGCCGGGTACGCCTCGGCCCAGCGGTAGCTGAGCTCCTTGAGCTTCAGGGCGCCCTCCGCGGCGTACGGCAGGCCGGCCCCGCGGCCGAGGAAGAGGAACCCGGACGCGTCCCGCAGGCTGGACACCAGGAGCGGGATGCGGTCGGCGGCGATCGTCGCGGCGTGCTCCAACCGGGCGGGCAGGTCGGTCAGCTCGGCGACCAGGGCGGACGCCCGTGCGGGATCGATCCGCCCGGAGGCCACCAGGGCGGAGATCACCGTGGCGACCCCGACGACGACCTGCGCGGTGAAGGTCTTCGTGGCCGCGACGCCGACCTCGGGCCCCGCGTGGCAGTCCAGCACCGCGTCGGCGCGACGTGCGAGGGAGGAGTGCACGGAGTTCGTCAGCGCGAGCACCGGGTGCCGGTCCTCGAGGCGGTCGAGCGCCCGCAGGACGTCGGCGGTCTCGCCGGACTGGCTGATGGCGACCACGAGCGTCCCGGGACCGAGCACCGCCTGGTCGGCCTCGCTGGCGACGACGATGTCCGTCGGGACCCCGCCGATCCCGCGGAGCGCCGTGGCGATCACCTGTCCGGCGTTCAGCGAGCTGCCGCACGCGACGATCGCGAGACGGTGGAACCCGGGCAGCCCGAGACCGATCCACGCGCTGCCGTCCGCCGTCCGCCGCGCGACCCGGTCGAGGATCGCGGAGACGACGGCGGGCTGCTCGGAGATCTCCTTCGCCATGTGGTCGGGGTGGTCACCGAGGTCGAGCGCCGCGGCGGCGAAGGGCGCGGCCGTCGGGAACGGGACCGGCACGGTGACGCCCGCGGAGGACCAGGTCCACGCCTCGCCGAGCTCGACGACGTCACCGTCGCGGAGCGGGACGAACGTCTCGCACCACGCGGCGATCGCACCGACGTCGCTCGCGACGAAGTCCCCGTGGGCGGACCGCGCCACCACGAGCGGGGAGCGGTCGGCGGCGGCGACCATGCGGCCGTCCCGGGCGTCGAGCACGACGATCGCCCACGAGCCCTCGAGCTGCGCGGTCGCGATCTGCACGGCGAGCATGAGGTCGGGGTCGACGGCGAGGGCGCGCTCGACGAGGTGCGCGATCACTTCGGAGTCGACGTCGGACGCGAACACGTGGCCCTGCCGCTCGAGGTTCGCGCGCAGGCGGTCGGCGTTCTCGACGATGCCGTTGTGCACGATGCTGATCCGCCGCGAGCAGTCGGCGTGCGGGTGCGCGTTCGCCTCGCGGACGGTGCCGTGCGTGGCCCAGCGGGTGTGCCCGATGCCGGTGCCGGTGAGGGCTGCCCCGGACCGCGCGGCGACGAGCGTGCGGAGGTCGCCGACGCGGGACACGGAGCGGACCGTCTCGGTCCCGCCCGTGGCGGTCCTGACCGCCACCCCGGCGGAGTCGTAGCCGCGGTACTCGAGTCGTTCGAGTCCGTCGAGCAGGTAGGGCGTCGCGTCGTCGGTGACGCGGGCCGCGATGATGCCGCACATCGGGTGTCCCTTCGGGTGGGGAGGAGCAGCGGGCTGGAGGGCAGTGGGGGTGCGGGCTCCGGAGCGGGGGGAGTGGTGCGGCACCGACCGCCGTCGGGTCTGCCGTGCGTCCGGGTCCGCCGGCTGCGGGCCGTCGCCCGTCCTCGGATCAGGCGAGGACGGACGCCGGCGTCCGCGGCCGACGGGTCGGGTACCGGACGGGGTACCACGGGCTGTCCCCTCGTGAGGGGAACGGCGGTCGGTGCAGGAGAAGCCTCGCCCGGCCCGGCCGGTACGGCAACGGGCGTCGGCCGCTCTTGCGGTTCCCCGCGTGCGGTCGGCGACGCGGTGCGGGTGCTGCGGACTCCCGCAAGCCGGTCCACGCAACGGACGGGAGGCACGTTGCCAGCTGGCACCGTGCCTCCCGTCCGTCGTGGAGTCGCCCTCAGATCACGTGAGGAGCGCGACCAGGTGCGAACGCGACCGCGCTCCCACCTTCCGGTAGATCTGCGTCAGCCGCAGCTCCACCGTCCGCTGCGACATGAACAGCGAGGACGCGATCTCGCGGTTGCGGTACCCCTCCGTCACCTTCTGCACCACGGCTCGTTCCTCCGCGGTGAGCGAGGTGAGCACCGCGCCGGCGTCCGGCGCGCTCCGGGGCGTGCCCGGCATCGACGCGGACAGCACCGGACCGGAGCGCAGCGACGACTGCAGGCCGAAGGACGGCATCGCCGCGGCGGCGACCGGCGTGGCGAGCGGGCGGCGGAGCCCCGCTGCCTCGTACGCCGCCGCTGCGGCCGCGCCGAGACGCGGACGCTCGGTCGCGCTGCCGACGGCGGCGAGCGCCGCGAAGGTGCGCGCCCGCTCGAACTGCGAGTCGTGCGGCTGGAACAGCTCCAGGGCACGGCGTCGGGCCGTGTCCCGGGTGGTGTCGTCGGCGACGAGCGCCAGGCTCCGGGCCAGCACGAGCGCGCCCCAGCGGGACGGACGAGCGTGGTGGTCCGCGGCGAGCCGGGCGGCCACCGTCCGGGCGTCGTCGATCCGGTCGAGGCGCGTGTACGCCTCCACCAGGTCGCCGAGGTGCCGGAGCACCGCCGGGTTCCGCAGCGACCGACCGATGGCGTCGGCGGCCTCGAGGGCGGCGGCGGCCTCCTGCAGACGACCGTCCAGCAGCAGCACACGACCACGGAGGGCGTGCAGCTTGGCGGTCGCACCCCACAGCCGACTCGTGGACCGCTGCGCGAGGCACCGGTCGACGACCTCGAGCGCCTCGACGGAACGTCCCTCGGCGAAGTGCCGCCACGCGATCGCGATCGCGCGGGACGGCTCGCGGAGCCGCTCGACGACGGACGAACCGGCCTCCCACACGTCGATCGCGCGGAGCGCCTGCCGGAAGTTCCCGGAGCGCACCTCGTTCTCGGCGGACAGGTACCGTGCCGCCTCGCTCCACACCGGCTGCGCCTGCGGTCCCCGTGCGAGGACGAGGGCGAAGACGCGGCGCGCGCTGCGGTAGCGCTCGGCGATGCTCAGCGCGTGGGCGAGGAGCAGCAGCGCCGGGTCGGACATGCCGACGAGCGTCGCGGTGGACAACCCGTCGTGCAGTTCCGCGTCGGCCGGCAACGACCCGTCGACGGCGGCGACGAGCTCGCGGGCCGTCTCCGTGATCTCCGTCGTGTGCGGCGACGCGGACCGCTTGAGCGGCTCGGCGCGGGCCAGCAGGTCCTTCGCCTGGTCGAGCTCCCACGCCTCGGCGCGGAACGACGCGACCATCGCGAGCAGCCCCGCGAAGGCGTCGGCCTCCGCGGCGTCCGCCGGGTCGACCGGCACGAGGAGTTCGTCCGCGTGCACGGCGTCGCCGCTGAGGTACTGCACGGAGTACTGCAGGCGCAGCCGCCGGGTCTCGTCGGCCAGCCCGCGGAACGGGCGGATCGCGGCGAGGTACCGCGCGGCGAAGCCGAGCAGACGGTTCGCCAGCAGCGCCTCGGCCACGCCGAGGAGCGCACCGTGCTCGTCCTCGGTGCCGCCGCCGACGTGCAGCGCACGCTCGGTGAGGACGACCGCCGCCTGGGCGTTGCCGTCCGTCACGTAGGAGCGGGCCGCCACCAGCAGGGCGACCACGTCGGGGACGTCGTCGACGAAACTGCGGTGCCACGCCGCGGCACGCGGGTCGGTCTCGGCGCTCGCCGCGGCCAGCTCCGTGTGTGCCGCGCGACGGTCCCGTGCCGGCATCCGCCAGTACAGGGCCGAGCGGACGAGGGGGTCGCGGACCGAGACGGTCTGCCCCTTCACCGTGGTGAGCCCGGCGTTCGCCAGGTCGTCGAGCTCGTCCCGGTCCCACCCAGCGGTCCTCGCCACGGGGACGAGTGCCAGTCGTGCGAGGACGTCCAGATCGCGTCCCGCGACGGTGCCGAGCGCCAGGGCCGCGATGGCCTCGGTGGTCGGCGTGGGGCGGAGCGGCAGCACGAGCGGCTCGGAGCCGTTCAGCTGCGCGCGGCTGAGCACGGCGAGCTGCTCGCGCAGCGCACCGGGGTTGCCACCGGTCTCCTCGGCGAGGACGGCGAGGACGCCGTCGTTCGCCTCGGCCGGAGCCATGGCACGGGCGAGCACGAGTGCCTCGTCCGCGGGCAGCGGTTCGATCCGCAGCATCGGCAGGGCCGCGAGCGGTCCGTTCGACGGGACCGTGCGGACCGTGGCGACGACGCGGAGCGCCGTGCCGGCGAGCCGGCTCGCCAGGAACGCGATGAGCTCCTGGCTCTCCACGTCCATGCGGTCCAGGTCGTCGATGAGCACGAGCGTCGGCGGCAGGGTGAGGGCATGCACCGCGTCCAGGAAGTCGTGCGCCGCGGCGAGTCCGGGCGTCTGCCGGTCGACGGGCGCGTTCCCCTGGAGGAGGTGCGCGATGTGGGCCGTCGCCCTGGGGTCGTCGAGCGCGGTGAAGAGCGACGCGACGCCGGCCAGTGGCCAGTGCGATTCGCTCCCGTTCACGCCGACGCGGACGACGGGGAGGGAGACGCGGTCCGAGACCGCGTCGAGGACGCTACTGCGTCCGGAACCAGGGTCGCCGACGACGACCATCGCGGACTCCCGAGGGAGTACGGCGAGGGTCGCGATCCGGTCGACCTCGAGACGGCGACCGGTGAGTCCCATGACTCACCGGCCTCCGGGCCCGGAAGCGGATGCGGAGGAAGAGAGCCGGACGGAGGCGCGGCCGTTGGGCACGCGCAGGGCCGGACGAGAGGCGGCGAGGGTACGCGCGCCGGGACGGTCGGATTCGGTTGCGGAATGCGGACGACGAGTGAGGGTGCACTCGGTTCCGCTCGGGAACGATGAAGTCATCGTCTGTATCACCCCTCGGGTTAGGGTCTTCGGACGAAGCACGACCGGTCCGGCATCCGATCCGGATCTAGGGAATCCGGGTCGGCGTCTGACCTGTCGCCTGCGAGCACGATAACTCAGGTTCTGCGTCGGATGGCCGGTCTCCGCAATCCGATGTGCACCCCGGGTGCCCCCAGTCTGGGGGGCCACCCACCCCCCGTCCGGGTCGATCCACTAACGGCAGCCAGGGTCCCGTCCGCTGGAACGGGGTACACGGGGGACGGACCGCGACGGGGGCCCGCGGTGTAGCACGGGTGGTGATGACCAGCGCCGAACCGTCCGCCCAGACCGACGCCCGCCCCGACGACCGCACCAAGTGGCGCGCCTTCGCCGTCTGCGTCGCCGTCGCGGCCCTCACCATCCTCGACCTGTCGAAGGTCAACGTCGGCCTGCCGTCGATCGAGCGGTCCCTCGGCGCGACCAGTTCGTCCCTCCAGCTCATCGTCGCGGGGTACGCGCTGGCGTTCGGCCTCGCCCTGGTGCCGGCCGGCCGGCTGGGGGACCTGAAGAGCCGTCGGACGCTCTTCATCGTCGGGCTGACCGCGTTCACCGGATCGAGCCTGCTGTGCGCGATCGCCCCGACCATCGAGGTCCTCATCGTCACGCGGATCCTGCAGGGCTTCGCCGCGGGCACCCAGATGCCCCAGGTCATCGGTCTCGTGCAGCAGCTGTTCCGCGGGCCGGAACGTGGCCGGGCCTTCGGGCTGTTCGGCGCGATGATCGGCATCTCGACGGCGCTCGGGCCCACCATCGGCGGCGGGCTCATCGCCATCGGCGGCGAGGAGTCCGGCTGGCGACTGCTCTTCTGGATGAACGTCCCGCTCGGCATCGCGGCGCTGGTCTTCGCGGTACGGCTCCTGCCCGCCGGGGCCCAGGGACAGGGGAGGGACCGGGAGCTCGACGTCGTCGGCATCCTGCTGCTCGGCGCGGCGATCGTCACCCTCATGCTGCCGTTCGTGCTCACCACGGGAGCCGGCGACTTCGGCGCGCGGTGGGCCTGGCTGATCGGCACCGCCGCCTTCGTGGCCGCCTTCGTCTGGTGGGAGAACCGCTTCCGGGCGCTGGGCAGGTCGCCCGTCGTGCACTTCGAGCTGTTCCGGCTGTCGTCGTACCGCAACGGGCTGTCCATCGTCGCCGTCTACTTCGCCGCGCTGCCGGCCTCGTTCCTCATGGTGACGCTGTACCTGCAGGAGGGCCTCGGGCTCGCGCCGCTGTACGCCGGCATGGTGAGCATCCCGTTCGCGGCGACGAGCGCCGTCGGGTCGTACGTCGGCGGCCGCATCGTCGACCGGGTGGGGCGTGCGCTGGTCGTGGCTGGCATCGGGGTCGTGGTCGTCGGGTTCCTGCTGCTCGTGCTGGCCGCGACGCTGACGCCGCCGGAGGTGACCCCGTGGGCGATGGCCGGTGCCTTCCTCGTCGGCGGGCTCGGCGGCGGCTTCGTGGTGTCGCCGAACCAGACGCTCACGCTGGCCGAGGTGCCGGTCGAGCAGTCCGGGGTGGCCGGGTCGATGCAGCAACTCGGCCAGCGTGTCGGGACCGCGATCGGCACCGCGGTGGCGACGAGCATCTTCTACGGCATCGTCCGTGGTGCGACCGCCGGGTCGGGCGGGAGCGGGGGCGCGGACGGCGGCGGTGGATCGCGGCTGGACGCCTACCACGACGCGTTCCGGAGCGGGACGACGTTCACGGTGTCGCTCATGCTGCTGGCACTCGTGCTCGCGGTCAGCGACCTCGTCGTGCGCCGTCGGGCGGCACGTCGGTCGGAGCCGGACGGCGCAGCCGCCAGCGGGCGGGGTGCCGACGGGCGGGGTGCCGACGGGCGGGGCGCCGACGGGCGGAGCGCACCGACCGCGCCGGAGCGGCCGCCGGCGCGCTAGCGGCGGATGACGTCGACCACGGCGTCGTGCACGAGGCCGTTGGTCGCCAGGGCGCTGCCGTGCCAGGGGCCGGGATCGCCGTCCAGCGAGGTGAACCGGCCGCCGGCCTCCTCGACGATGGGCACGAGGGCCGCGATGTCCCACGGCTTGAGGTCGGGCTCGCCGGCGACGTCGAGGACACCCTCGGCGACCATCATGTACGGCCACATGTCGCCGTAGGCCCTGGTGCGCCAGACCTTGCGGGACAGGTCGATGAGCGGCTGGAGCCGGTCGTCCTCGTCCCACTGCTGGATGCTGTTGTAGCTCAGGCTCGCGTCGGCCAGGGACGCGACCCCGGACACCCGGAGCGGACCGTCGGACGAGTGTGCACCGAGACCCTCCGCGGCCCACCAGCGCTTGCCGAGGGCGGGGGCGCTCACGACGCCGAGGACCGGCCGGCCGTCGACCGCGAGGGCGATGAGGGTCGCCCAGACCGGCACGCCGCGCAGGTAGTTCGCGGTCCCGTCGATCGGGTCGACCACCCACTGCCGGTGCCCCTCGCTCACCGCGTCGGCACCGGTGTCGGCGGTGGTCTCCTCGCCGAGGAACGCGTCGTCCGGGCGCTCGGCCCGCAGCCGCTCGCGGAGTGCGCGCTCCACGGCCTGGTCGGCGTCCGTGACGTGGGTGCTGTCCGCCTTCTGCGACACGTGCAGGTCGGCCGCCCGGAACCGTTCGAGGCTGATCGCGTCGGCGGTGTCGGCGAGGGAGCGGGCGAAGTCCAGGTCGGCGCTGAGGTCCACGACCGTCAGCGTAGCGTCCTACGCCGCCACGACCTCCTCCTCCTCGAGGCGCGTGACCTCGCGCTCGCGGGCGATCCGGGTGCGGCGGGCGACGAGCCCGTGCACGACGACGCAGAGGAGCACCGCGACCGCCAGCCAGAGGGCGAGCACGAGTGACGGCCGCCCCAGCGAGGCACCGGGGAAGTAGAGCAGGTCCTGGGCGGCCTGGAGCCACGCGGCACCGCTCCAGAAGCTGTTGAGGCCGGCGAAGAACCCGGGCTGGAAGGCGGGCTGGAAGATGCCGCCCGAGGACGTGAAGTTGAGCATCACGAACAGCATCGTGAGGATCGGGGTCGTCCACCGGCCGAGCAGTGGGTGGAGCCCGACCCCGAGCGCGACGATGATCGCGTCGTACATCCACGCGAAGAGGAAGACCTCCCACCGGTGCGTGGTGATGATCCCGTAGACGGGACCGGCGATCACGATCCCGATGCCCGCGACGACGCCGGCGGTGACGAGGCCGACGACGGCGGTCCAGACCGGGCGGAGGCGTGCGGCGAAGGCGGCCACGGCGATCGCCGACGCGTACCCGCCGACGCTGAGCGCCACGAGGAGGAAGAAGAGTCCCTGGCCGGTGGTGTCCTCGTCCCCGGTCGGGACCACGTCCTGCACGGTGAACGGCAGGTGGGCCGCGTAGGCGATCGGCATGAACACCTTCTGGGCAGCCGTCGCGGTCGTCTCGGACGCGGCGGTCGACACGTAGAGGGTCGCTCCGGTGGTGCCCGGCGCGTAGACCGCCGCGAGGTCGCGGTCGCGCACCTGTCGTTCGGCCTCGGCCGTCGAGCCGACGACGTGGGCGACGAGTGCTCCGTCGGACCGGTCGGTCACGGTCTGCGCGAACACCTGCGTGGCGGCGCCCTGCCCGACGACGCCGACCGGGAGGTCGTGCGGCGTCGGGGCGTGGAACGCGCCGAGGTAGGCGAGGCCCATGCCGACGGCGAGGAACAGCGGCACGAGGATGTGCGACCCGAAGGACAGCAGGATCCGGCCGAGTCCCTGTGGGCGGAGGACCGACGGGGCCTCCGGGCGGTTGGTGGAGCGCGGTGTCCGCGGCGCCGCGTGGGTGTGCGGGCGGTGTTCGGCGGGGGAGGTGTGCACGTGCGACGTCGTCGTCGTCATGGGGGAGGACGAAGCGTCGACAGCGGGGGTCGGCGCAAAGTTGTACTTTGCAACTTCAGACACGTCTCGCAACACTACACCGCCGCAGCCGCGCCCCGCACCCCGCAGCCCGCCCACCGCCCGCCGTCTGCCGCCCGGCGTGCCCTGCCCGGCCGCCGGACGCCGAGGTCGCACAACACGCCGCACGTCGATCCCCGAAGTCGCACGACATGCCGCTCATGTCCCGCGCGAGCGACAGAAACTGCGACTTGGGCGAGACCGAGGTCGCCGAGCGCGGCACATCGTGCGACCTCGGGGGCGCGGCGGGGCGGTCCCCGGTGTCCTCCAACACGCCGCACGTCGGTCGCCGAGATCGCACGACGCGCCGCTCAGGTGCAGTGAGCGCGACACGAACTGCGATCTCGGCGAGACCGGAAGGGCCGAGCGCGACACATCGAGCGATCTCGGGTACGCGGGGCTGGGTCTCGCCGAGGTCGCAGGACACGCCACGTGCTGGTCGCCGAGGTCGCACGACGTGCCGTTCGGAGGCGCCGAGCGCGACACATTCTGCGACCTCGGCGGGCGGACGGGCGGCGGACGCGCGCCCGACCGGACCCCGGGGCTACTCCGTGCCGGGGTCGGACGCGCCCATGCCGGTCAGCAGCGCACGGAACGAGTCGAGCCGCTCGACCCCGGTCGCCCCGAGCTCGCCCGCCTGCACCCGGTCGACGATCTCCCAGTCGTGGGCCTGGTCGAGGGGGATCCCGTCCTCCGGCGGCCGGACCGCGACCGCGTGCGAGGCGAAGGCGCGGAACACGTTCGCGGGGTCGACGTGCCCGAGGCCGAACGAACGGACGCCCGGGGTGTCGATGATCCACCCGCCGTCGCGCACCCGCAGCGCGATGGAGGACGACGAGGTGTGCCGCCCCCGCCCGGTGACGGTGTTCACGACGCCGACCGCCCGCGTCGAGCCGGTCAGCGCGTTCACCAGGGTCGACTTGCCGACGCCCGAGTGCCCGACCGTGACCGTCACCTTGCCGTCGAGGACGTCGTGCAGGGCCTCGAACGGGACGTCGTCGGCGCGGCTGGTCACGATGCGCAGGTCGAGGCACGCGAAGTGGGCGAGGAACGGCGCCGGGTCGGCGAGGTCGGTCTTCGTGATGCAGAGGACCGGGTCGAGGCCAGCGTCGAACGCCGCCACGAGGTACCGGTCGATGAGGCGGGTGCGCGGTTCCGGGTCGGCCGCGGCCACGACGATCAGCATCTGGTCGGCGTTCGCCACGATGACGCGCTCGACCTCGTCGGAGTCGTCGGCGCTCCGGCGCAGCAGCGTGGTGCGCTCGGCCACCTTCACGATGCGCGCCAGCGACCCGGGGTCACCGGAGACGTCGCCGGCGAGCGAGACGTGGTCGCCCGTGACGACCGACTTCTTGCCCAGCTCGCGGGCCTTCGTCGCGGTGATGACGTGCTCGTCCGGCGTCCCCGACCCGACCAGCACGCCGAAGCGTCCGCGGTCCACGTTGGTCACCCATCCCACGGGGGCGTCGTCGTACGTCGGGCGCGTCTTCGTGCGCGGGCGGTTGCCCTTCGGGTTCGGGCGAACCCGGACGCTCGACTCGTCGTACTGCCCGTACGGCTCGTCCGCGTCGGAGTCGTCCCCGTCGACGTCGTCCCACCAGCTCATGCGCTCACCCCTCGCTCGACGGGGACGACGAGGCGGTGCCGGTCGCCACCAGCTCCGCCCACAGCTCCGGGAACTGCGGCAGCGTCTTCGCCGTCGAGCCGATGTCGTCGACGGCGACACCGTCGACGACGAGGCCCACGATCGCCCCGGCCGTCGCCATCCGGTGGTCCTCGTAGGCGGCCCAGGGGCCGCCGTGGAGCGGCGCCGGCTCGATCCGCAGGCCGTCGTCGAGTTCCTGCACCGCGCCTCCAGACCGGTTGATCTCCGCCGCCAGTGCGGCGAGGCGGTCCGTCTCGTGCCCGCGCAGGTGACCGATCCCGGTGACCACGCTCGGGCCGTCCGCCAGCGCCGCCAGCGCGACCAGGGCCGGTGCGAGTTCGCCGCCCCGGCTCAGGTCGAGTTCGAGACCCGGGACGGAGGCGCCACCGCGGATCCCGACGCCGCCGTCGACGACCAGGTCGTCACCGTCACGGACGACGCTCGCCCCCCACAGGGGCAGGAGCGTCTCGAGGTCGGCGCCGACCTGCGTCGTGGCGGTCGGCCAGGTGCGGATGCGGACGGTCCCGCCCGCCACGAGGGCCGCGACCGCGAACGGCGCCGCGTTCGACAGGTCCGGCTCGATCGTGACGTCGCGGGCGGCGATGGGACCCGAATGCACGACCCACTCGCCGACGGACGGTTCGTCGACCCGGACGCCGCGGGCGCGGAGGGCCTCGACCGTCATCTCGATGTGGGGCATGCTCGGCAGTCGCTCGCCGACGTGGGTGAGGTGCAGCCCCTCGTCGAAGCGGGGTGCCGAGAGGAGCAGCCCGGAGACGAACTGCGAGGACGCCGACGCGTCGATCGACAGCCTGCCGCCCCGGACGGAGCCGGTCCCCGTGAACGCGAAGGGCATCGCGCCGCCGCCGTCGTCGGTCACGTCGACGCCGAGGTCGACGAGGGCCCGGATGATCGCGTGCATCGGACGCTTCCGCGCGTACGGGTCGCCGTCGATCGTGACCGGGCCGACCGCGAGGGCGGCGAGCGGCGGCAGGAAGCGCATCACCGTGCCGGCGAGGCCGCAGTCGACGCGGACGTCGCCGTGCATCGGAGCTGGTGTGATCCGCAGGTCGGGGCCGTAGGGGTTCGGCGCCGCGCCGTCGGCGGGCGCGACCTCGTCGATGCCGACCCCGAGTGCCCGGAGCCCCGCGATCATCAGCGCCGAGTCGCGCGAGTGCAGCGGGAGACGGATGGTGGACGGGTTGTCCGTCAGGGCCGCGAGCACGAGCTCGCGGTTCGTCAGGGACTTCGACCCGGGCAGCGACACGTCGCCGCGCAGGGGCCCCCCGGCGACCGGTGCGGTCCAGGGTGCGGCGGGTGCGGTCCCGCGCTGGGAATGCGTCGTCTCGTCCATCGGTTCACCAGGGTACTGAACGCACCGGGAGGATCAGTGGCGACAGCAACACTCGTACGAGCACGGCCGGGCACGCCCACCGTGGTCGCCGCGGTGCCGACGACGCTCGGCGGCCTCGGCCTAGACTTGGGCCCGATGACGACCGACGAACCGCACGCCGCAGTACCGCACGACCTGGTCGACGAGACCGAGGCCCAGCTCGACGCGGTGTCGGAGGAGCGAGAGGCGCTCGGCGACGAGGCCACGGACGACGCGCTCGGGGACTCCTCGACCGAGGACGCCGAACCCGACGTCGTCGACGCGAAGACCGTCTCCGAGGGCGAACTGCGGTCCCTGTTCGAGGACCAGGCCCTGCCGTTCATGGACCAGCTGTACGGCGCTGCGATGCGGATGACCCGCAACCCGGCCGACGCGTCCGACCTCGTGCAGGAGACCTTCGTCAAGGCGTTCGCCGCCTTCCGCCAGTTCAAGCAGGGCACGAACCTGAAGGCCTGGCTGTACCGGATCCTGACGAACACGTTCATCAACACGTACCGCAAGAACCAGCGGAACCCGTACCAGGGCACGATCGACGAGCTCGAGGACTGGCAGCTGGGCGGCGCCGAGAGCGTGACGCAGTCGATCTCGGCGCGCTCCGCCGAGGCCGACGCCATCGACCACCTGCCGTCCTCCGCCGTGAAGGACGCGCTGCAGGCCATCCCCGAGGACTTCCGGATGGCCGTGTACTTCGCCGACGTCGAGGGGTTCTCCTACCAGGAGATCGCCGACATCATGAAGACCCCCGTGGGGACGGTCATGAGCCGTCTCCACCGTGGCCGCCGGCTCCTCCGGGGGCTCCTGGCCGACCACGCACGTGAGACCGGCATCGTCCCGGACGCAGCGTCGACGGCGACGATGCGCGGACGAGGCCGGAAGGCCCACGCGACCACCGGTCGCGTCGACGGGAAGGAAGCACGATGAGCGGCTGCGACTGCTCGAAGGCGAAGGCCGAGCTCGAGGAGTTCCTCCACGACGAGCTGCGCCACGAGGACGCCGCGGACATCCGCGAGCACATGGACGGGTGCGAGGACTGCACCACCGAGCACCGGGTCGGTGTCGTGCTCATGGAGACGGTTCGCCGCGCGTGCAAGGAGACCGCTCCCGACCAGCTGCGCGGGGAGATCCTCGCGCGCATCCGGCTGGAGCAGGCGACCCACTGAGGGTCCTGGCAGTCGTCGTCACACGACGAGGGCTGTCGGTAGTGTCGCGGGCATGACCCTCTCCGTCGAGTCGCTGACCGCCTGGTCCGACACGGACGTCACCGACGTCGCCGCCCTCGTCCGCCTGCTCGGTCACGTGGTCGACGAGTCCGCCATGCGTGCTCGGCTCGAACGGTTGACGTCCGAGGCGGGGCACCGCACGTGGTTGATCCGCGGCGACGAGGGACGGGTCGTCGCCGTGGCGGGTGCGCAGCTCACCTGGGCGTACGCCAGTGACGAGCCGACGGCGCAGCTCCTCCTGCTCGTGGTCGACCCGTCGGCCAGGAGGCTCGGCACCGGTTCCGCGCTCATCGACACCTTCGAGACGTGGGCCCTCGAGCAGGGCGCGCGTCGCCTCAGCGCCGTGAGCGCGGCGGCGACGGACAACGCGCACCGCTTCTACCAGAAGCGCGGCTACCACGAGGCCGGGGTGCGGTACACGAAGCTCAAGTGACGCTCGGCGCGCCTCGTCGGTGATGCGGCGGCCGCGTCCCGGTCGTTGCACCCCGCGACGAACACCGCGCCCCGCTGGAGCGGGGCGCGGTGTCTGCTGCGGGGTGCGGTCGGCTCAGGCGCCGAGCGCGGTCGCGATGACCTCGGCGGCTTCCTGCGCCGAGCGCTTCGACGACCCTGTGGCCGGAGCGGCGCTCGCGGGCCGTGCGGCCACCGAGAGCGGTCGTCCGTCGAGGTGCGGCGAGAGGTTCATGCACACGAACGGCCAGGCACCCTGGTTCTCGGGCTCTTCCTGGGCCCAGACGACCTCGGCGTCGGGGTAGCCGGCGAGCACCTCGAGGATCCGCTCGAGGGGCAGCGGGGCGAGCTGCTCGAGCCGGACCAGGGCGACGTCCGAAGCGCCACGCTTCTCGACCTCGGCGCGCAGGTCGTGGTGCACCTTGCCCGAGTGCAGCACGACGCGGCGCACGGCGGACTTGTCTGCCACGCGGTCGTCGTCGAGGACCTCCTGGAAGGTGCCGCTCGTGAACGCGTCCACGGAGCTCGTCGCCTGACGGAGCCGCAGCATCGCCTTCGGGGAGAACACGACGAGCGGCTTCTGCGGGCGCGCCCACGCCTGGCGGCGCAGCAGGTGGAAGTACGACGCCGGAGTCGACGGCCGTGCGACCACCATGTTGTCCTCGGCGCACAGCTGCAGGTACCGCTCGATGCGGGCGGACGAGTGGTCCGGTCCCTGGCCCTCGTAGCCGTGGGGGAGCAGGAGCACGAGCCCGGAACGCTGCCCCCACTTCTGCTCGGCGGACGAGATGAACTCGTCGATCACGGTCTGTGCGCCGTTCGCGAAGTCGCCGAACTGCGCTTCCCAGAGCACGAGGGCCTCGGGGCGCTCGACCGAGTAGCCGTACTCGAACGCCATCGCCGCGTACTCGCTGAGGAGCGAGTCGTAGATGTACAGGCGGGCCTGGTCCTCGGTGAGGTTCGCGAGCGGCAGCCACTCCTGGCCGTTCACGCGGTCGTGGAACACCGCCTGGCGCTGGACGAACGTGCCACGACGGGCGTCCTGCCCGGCGAGTCGGACCGGCTTGCCCTCGACCAGCAGCGAGCCGATCGCCATGAGCTCGGCCATCGCCCAGTCGACGCCACCGTTGCGGGTCATGTCGGTGCGCTTCGACAGGAGCTGCTGGAGCTTCGGGTGGATCGAGAAGCCGGCCGGCGGGTTGCTGTGCGCGTCGCCGATCGCCCGGACGAGGTCCTCGGACACGGCGGTCTCGCGCACCTCGTTCTCGGAGTCGTCGCGCTGGGCGGCGGGACGCTCGAGTCCCTGCACCGCGCCGTCGTCGTCGACGTCGATCACCGGGATGGTGCCGGTCTGCGCCTCGTGCGTCTCGGCGAAGGCACGCTCCAGACGGTCCTGGAAGTCGCGGTGCGCTTCGTCGTACTCCTCTTGGGTGATGTCGCCACGACCGACGAGCGCCTCGGTGTAGAGGGTGCGGACGGAGCGCTTCGCCTCGATGAGGTTGTACATCATCGGCTGCGTCATCGAGGGGTCGTCGCCCTCGTTGTGCCCGCGCCGGCGGTAGCAGATCAGGTCGATGACGACGTCGCGGTGGAACTCCTCGCGGTAGGCGAAGGCGAGCTCGGCCACGCGGGCCACGGCCTCGGGGTCGTCCCCGTTCACGTGGAAGATCGGCGCCTGGATGGTCTTGGCGACGTCGGTCGAGTACACCGAGCTGCGTGCGGACTCCGGCGGGGTGGTGAACCCGACCTGGTTGTTGATCACCAGGTGCACGGTGCCACCGGTGCGGTAGCCACGCAGCTGCGACATCTGCAGGGTCTCGACGACGACGCCCTGACCGGCCATCGCCGCGTCACCGTGGACGAGCACGGGCAGCACGCCGAAGGTGCCGGGTGCCTCGCGGTCCTGCTTGGCGCGGACGATGCCCTCGAGCACGCCGTCGACGGCCTCGAGGTGGGACGGGTTCGCGGCGATGGTGACCGGGATCGCCGTGCCGTCGCTCGCGCGGAAGACCCCTTCGGTGCCGACGTGGTACTTGACGTCGCCCGAGCCCTGACCGGACACGGAGCCCGGCAGCGAGGAGCCCTCGAACTCGCGGAAGATCTGCCCGTACGTCTTGCCGGCGATGTTCGTCAGGACGTTGAGGCGGCCGCGGTGGGCCATGCCGATGGCGACCTCGTCGAGGCCTGCCGTGGCGGCGTGCTGGATGAGGGTGTCGAGGAACGCGATCGTGGACTCGCCGCCCTCGAGTGAGAAGCGCTTCTGCCCGACGTACTTCGTCTGCAGGAAGGTCTCGAAGGCCTCGGCCTCGTTGAGCTTGCCGAGCACGCGGAGCTGCTCGTCCTTCGACGGCTTGGAGTACGGCACCTCGATGTGCGCCTGCACCCAGCGGCGCTGCTCCGGGTCCTGGATGTGCATGTACTCGATGCCCACCGTGCGGCAGTAGGCGTCGCGGAGGATGCCGAGGACGTCGCGGAGCGGTGCGTTCGTGGTGCCGGCGAGGCCGCCGGTGACGAACTCGCGGTCGAGGTCCCAGAAGGTCAGCCCGTGGCTCTCGATCTCGAGGTCGGGGTGCGTGCGCTGGCGGTACTCGAGCGGGTCGATGTCCGCCATCAGGTGCCCGCGGACGCGGAAGCTGTTGATGAGCTCCTGCACACGCGCGGTCTTGTTCACCCGGTGCGCCAGGTCGACGTTGATGTCGTTCGCCCACTGGATCGGCTTGTAGGGGATCCGGAGCGCCGCGAAGATGCCCTCGTAGAAGCCGTGCTCGCCGATGAGCCGCTCGTGCACCTTCTTGAGGTACTCGCCCGACCCCGCACCCTGGATGACGCGGTGGTCGTAGGTGCTCGTGAGCGTGATGGTCTTGCCGATGCCGAGCTCGACGAGCGTCTTGTCGGCGGAGCCCTGGAACTGCGCCGGGTACTCGAGGGCGCCGGCGCCGATGATCGCGCCCTGCCCCTTCGTCAGGCGCGGGACGGAGTGCACCGTGCCGATGCCGCCCGGGTTCGTCAGCGAGATCGTCGTGCCCTGGAAGTCGGTCGGCGTCAGCTTGTTGTCGCGGGCGCGCTTGACGAGGTCCTCGTAGGCGGAGAGGAACTGGCCGAAGGTCAGGGTCTCGGCGCGCTTGATGCTCGGGACCAGCAGGGAACGGGTGCCGTCCTTCTTCGGGACGTCGATCGCGATGCCGAGGTTGACGTGCGCGGGCTGCACCACGAAGGGCTTGCCGTCGCGCTCCTCGTAGAACACGTTCTGGCTCGGGAAGTCCTGCAGCGCCTGGACCATCGCCCAGCCGATCAGGTGGGTGAACGAGATCTTCCCACCGCGGGCACGGCGCAGGTGGTTGTTGACGACGATGCGGTTGTCGATCATCAGCTTCGCCGGGATCGTCCGCACGCTCGTGGCGGTGGGGACGCTGAGCGACGCGTCCATGTTCGACGCCAGGGTCTTCGCCATGCCGCGGAGCGGGGTGGCGACGTCCTCGTGGGTCTCCTCGTGGTCGTCGGCCTCGTCGTTCGCCTCGGCCGGGATGGGCTGCGGCGTCGGCTGACGGGACGTGGTCTTCGCCTGGATCGGACCGGACTTGGCCTCGGCCGGACCGTCACCGGTGGCCGGCTGCTGGGTCGTCGACTGCTGCTGGGCGGGAGCGGCCGGGGTCGTCCCCGGGGCGGCGGGGGCAGGGGCTGCGGGAGCGGACCCGGAGGCGGGAGCCGGAGCGTCACCACCCTGGGTGCGGTGGTAGCTCTCGAGGACCGGCCACCAGGACTTGTCGACCGACTCCTTGTCCGCGACGAACTGCTCGTAGAGCTCGTCGACGAGCCACTCGTTCGCCCCGAATTCGCCCGCGGTCTCGTCCGTTCCGGTCAGATGGCTCGACACAGCCGATCGCCCACTCTCCGTCGATAGATGCTCGTGTGTGTCGTGCGCGGCAACCCTGCCCCGCACAGGAGCCCAGCCTAGCCGCTCGCGGGTGACCGTTCCGTGTCAGGCGGGACGCGAGTCGGGCCTCCAGGACGGGGTCCTGCGTGTCGCGTCGACGGCCGCCGGGGCACTCCAGGCCGGGCACCCTGCGGAGCCGTACAGTGGGGCGCATGAGGTTCTACGAGACGCGGCCGACGCACGACCTGACCTACTCCGACGTCTTCCTCGTGCCCAGCCGCTCGGCGGTCACGAGCCGGTTCGACGTCGACCTCGGTGCGAACGACGGCTCCGGTGCGACGATCCCGATCGTCAGCGCCAACATGAACTCCGTGACCGGGCCCCGCCTCGCTGCGACGCTCGCCCGTCGCGGCGGACTCGGGGTGCTGCCGCAGGACATGCACCTGCAGGACCTCGACGCGGCGATCCGCTGGGTCAAGGACCAGCCCGTCGACTTCGACACGGCGTACGACCTCGGCGCCGACACCACCGTGGCCGAGGCGCTCGGCCACCTGCTGCCCGTCGCAGGACGCGGCATCGTCGTGCGCGACGCCGAGGGCGAGTACCTCGGGTGCGTGCCCGCCGGTCGCCTGGGCACCGCCGGACCCGACGCCACGCTCGGCGACCTGCTGCACGGCGCCTCCACGGCGATCGACGCCGAGGACGCCGGCACGCCACGACACGTGTACGACGTGCTCTCCGCCGCCGAGGTGGACTTCGCCCCGGTCGTGCGGCACGGCAAGGTCGTCGGCACCACCAGCCAGACCAGCGCCATCCGCTCCGACATCTACACGCCCGCGGTCGACGCGTCGGGACGCCTGCGCGTCGCCGCCGCGGTCGGGATCAACGGCGACGTGGCCGCGAAGGCGAAGGCCCTCGCCGCGGCCGGCGTCGACGTGCTCGTCCTCGACACGGCGCACGGCCACCAGGAGGGCATGCTCCGGGCGCTCCGCACGGTCGCCGCGCTCGGCCTCGACATCCCGCTCGTCGCCGGCAACGTCGTCACCGCCGACGCCGTCGCCCACCTCGTGGACGCCGGTGCGGACATCATCAAGGTCGGCGTCGGGCCCGGCGCGATGTGCACCACGCGGATGATGACGGCCGTCGGCCGCCCCCAGTTCTCGGCCGTGCTCGAGACCGCGGCAGCGGCGCGCTCCCTCGGGGCGCACGTCTGGGCGGACGGCGGCGTCCGGTACCCGCGCGACGTGGCGCTCGCCCTCGCCGCCGGTGCCTCGGCCGTCATGATCGGCTCGTGGTTCGCCGGCACGCTCGAGGCGCCGGGCGTCCTGCGACACGACGCCGCGGGCCGGGCCTACAAGGAGAGCTGGGGCATGGCGTCCGCGAAGGCCGTCCGGGAGCGCTTCGAGCGACTCGACCCCTACGAGCGGGCTCGGAAGGCGCTCTTCGCCGAGGGGATCTCGTCCTCGACCATCTACCTCGACCCGGAGCGCCCGAGCGTCGAGGACCTGCTCGACATGATCACCACCGGCGTGCGGAGCTCGGCGACCTACGCCGGGGCGTCCTCGCTCGCCGAGTTCTCCGAGCGAGCACTCGTCGGCATCCAGTCGGCCGCCGGCTACGAGGAGGGCAAGCCGCTCCCCGTCAGCTGGTAGCGGCGGTGGCGCCGCCGCCGGCCACGCGAAAGCGACAGATCACCGCCAGATGGCGGCGGCAGGCTGTCGCTCTCGCGGGACCAACGGGCGGGTGGGCCCGCGAACTGTCGCTTCGGCGGAGTGGTCGCTAGGACTGCCGGCGGAGGTGGCGGGGGAGGCGCTGTACGGGCCGGCACCGTCCCTCCAGTCCGCCGCTCGCCGGCGCTGCTCGCGAAAGCGACACATCACCGCCGGCTGAACGCGGCACCCTGTCGCTTCCGCGGAACGGACGGCGCAGCTCCGCAGCGCCCTGACTCTTCCGCGCGACAGGCGCGCCCCGAGACTCGCCCCCGCGGACAGTTTCGCGGTCTGCGCGCCACGAAACTGTCCGCCCAGCCGAGACTCGGCCGCGGCCCGGTGGGCGCGGCGCGGCGGGCGCGACCCCGGACGGACGGGAGGCGCGGTGCCAGCTGGCACCGCGCCTCCCTCGCGGGCTCGGTCGGCGCGCCCCGCGCAACGCTTCGCGTTGCCGCTGAGCCGGGCGCGCCCGCCCGGTCAGCGCCGCCGGGTCGCGTCCTCGACCTCGCCTACCAGCTCCTCGAGGATGTCCTCGAGGAACAGGACGCCGGTCGTGCGGCCGTCCGCGTCGAACGCCCGGGCCACGTGGCGCCCGGCGGCGCGCATCGTCGCGAGGGCGTCCTCGAGGTCCATCTCCGTGTACAGCGAGATGAGCTGTCGGATCCGCTTCGGCGGCACCGGGTCGTCGTACTCGTCCGGCCGCAGGTCGATGACGTCCTTCACGTGCACGTAGCCCGTGGGGTCGCCGTCGTCGCCGACGAGGACGTAGCGCGAGAACCCGCGCTGCGCCACCGCGCGCTCGACGTCGCCGGGGGTCGCGTCGTCGGGGAGCGTGACGAGCTCCGCCATCGGCACGGCGACGTCCTTGACCTTCTTCTCGGTGAACTCGAACGCCATGCGGAGCGTGCCGCCGGCGTCGGTGAGGGTGCCCTCGCGGCGGGACTGCTCGACGATCGTCTGCACCTCGTCCACGGTGAAGGCGCTGACGGCCTCGTCCTTCGGCTCGACGCGGAACAGCCGGAGCACGGCGTTCGCGACCTCGTTGAGCCCGACGACGACCCAGTGCAGGCCGTGTCCGATGTACCAGAGGGTCGGGACGAGGAGCAGCGCGGCGCGGTCGGGCATCGAGAACGAGATGTTCTTCGGGACCATCTCGCCGAACACCACGTGCAGGAACGACACGAGCAGCAGCGTGAACACGAACGCCACGATGCCGATCACCTCGGCGCTCCAGCCGGTCAGGTGCAGCGGGACCTCGAGCAGGTGGTGGATCGCCGGCTCGGACACGTTGAGGATGAGCAGCGAGCAGACCGTGATGCCGAGCTGCGTGGTCGCGAGCATCCGGGTGGCGTGCTCCATCGCCCAGAGGGTCATCTGCGCGGCGCGGGAGCCCTCCTCGGCGCGGGGCTCGATCTGCGACCGTCGAGCCGAGATGACGGCGAACTCCGCGGCGACGAAGAACGCGTTGCCCATCAGGAGGACGACGAGCCAGAAGATGCCCCACCAGTCCGAGCTCATCGGGTACTGCCCTTCGTCGTCTTCGTGGTGGTCCTCGTGGCCGGGATGACGATCCCGGTCGCCGGGGTCTCGGGCGGTGTCGGCGTCCAGCGGATCCGGTCGATCCGGCGCCCGTCGAGCCGCTCGACCCGGAAGACGCCGTCCTCGAGCGCGACCTCGTCACCGACGACCGGCAGTCGGCCGAGCGTCGACATGACGAAGCCGCCCACGGTCTCGTACGGGCCGTCCTCCGGGACGCGCACGCCGGCGCGGTCCTCGAGCTCGTCGGGTCGGAGGAGCCCCGGGAACGTGAGCCAGTTGCGCGACCGCACGACGTCGATCCGCGCGCGGTCGTGCTCGTCGGACACCTCGCCGACGAGTTCCTCGACGAGGTCCTCGAGCGTCACGACGCCCGCGGTCCCGCCGTACTCGTCGACGACGATCACCATCTGGTAGCCGCGGCCGCGGACCTCGGCGAGCAGCGTGTCGCCCGGCATCGTCTCCGGGACCCGTTCGGCGTCCGTCATGAGCGCGCCGACGGGCACCTCCGGTCGCTTCTCGCGCGGCACCGCGACGGCCTGCTTGACGTGCACGATGCCGACGACGTCGTCCGCGTCCTCCTCGATGACGGGGAAGCGGCTGAAGCCGGTGCGGCGGGCGAGGGCGATGACGTCCTCGGCGGACTCGGACACGCGGATGGTCGAGACCCGCGGGCGTGGCGTCATCACGTCGCTCGCGCTGAGCTCGGAGAACGAGATGGTCCGTTCGAGCAGTGTCGCGGTGTCCTGCTCCAGCGAGCCCTCGGACGCGGACCGGCGGAGCAGGGAGGTGAGCTCCTCGGCGCTGCGTGCGCCGGACAGCTCTTCCTGCGGCTCGATGCCCATCGACCGGAGCACGGCGTTCGCGGTGCCGTTCAGCACGGCGACGGCGGGCTTGAAGACCGTCGTGAAGGCCACCTGCAGGGGCACGACGAGCTTCGCCGTCTGCAGGGGGAGGGCCAGGGCGAAGTTCTTCGGGACGAGCTCGCCGAGGATCATCGACAGCAGGGTCGCGATGACGAGCGCCACGATCGAGCCGACGGTCTCGACCACGGCCTCCGGCAGGCGCATCGCGAGGAACGGCGCCTCGAGCAGCGTCGCGATCGAGGGCTCGAGCAGGTAGCCCGTCAGGAGCGTGGTCAGGGTGATGCCGAGCTGCGCGCTCGACAGATGGGTCGACGTGACCTTCAGCGCACCGATGACGGGCGCGAGGCCCGACTCGCCGCGGTCCCGACGTGCCTCGACGTCGGCCCGGTCGAGGTTGACGAGCGAGAACTCGGACGCGACGAAGACGCCCGTGCCGAGTGTCAGCAGGATGCCGCCGATCAGCATGACGATGTCGATCGGACTCATGATTCACCTCCCGCGGGGCGCGAGGGAGTGCAGCTCACCGAGTGAGCGGCGGATGAGTGGGGCGGAGAAGGATTCGGAGGATCGTCCACAGTGGGATCAATCGTACTGCCTGGCGCGCGGCCAGGCCGAGGATCCGTACAGGAAGCGGGTCGCGCCTCCGGGACGGCCGGGTGACCGGCCGGGAGGCGCGACCCGCGTCGCGCGGACCGGCCTACGCCGTGACGCGCGCGCGGTGGTACTGCTGCGGCTCGTAGTCGACGCTCACGCCGAGCTCGGCGGCGGCACGGAGCGGGAACGCCGGGTCGCGCAGGAACTCGCGGCCGATCATCACGACGTCCGCCTGCCCGGTGGCGACGATCTGCTCGGCCTGGAACGCCTCGGAGATCATGCCGACGGCGATGGTCCCGATGCCGGCGTCCCGCTTGATCGCGGCGGCGTGCGGCACCTGGTAGCCGGGCCCCACCGGGATCGGCGCGCTGGCGACGTTGCCGCCGGTCGACACGTCCGCGAGGTCGGCGCCGTGCTCGGCGGCCCAGCGGGCGACCTGCGTGGTCTCCTCGAGCGTCAGCCCGCCGTCGACCCAGTCCGTCGCCGAGAACCGGACGACCACGGGGAAGCCCTCGCCGACCTCGGCACGGACGGCGTCGACGACCTCGAGGAGGGCGCGGGCGCGGTTCTCGAGCGGGCCGCCGTAGGAGTCGGTGCGGTGGTTGCTCAGCGGGGACAGGAACTGGTGGAGCAGGTACCCGTGCGCGGCGTGGATCTCGACGAGGTCGAAGCCGGCCTCGACCGCACGACGGGCTGCTGCCGCGAAGGCCAGCGCGACGACCCGGATGTCCTCGGTGGCGAGCTCGCGCGGCTCGGCGTAGCCGTCGAACGCCACGGCGGAGGGTGCGACGGTGGTCCAGCCGCCCTGGTCCGCGGGGACGGAGCCGCGGGACTCGGCCCAGGTGCGGAACGTCGATGCCTTGCGGCCGGCGTGCGCGAGCTGGACGCCGGCGGCGGCACCCTGCGCGTGGACGAAGTCGACGATCGGCCGGAAGGCGTCACGCTGCTCGTCGTTCCAGAGGCCGAGGTCCTGCGGGGTGATGCGCCCCTCCGGCACCACGCCGGTGGCCTCGACGACGACCGCGCCGGCGCCACCCTTCGCGAACCCGCCGAGGTGCACGAGGTGCCACGGCGTCGCGACGCCGTCCTCGTCCTCGACCGAGTACTGGCACATCGGGGACACCCAGATGCGGTTGCGGACGGTCAGGTCGCGGATGGTGATCGGGTCGAACAAGGCGTGCGTCACGCGGGCTCCTCAGGGGACGGGCGCCGGTGCGGGCTGCTCGGCCAGCTCCGTGAGGAACGTCCGCAGACCGTCCGGCGACGTGTAGTGGTGGCCGACCGCCCCGATCGCTCCCGCGCCGGCGGCGTTCTCGGCCCTGTTGTCCACGAACACCATCTGACCAGGCTCGATTCCCAAACGCGCACAGGTGTCGCGGTAGATGGACGGAGCGGGCTTGAGGACGTGCTCCTCGGCGCTGACGACGACGGTCTCGAACAGCGAGCCCATCGGGGAGCGGCGGTACGGGTCGCCGAAGTCGAAGCCCGCGTTCGAGAGGAGGGCGAGCCGGGTGCCGGCGTCGTGCAGCTCCTCGACGATCGCCAGCGTGGCCGGCTCGACGTCGAACCACCCGGTGAAGTCGACGGCCCAGAAGCGGTGGATGTCCGTCACGCTCCAGGTCCGGCCGGTCCGTTCGCCGATCGCGCGCCAGTAGTCGACGACGGAGAGGTCGCCGCGGTCGAGGTCGTGCCGCAGTTCGTCGTAGACCGGGAACAGTTCGTCGGCGGGCACCCCGGTGGCCTCGACGAGCAGGTCGCGAGACGCGTGCGGCGTCCGGCTGATCACCTCGCCGTAGTCGAAGACCACCACGCGACCGGGCAGGAACAGGCTCATGCGCTCCACCGTAACGTGGCGGTCGTGAACGACTTCGTCCCCTTCGCCCCGACCGACGCCGCCGCCTGGACGACCGCCCCGCACGGCGAGTCCACGAAGTACCGCCGGGGTGTCCTCGGCGTCGCGACCGGCTCCGACCAGTACCCCGGCGCGGCCGTGATGGGCGTCGACGCGGCCGTGCACACCGGCGTCGGCATGGTCCGGTACGTCGGACCCGCACGCGCGTCGGACCACGTGCTCGCCCGACGACCCGAGGTGGTCTCCGGCGTCGGCCGGGTGCAGGCCTGGCTCGTCGGGTCCGGGATCTCGGCGTCCTCGCTCGACGAGCTCGACGACGTGACGGCGGACGGCTTCCGGCACGCCTCGGACGACGGCGTCCCGGTCGTGGTGGACGCCGGGGCGATCCCGCTGGTCGAGCTCGGGCCGCTCGCCGTGCTCACCCCGCACGCCGGGGAGCTCGCCGGCGTGCTGCGGGTGTCGCGGGACGCGATCGAGCAGGACCCGGCCGCCGCGGCCGTCCGGGCGGCGGAGCAGACCGGCAGCGTGGTGCTCCTCAAGGGCTCGGCGACGCACGTGGCGACCCCCGACGGGGCGGTGCGGCTCGTGGCCTCGTCGGCGACGCCGTGGCTGGCGGCGGCCGGCGCCGGGGACGTGCTCGGCGGTGTGCTGGGGGCGCTCGTGGCGGCGCGGCAGGGCGCTGCCGAGGCGGCAGGGACGTCGCTGACGCCGTCGGACCTGGCGCACCTGGCCGCGTCGGCCGCGGTGGTCCACGGGATCGCCGCCCGTCGGGCGTCGGGGGGCGGGCCGTTCACGATGACGGCGCTGATCGCGGAGCTGCCGGGTGTGGTGCGGGACCTCGTCGTGACGGGCGACGCGCGCGGGTAGGCGCAGGGGCTCGGGCCACCGTTCGGTGCGTGTGCGTCGTGCGACCCGAGCACGAGGGGCGGACGCACCACGGGACGCACTGGAGGCGCGAGGCGGCGCCGCACCGCGCCTCCAGTCCGACGGGTGGTCGCGACGGGCGGCGGGCCGCTCCGCGTGGCGGCTACGAGGCGGGGGTGGCGTGCACGAGGAACTCCACGGCTCCGGAGTCGTCGACCTGCACGAAGCCGAGGTTCGGTGCCTGCACGCCGAAGTCCGAGAACGTGATCGGGATCGACCCCGAGACGTCGACGCCGTCGCCGTTCAGCCCGACCTGCAGCTTCGCCGTCACGGGCTTCGTCACGCCGTGCAGGGTGAGGTTGCCGGAGGCCTCCACCGAGGTCGTCCCCGAGCCGCTCGGCACCGCGTCGGCGACCGGGCCGGTCAGTTCGAACGTGGCCGTGGGGAAGGCCGCGGCGTCCATCGCCGAGTCGCGGAAGTACGAGTCGCGTTGCTTCGAGTCGGTCGCGATGTCGGCGATCTGGACGGTGATGGTCGCCTTCGTGATCGCGCTCCCGTCGACGGTGGCGCTGCCGCTGACGCGGTCGGTCCGCCCGGTGACCTCGACGTCGGAGCCGTTGAGGACCTCGTGGACGCGGTACCCGGCCTCGGAGTCGCCGCCGACCGTCCACGCGCCGGACAGGTCGGCGGTGTCGAGGGTGGACGGCGCCCGGCTCGCGGCGACGGACGGAGCCGCGGACGCCTTCGCGTTCTCGCTGCTCGTGTAGACGTTGGTGCCGACCACCGCCGCGACGACGCCGAGCACGACGACGGCGGCGGCGACGGAGATCCAGATGACGGCCTTGCGGCGCTTGCGCGGGGTCTCGGAGGTCACGAGGACGACGGTGACACGTCATGCTCTGGGGAGGCTGGGACTCCTCGGATCGTTCCGGGGGAGGACCCCGCTACGCTCGTCCGGTGCAGAGGACGGTGCGGACGGCGGAGCGACGCTCGCGGTGGCCGGAGCCGGTCGGCTTCGTCGTGGCGTTCGTCGGCGTGCACGCCCTGCTCTGGTGGTTGACCACGGTCTCGGCGAACCTGCCGCTCGGCGACGTGACGATCACGTACAAACGGTGGATCGAGACCGGGCACCTCGCGCACTTCTGGGTCGGCATCGACGCCGACTGGGTGTACCCGATCCTCGCCATCGTGCCGATGGCGGCCGCCGCGCTCGGCGGCGTCGGGTCGATCGGCACCGGGTGGCTCGTGCTGGTGGTCGTGCTCGACGCGGTCGCCTGCGCGTTCCTGTGGCGGTTCCGACCGCTCGGCGTCCGGGTCGTGTGGTGGTGGCTGGCGTTCCTGCTCGCGCTCGGACCGATCGGCCTCGGACGCATCGACACGGTCGCGACGGTGCTCGCGCTGGTCGGCGTCGCCTTCGTCGCGACGCGTCCCGCCGTCGCGTCCGCGCTGTTCACCGCGGGCGCCTGGACGAAGGTGTGGCCCGCCGCGCTCGTCGGCGTGCTCCTGCTCCTGCGGCGGGGACACCGCCGTGGTGTGCTCGCCGGCGCCCTCGTGCTCACGGCGCTCGTCGTCCTCGTCGACGTGCTCTACGGGGGAGCGCCCCACCTGTTCTCCTTCGTCGGCCAGCAGACCGGACGGGCGCTGCAGATCGAGGCGCCCCTCGCGACGCCGTTCATGTGGGCAGCGGCCCTCGGCGTGCCGGGTGCGGCCGTCTACTACGACCAGCAGATCCTGACGTTCGAGGTGTCCGGCGCCGGCACCCACGCCGCCGCGGCCGTCTCCACGCCGCTGATGGCCCTGGTCGTCGTCGCCGGGACGGTCCTGGCGATGTGGGCCGTCCGCCGTGGTGCGCACCGCACCGAGGTGGCGCCGCTCCTCGCACTGCTGTTCGTGGCCGCACTCGTCGCCACGAACAAGGTCGGCTCGCCGCAGTACATCGGGTGGTTCGCCGTGCCGGTCGTGTGGGGGCTCGTCGCCGGTCGACCGAGCGCGCGGCGCTTCGTGCCGATCGCGGTCGCGGCGCTCCCGATGGCGCTCCTCACCCAGGTCGTCTACCCGGGGTTCTACGACCAGGTGCTCACCGTGCAGCCGTGGGTGCTCGTCGTCCTGACGGTGCGGAACGCCCTCGAGATCGCCGTCCTGGTGTGGAGTGTCGTCGCCCTCGTGCGGCTCGCCCGGCGGTCGTCGCGTCCGGGTGGCGCGCCGTCCGTGGCACCCGGGGTGCCGGCACGGCCCGAGCGGGGCAGGATGGGGACATGATCGTCGCGTTCTCCGTCGCCCCGTCCGGTGGTCCCTCCGCAACGTCGGACGGGTCCGTGCACGACGCCGTCGCGGCCGCCGTCCGGGTGGTGCGCGAGAGCGGGCTGCCGAACCGGACGTCCTCGATGTTCACCGAGGTCGAGGGCGACTGGGACGAGGTCATGGACGTCGTGAAGCGCGCCACCGAAGCGGTCGGCGCCTACGGCACACGCGTGTCGCTGGTGCTCAAGGCCGACATCCGACCGGGCCACACGGGTGAGATCGACGGCAAGCTCGAGCGGCTCGAGGCGGCCCTCGGCGACTAGGCGCTGTGCGGTCGCTCCGGAGGCGAGCGACACGCCGGAGGGGTCCCGTCGATGTCGGTGGTCGGGTGTCTCATGGTGCCCATCGGAGCCGTGGTGAGCGGTTCCGGATCCGATCCGACACGACGAGGAGCGCGTGATGATGCACGACGGCTGGTGCCCCGACTGCGACCTGCGGACGGTCGTCATCGACACGGACGAGCAGGGCGACCACGCCTGGGCGAGCTGCACCGAGTGCGGCTCCGGGTGGGTCCACCGCGACGAGCTCCCCGAGCTGGTCGGCGCGCCGACCGAGCAGACCGAGCGCCGCGCAGCCTGACACGGCCGGGGCGGTCGAATCGATTCGTCGGACGGGTTCCGCTCGGGGTTTGGAGCGGTCTACACTGCTGAGACCGGCTGCGTGACGTGGCCGGTCGTCCCCGTTCGACGCTGAACCCGGGCCGCCCTCCCGTCGCTCGCGGCAGCTGTCGTGCACCGTGCCGCGGCCCGAGGCCGGGATCGTGAACCAAGCGTCCCGACGGTCCGGCCGATGCGCCGACGTCCGGAACTCCTCCAGCTCCCGTTTCGAGAACAGGCTCCATGACCCAGTTGACGCCTGCGCGCCGCGCCCTCGCGCTCATCGCGCTCGCCCTCGGTGGCTTCGCCATCGGTTCGACCGAGTTCGTCGCGATGGGCCTCCTGCCGAACATCGCCGCCGCGCTGCTGCCGCACCAGTACGGCGTCGACCCGGACGCGGGGATCGCCCACGCCGGCTGGCTCGTCAGCGCGTACGCGCTCGGCGTCGTGGTGGGTGCGCCGACCATCGCTGCGATGTCGGCGAAGTTCCCGCGCAAGGGCCTCATCCTCGTCCTGCTCGTCGGGTTCGTCCTGGCAACGGTCGCCAGCGCCGTCCTGCCGTCGTTCGGGCTCGTCCTCGTCGCGCGCTTCGTCGCCGGGCTGCCGCACGGCGCGTACTTCGGCATCGCGTCGATCGTCGCCGGCGACATCATGGGGCCCGGCAAGCGCGGCAAGGGCATCGCGATGGTGCTGCTCGGCCTGTCGGTCGCCAACGTCGTCGGCGTCCCGTCGATCACCTGGGTGGGACAGGTCGCGAGCTGGCGCATCGCGTACGGCGTGGTGGCCGTGCTCTTCGCCCTGACGTTCCTCGCCGTCCTGGCGTTCGTCCCGCGCAGTCCGCGCGACGAGCACGCCACGATCGGCCGGGAGCTCCGGGCGTTCCGCGTGCCGCAGGTGTGGATGGTGATGGGCCTCGGCGCCGTCGGCTTCGGCGGATTCTTCGCGGTCTACTCGTACATCTCGCCGCTCGTGCAGAACGTCACCGGCCTGTCGGAGTCCTTCGTGCCACTCGTGCTCGTCGTCGTGGGCATCGGCATGGTCGTCGGCGGCATCCTCGGCGGCCACCTCGCCGACCGCAGCGTCAAGCGGACCATCTACTTCGGTCTGTGCGCGCTCATCGCCGCCCTGCTCGTGACCGTGCTCACCGCCCAGTGGGTCTGGGGCGTGTTCCTCGGCGCGTACCTGCTCGGCGCGACCTCGTCCGCGATCCCGCCGGCCGTGCAGTCCCGGCTGATGGACGTCGCCGGTGACGCCCGCACGATCGCGGCGGCGCTGAACCACTCTGCCTTCAACATCGGCAACTCCATCGGCGCGGCACTGGGCGGCGCCGTCATCGCCGCGGGGTTCGGCTTCGTCGCTCCGGGGTGGCTCGGCATCGTCCTCGCGCTGCTCGGGGTCGGCATGACGTCGATCAGCTACGGCGCCGAGCGGCGGAGCAGCCGTCGAGCGGCGCTGCGGTCGCCGTCGCCGAGCACCGGCCCGATCACCTCACCGGTACCGATCGCCTGAGGTGGCCCTGGCCCTGGCCCTGGCCGCGAAAGCGACAGTCTGCCGCGGGAGTTCCCCGTGACGTTGTCGCCTTGGCGGCACGAACGTGGGGACATCGCGCGTGCCTGTCGCTTTCGCGCACCGGTCCGGCCGCAGCGGGGGACCGGACCGACCCCGACCTGCTCGCGCCGGCGCGGACCGCCTCTGACCGCGAAAGCGACAGTGTGCCGCAGGAACTCCGCGTGATCCTGTCGCTTCGGCGGCACGGGGCGAGCCGCCTTCCCTGCACCTGTCGCTTTCGCGCACTGACCCGGGCTGACCCCGGGCCGACCCGGTCCATCCCGGGACGCCCAGGACCGGCCCGGGACGGGCCAAGACGGGCCAGGACTGGCCAGTACGGGTTGGGACGGGACAGAACGGGTTGGGGCGGGCCAGAACGCGGCCACGGGCGGCTGGGCCAGGTGGCCCGGCCGCCCGTGAAGCCACCGCCTGCCGGACGGGAGGCACGGTGCAGGCTGGCACCGCGCCTCCCGGACGCAGTCCCCAACGGCCACCAACCGCCGCCATCGCCCGCCGCCCACCGCGAGCACAAGAGGTCGGGTCCCGTGGCGGGACCCGACCTCTTCAGCGCGCGCAGCGCAGCTACAGCCCGACGGGGCTGCCGTCCTGCACGATGATGCCGTCGGTGATCGCACGCTTCCGGAGCGCGACCTTCGTGCCGACGTCGAACCCGGCGACGCGGTACTTCTCGCGGATGCGCTTGAGGTAGCTCTTCGCGGTCTCCTCGGAGATGCCGAGCTGGTACGCCACGCTCTTCACGGGCTCGCCACCGCCGTAGAGCGCCATGACGCGGCGCTCCTGCGCGCTGAGCTTCGGGACACCGCCGACGTCGCCGCTGTTGATCGCCAGGTCGAGCTCCGCCGAGACGTACTGCTCACCGCGCTGGGCCGACCGGATCGCCTCGACGATCATCTCGGCGTCCTCGCTCTTGACGAGGTAGCCGAGGGCGCCGGAGGCGAGGGCCTCGCGCACGACGTTCGGCTCGGAGTACGTGCTCATCACGACGGTCTTCACACCGGCGGTCTTGAGCGTCGAGATCTTCAGCGAGACCGGGATGGAGTCCTTGAGGTCGAGGTCGAGCAGCACCACGTCGACCGGGAACGCCGGGCTGGTGAGCAGCTCCGGCCAGGTCGTGACGGCCGCGACGAGGGTGATGTCGTCGGCGGCGTTGCGGATCCACTCCGTCAGCGCTCCGAGGAGCATCCTGTGGTCGTCGACGAGTGCGAGTCGGATCGGTTCCTCTGGAGTCGCCATTCTGGCGTCCTTTCTACGGGGCAGTCGTGGCAGATCCTAGGCGGACGGACCACGTGACACGGGCAGGCTGGTCAGGGTGTCCGGCAGTTTCGGGCCAGCCGGTTCCGTGCGACGACTACATCGACGGATGTCGGTCGACGACGCAGTGCGCGACGACGTGGAGCACGCCGTCCCGCACGGTGTCGGTGTACGGACCGATCCGCTGGAGGGCGCTCCAGGCGGTGGGGCCGAGCCGACGACGCGGGACGCCGCGCGACTCGAACACGATGGGGACGTCCATGGTCTCGTCGGTCACCGGGTGGCCGTCCGAGCCGACGGGACCGAGCGTCACCGACACGACGGGCGACCCGGCGGTGGTCGTGCGAGCGTCGTTGCCGACACCGACCATCTGCCAGAGCGCCTGCAGCAACCCGTCCCGCTGGGCGGGGGAGAGGTGCCCGGCGAGTGACTGCGGATCGGCGACGCTCACGGACCGACCGAGGTTGTCGGACTCCGTGATGGCGTGGTACAGCCACGTCTCGCGGCGGCCCTCGATGAGGTGGAGGCGGAGCTCGGTGGCGAGCGAGGCGGCCACCGACGCCGACGCGTCGGACAGCGGCAACGGGTCGTTGCCGTTCGCGACGGCGTCGAGGAGCTTCTCGGCGGCCAGGTCGAGTCGGGCGAGCTCGTCGGACGCGAGCATCCCGACGGCGAACTGCGGCGCCTGCACGTTGCTCTGCACGAGGACACGGTCGAGTTCGCGCTGCACGAGCTGCCGGAAGCGCTGCACCACGAAGATCGCGATGGACGGCGGGACGACCACGAGGGAGAGCACCGAGACCAGACCGGGCATCGTGTCGCTCGTGATCGGAGTCGATGCGATCGCCATGCCGATGAAGGCGACGCCGAGGACGGCGATCGCGGCTGCGACCTCGCGGGCAGGCCGCAGCGTGGCGACGGGCAGCAACGCGAACCCGGCAGCGACCGACGCAGAGGCCGTGTGCGAGAGGTCGTGCTCTGGCCAGATGCCGACGAAGTCCAGGGTCACGACGCAGGCGAGCACCACGCAGATGAGCCCGAAGGCCAGCCCTGTCAGCCGCTCGCCGTAGCTCAGCAGGCTCAGCCCGACGCCGACCGCGGCGACGAGGTAGAGCGCCCACGCCGCTGCCGGCAGCCACGGGTTCGTGAAGTCGTCCCAGCGGATCAGGAAGAAGACGATGCCGGCGACCGCTTCGATGCCGGTGAGCACCGCGGCGCCGAGCCCGAGGTAGCCGGCTCCGAGCGACGCTCCCGGCTTGGCGGCCTGCCGCAGCGACCGCGCACCGGTGGAGGTGGAGGGGAGACCGCGGGCCTGTCGACGTTCGCTGCCCCGGTACCGCTCCCGCGCCTCCCGGCGGGTGCGCGGGGCGGGCTGGACGGTCTCGCCGGGGAGGCCGCGGCTGATGGTGTCCTCGGGGATGCGGCTCATCGGGGCGCCTCCAGGACGACGGTGGTGCCGGAACCCGGCGCGGAGAACAGCTTGGCGTCGCCGCCGACCTCGCGGAGGCGGTTCACGACGCTCTCCTTGAAGCCGAGGCGTTCCGCGCTCACCTCGCCGAGCTCGAAGCCGACACCGGAGTCGGTGACCATCGCGCGGACCATCTCGTTGTCGTGGACGATCGTGACGTGGGCCTCGCCGACGCCGGCGTGCCGACGGACGTTCTCGAGGCACTCGCCGAGCGCCAGGAGGAACGCGTCGAGCACGTGGGTCGGCAGCAGGACCTGACCGGTGCCGTGCCAGCTGACCTCGAGGCCCATCCGGCCGAAGCGCTGCTTGACCGACTCGAGGGTCTGCCCGAGGGGCGATTCCTCTTCGCGGGTGAGCGAGTAGTCGCCCGACTGCTGCGGCTGCGGGGTCGCGCCGAGCCGCAGGTGGCGGAGGAGGCGGGCGTCCTCGGCGGCCTGTTCGCGCATCGCCTGCTCGGAGACGCCGACGCCGGAGTGGGCCAGCAGCGTGAGGGTGGCGAGGACGGTGTCGTGCAGGAGCCGCGCGCCCTGGCGTCGCTGCGCCTCAGTCTCGCTGGCCTGCCGCTCGGCGCGGTGCGCGGTGCCGATGCTGTAGATGCGCCGCGCGACCCGGGGGATGCTCCGCGAGATCCAGATCGTCACCACGGCGATGAGGACCCAGCCGAGGATGGCGCCGGTCACGGGACCCGCGAGGATGCTGCCGCTCGCCCAGGTGACCGCGACGATGACGATCCCGCCGGTGACGATCGTCAGACCGAGGCCGACCGGGTGCCCGCGTTGCGCCATGAGCGGGGCGGAGAGGCTGCCCGCGGCGAGCGGCACGACCGCCGAGGCGATGACCGGGCGGACGGCGTCGTCGACGCCGAGGAAGAGCAGTGCCAGGGCGCCCAGGCCGGAGGCCAGCACGAGGGCGGTGCACCAGACCGCGTTGTTCCAGCCGAAGACCAGCAGCGCGCCGATCATGACCGCGATGCAGGCCAGGGCACCGATCAGGGGGACGACGGGTACCGCGAGCGCCGAGATGATCCCGATGACGGAGACGAGCGCGCACACGATGCCGACGACACGGGTGGTCGACCGCAGCAAGCGGTCGCGTTCCTGTGCGATGAAGTCCATCGATGTCCTGGTTGGTGACGGGGAGACTGGTGGTGCAGTGGAGCTCGGTGCGCGCCGGTCGTGCTGGGAACCGTCGTGCAGGGAGCGGCCGTGCAGGGAAACCGAGCCCCGGTCAGTCCCGGGCCTCGACGCCATCATTCCACGCGCGCCACCCGTTGGGGGGTGTTCGGCGCGCGGGGCCGTCCGGATGGTTCCGGGATCGTTACTGCGCGTGTCCGGGGACGGCGTCCGCGGCGGCCCCCGGCTCGGCGTCGAGGAGTCGTCCCAGGTGTGCTCCGACCGCCTCGTGCTCGATCAGGAACCCGTCGTGCCCGAACTCGCTGTCGATCACGGCCGCACGGTCGCCGTCGAGCGTGTTCGGCACCCCGGCCGCGATCCGGTGCTGGTCCTCGACCGGGAACAGGCGGTCGCTCGACACGCCGACCACCAGGGTCCGCGCCGTCACCGAGCCGAGCGCCGCGTCGACGCCGCCGCGTCCGGCACCGACGTCGTGCGAGTCCATCGCGTGGGTCAACGTGACGTACGAGGACGCGTCGAACCGTCGGGTGAACTTGTTCCCGTGGAAGTCGAGGTAGCTCTCGACCGAGAACCGGCCGTCGTCGCCGAGGGGGGAGACGTCGCTCTGCCACGACCGGGCGAAGCGGCCGTTCAGCTCGTCCGGGGCGCGGTAGGTCATGAGCGCCATCCGTCGCGCGAGGGCGAGTCCGCGGTGCGGTCCCTCCCCGGGGTCGGCCTCGTAGTAGTCGCCGCCGGCGAAGGCCGGGTCCATGTGGACGGCGGCGCGCTGCAGGGAGTTCGCGGCGATCTGGTCGGCGGTCGTCTGCGCGGTCGACGCGAGCACGGCCAGCCGGGCCACGCGGGCCGGGTGCGTGATCGCGAACTCGAGCGCGTGCATGCCGCCCATGGAGCCGCCGACGACCGCGGCGAAGGTGTCGATGCCGAGCCGGTCGGCGAGCTGGGCCTGCACGGCCACCTGGTCGCGGACGGTGACGAACGGGAAGCGCGAGCCCCACTCGACGCCGTCGGGCGACACGGACGACGGACCGGTCGTGCCCTGGCAGCCGCCGAGCATGTTCGGCGCGACGACGAACCACCGGTCGGTGTCGATCGCCCGGCTGGGACCGACGACGTCGCCCCACCAGCCGGCGGTCCGGTGGCCCGGCCCGGGCGGCCCCTGGACGTGCGAGTCGCCGGTGAGCGCGTGGAGGACGAGGACGGCGTTGTCCCGCGCGGCGTTCAGCTCGCCCCACGTCTCGTAGGCGACGCGCACGGACGGGATGCGTCCGCCGCGCACCCACTGCTCGCCGAGGCTCGCGAAGTGCCGGGCCCCGGGGTGGTCACCGGGACGCCACGCCCCGGTGACCGGGGGCTTGCCGAGCGTGCCGAGTTCGGTGCCGGGCACGAGGGTGGACGGCACGGAGTCCTCGGGGGTCGTCTGCCAGTCCATCGGGTCCAGTCTGCCGGGAGGCGCGGCTCGCGGCCGTCGTGTTACGTCACGTCGGGCGTGCGGTCGGGTCCGTGGCGCGTGGTCGGGTCCGTCTCGCGGCCGTCGGTCGGGTCGCACGGGCGATGGTCGGACGACGCCGGTGGGTGTCGCCGCAGGGGGACGACATCCCCGTTGTCGAACGACGTCGGGGATGTCGCTCGTGCGCGTGTGCGACAGTGCGCGGACGCAACGAACGACACAGCCGTTGTCGTACGACGCCGGGGGTGTCGCTCGTGCGCGCGTGCGACAGTGCGCGGACGCAACGAACGACATGGTCGTTGTCGTACGACAGCGACCATGTCGTTCCGAGTCGGCAAGCGCCAGCGACCCCTACGCGCGCAACCCCTCCTGCGACACCGCACGGGCGGCGGCGAGCCCGGCCTCGAGGTCGGCCTTCAGGTCCTCGATGTTCTCGATCCCGACCGACAGCCGCACCAGCCCCGGCGTCACCCCGGTGGTCAGCTGCTGCTCGGGCGTGAGCTGCGAGTGCGTGGTCGACGCCGGGTGGATGACGAGGGACCGCACGTCGCCGATGTTCGCGAGGTGCGAGAAGAGCTGCAGGTTGTCGACGAAGGCCTTGCCCGCCGGCACGCCGCCCTTCAGCTCGAACGACAGCACGGCACCGACGCCCCGCGGCGCGTACGTGTTCGCGGCCGCGTACCAGGGCGAGGTCGGCAGGCCCGCGTAGGACACCGACGCCACGTCCGGGTGCCGGTCGAGCCACTCGGCGATCTCCTGCGCGTTCGACACGTGCCGTTCGATGCGCAGCGACAGCGTCTCGATGCCCTGCAGCAGCGCGAACGCGGTGTCGGGGGAGTTCGAGGCACCAAGGTCGCGGAGCAGCTGCACGCGTGCCTTGACGATGTACGCGAGCGCGTTGCCGACGGCCTGCGCGAACACGGCCCCGTGGTACGAGGGGTCCGGGGTGTTGAACTCCGGGAAGCGCTCGGCGTGGTCCGACCACGCGAACGTCCCGCCGTCGACGATGACCCCGCCGATGACCGTGCCGTGGCCGCCGAGGAACTTCGTCGCGGAGTGCACGACGATGTCGGCGCCGTGCTCGAACGGACGGATGAGGTACGGCGTCGCGATCGTGTTGTCGACGATCAGGGGCACGCCGGCGTCGTGTGCGATGTCGGACACCGCGCGGATGTCGAGCACGTTGATCCGCGGGTTGCCGATGGTCTCCGCGAAGAACAGCTTCGTGTTCGGTCGGACGGCCCGACGCCACTCCTCGGGGTCGTCCTGGTCCTCGACGAAGGTGGTCTCGATGCCGAGCTTGGCGAGCGTGTACTTGAAGAGGTTGTACGTGCCGCCGTAGATCGACGACGAGGACACGATGTGGTCGCCCGCACCGGCGATGTTGAGCACGGCGTAGGTCTCGGCCGCTTGACCGCTCGACACGAGGAGCGCCCCGGAGCCGCCCTCGAGCGCCGCGATGCGCTGCTCCACGACGTCGTTCGTCGGGTTCATGATGCGCGAGTAGATGTTGCCCGGCTGCGCCAGGGCGAACAGGTCACGAGCGTGGTCCGAGTTCTCGAAGACGTACGACGTCGTCTTGTAGATCGGGGTCGCGCGGGCACCCGTGGTCGGGTCCGGCTGCGCTCCGGCGTGGATCTGCGTCGTCTCGAACCGCCAGGCGGCGGCGTCGTTCGTGCTCATGTCGTGCTCCTGTCGGGTGCGGTCGGTCGTCGGGTCGCCTCGCGGTCGGCCTGGAGGCACGGCGCGGCGGTGCGTCGGGTGTCACGGTACGCAGGTGGTCGCGCCGGGACCAGCGCACCCGCCTCGCGACGTAACGTGCGCGGCCGAGGTGGGGCGCGCTTCCGGACCGACCGCGCAGCGGCGTCAGTGATCGCGGCGGAAGAGCCAGTCGACCTTCGGTTCGAGCAGCCAGCGCATCCCGCGCCGGACGAACGGCTGCGCCAGGAAGAGGGCCACCGCGCAGGCGAAACCGACCATGAGCAGCACGTACGGCCACGCCGAGTGCGCGCCCGACAGGATGCCGGACTCGCGCACCGGGTAGAGCAGGAACGTGTGGAGCAGGTAGACGTACATCGTCGCCGCGCCGAACTGCGTGATCCAGACGTTCCGGCGGGGGACCAGCAGCAGGAACGAGGCCGTCAGCAGCGCCGCGAGGAGCATGAGCCCGAAGCGCACGCCGCCTGCCCACCACGCGTCCTCGCCGAGCCCCGAGTACGAGTCGTCGTAGAAGAACCAGTGGTGCAGGTCGAACTCCTTGAACTGCGGGATCCAGATCGCGCACGCGACCGCCCAGGCGGCGAAGACCGCGGCCGCGGCGATGCGCAACCGGACCACCGTCCGCCGTGGCGCGTCGTACCAGCGGTCGAACAGCCCCCACTGCTTCACCTGCCAGCCGAGCAGGAAGAACGGCAGCAGGCTGATCGCCCGCGAGAGGGAGAGGGTCGAGTCGACGTTGTCGAAGTAGCCGACGCCGATGCTGAACACGACCGCCCAGAACAGCGGCCACCGGAGCTGCGCGAGGTACGGCAGGATCAGCTTGAAGATCCCCAGGGCCAGCAGGAACCAGAGCGTCCAGGTCGGCTGGGTCGGGTTGAACTTCTTGCCGCCCTCGGCCAGGCCCTGCACCACGGTCCAGATCGTCTGCATGATGATGTACGGCACGACGATGTCGGTGATCGTGCGCCGCATGCGCTTCGCCGTCGGGGTGTCCGCGGAGGAGAAGTACCCGCTGATCACGCCGAACGCCGGCATGTGGAACGCGTAGATGAAGGTGTAGAGCGCGAGGGCGTGCTCGCTCGCCGTCGTCTGGCGCTGGATCGCGTGCCCGATCACCACGAGGGTGACCGCGAGGAACCGCGCCGTGTCCCACATCGGGATACGACGCTTCGCGGGACCCGGCTCGAGTCCGGTGGCGGGCGCCGAGGGCGCGGGTGGGGCGGCATCCGTCGTCATCCCCGGTCACGTTACCGGATCGTGACCTCGTCGGATCGGTACGGTGGGGAGCGGCCGCCGCACAGCGCCGTCGGTCCGTCCGTCCCGTCCGAACACCCCGGAGGAATCCCACATGGCATCTCGTCGCGCAGTCGTCACCGGAGCGAGCTCGGGCATCGGGGCGGCGACCGTCCGGCTGTTCCGCTCCCGCGGGTGGGACGTCCTCGCCGTCGCCCGTCGTGCGTCGAAGCTCCAGGCGCTCGCGGCGGAGACCGGGGCCGACGTCCTGGTGACCGACATCACGGCCGCCGACGACGTGGCGGCGCTCGCCGCCCGGGTCGAGGAGCTCGGCGGTGCCGACGTCCTCGTCAACAACGCCGGCGGTGCGCTCGGGTCCGCGAGCGTCGAGGAGTCCGACGTCGAGGACTGGCGCGCGATGTTCGAGGTGAACGTCATCGGCACGAAGCGGGTCGTCGCCGCGATGCTCCCGCACCTGCGCCGACGCGCCGCGACCGCCGGCACGGCCGACATCGTCACCGTGACGAGCACGGCCGGACACGTGGCGTACGAGAACGGCGGCGGGTACAACGCCGCCAAGTTCGCTGAGCACGCCCTGGTCGGCGCCCTGCGGCTCGAGCTGAACGGCGAACCGCTCCGGGTCGTCGAGATCGCACCGGGGCTCGTGAAGACCGACGAGTTCGCGCTCACCCGCTTCCGCGGCGACGCGGAGAAGGCGGCTGCCGTGTACGACGGCGTGCCCGGCCCGCTCCTCGCCGAGGACGTCGCCGAGGCGATCGTGCACGCGGTCGAACTGCCGGCGCACGTGAACCTCGACCTCGTGACCGTCCGTCCGGTGGCGCAGTCCGCCCAGCACAAGCTCGCCCGCGGGACCCTGACACCGAAGGGCTGAGCACGCCCGGCGGTACCCGCGGGTCGCGGGCGCGGCCCCGGTGCCGGTACCGTGGTCGGATGCCGATCAGCAGCGACTCCGGGTCATCCGCCCAGGCTTCCTCGACCGTGACCGTGACGAGCGGGCCCGAGGTCCTCGGTTGGCTGGAGTTCGGCGACGCCGCCCGCCTGCTCGCCAAGGACGTCCTGTCCTCCGGCTTCGAGCCCGAGGTCGTCGTGGCGGTCGCCCGCGGCGGGCTCATCATCGCCGGCGCCGTGGCCTACGCCCTCGGCACCAAGGAGTGCGGCTCGATCAACGTCGAGTTCTACACCGACGTCGAGCAGCGCCTCGAGGAGCCCGTCATCCTCTCGCCCGCGCTCGACGCGCCGAGCCTCGCCGGCAAGCGCGTGCTCGTCGTGGACGACGTGTCCGACTCCGGCCGGACGCTCCGCCTGGTGGTGGACATCATCAAGAACGCCGGTGGCGACGTCCGCAGCGCCTGCCTCTACTCGAAGCCCGGCACCGTGCTCGAGCCCGACCACGTCTGGCGCCGCGTCGACGGGTGGATCACCTTCCCGTGGAGCGCGCTGGCCCCGGTGACGGCCGAGTCGTGAGCATCCACCTCGTCGGCGGCGGACCCTTCGCCGCCTCGGACGCCGCCGCGCCCTTCCTCGCCGAGGCCACGGCACGCTCCGCCGCCGTCGGCCGGACCGTGCCCCGTGTCGGCCTGCTCTCCGTCGCCGGCCCCTCCGGCTCGAGCCCGGGTGCGACCGCGGACATCGCCGAGGTGCTCGGCGGCGCTCGTCAGGCCGAGGTGCTCGTGACCGAGATCGCCCCGGGGCAGGAGTTCAGCACCACCGTCCTGAGCGACGTCGACGCCCTCGTGGTCGCCGGCGGCGTCACGCCGGACTACCTCGCCGCCGTCGCCCCGCTCGTCGACCAGATCCGTCTGCTCGTCTCCGACGGCCTGCCCTACCTCGGGTACTCCGCCGGCGCGATGATCGCCGCCGACCGTGCGCTCGTCGGCGGATGGCGCATCGGCGGCGTCGAGGTCTGCCCCGAGGACGCGTCCGAGGGGCTGGACGAGGTCGAGCTCCGCGAGGGCCTCGGACTCGTCGACCTGACGATCGACGTGCACGCCGTGCAGGCCGGCACGCTGGCCCGACTCGTCGCGAGCGCCGAGGCCGAGTTCGTCACCGCGGGTCTGGCGATCGACGAGGACACGACGCTCGTCGTGGGCGAGGGTGCACTCGAGGTCCGCGGCACCGGCAGCGTCTGGCGGGTCGTCGCCGGCGACGAGTCGGTGTCCGTCGCCACCATGGGCGCGTAGGACCGACGACCGTGCAGCCGCGCCCGCTCGCCGACCTGGTCGACCCGGGGTGGGCCCGGGCGCTCGCCCCCGTCGAGGACGACGTCCACCGGATGGGGTCCTGGCTCCGCGACGAGGTCGCGGCCGGCCGGCCCTACCTGCCGGCGGGGAACCACGTGCTCCGTGCCTTCGCGGACCCGTTCGACGAGGTGAAGGTGCTCGTCGTCGGGCAGGACCCGTACCCGACACCGGGGCACCCGATCGGGCTGTCCTTCGCCGTCGACCCGCACGTGCGGCCGGTCCCGCGCAGCCTGGCGAACGTGTACAAGGAGCTCGAGTCCGACCTCGGCGTGACGCCGCCGGTGCACGGGGACCTGCGACCGTGGTCGGCGCAGGGTGTCCTGCTGCTCAACCGCGTGCTCACCGTCCGCGCCGGCGACGCGGGCAGCCACCGCGGGAAGGGCTGGGAGGCGGTCACCGAACAGGCCGTCCGGGCACTCGTCGAGCGCCGGACCCCCCTGGTCGCGGTGCTCTGGGGCGCGCAGGCCGCGTCCGTGCGACCGCTCCTCGGCGACACCCCGGTGGTGGCGTCCGCACACCCGAGCCCGCTCAGCGCCTCGCGCGGGTTCTTCGGCAGCCGCCCGTTCTCGCAGGTGAACGAGCTGCTCGTCGAGCAGGGGGCCGACCCCGTGGACTGGGCACTCCCGACGCAGCCGCCCGCGGCATAGGCTCGGACCGTGCTCGAGGAGGAATACCAGCGTCGGCGGGTCCTGCCGCGACACCTCCGTGCACCGGTGCCGGCGGAGGCCGCGTTCACCTACACGATCCGCGCCGCCGAGCCCGGGGACCTGCCCGACGTCCGCGAGATCCACACGCACTACGTCCGCAACTCCTCGGTGACCTTCGACCCGTCGGCCTTCACCTTCGCCGCGTGGAAGCGCCGGTACGACGACATCCGGAAGCGCAAGCTGCCGTTCCTGGTCGCCGTGAACCCGTCCGGGCAGGTGCTCGGGTACGCGCTCGTCGACGCCTGGAACCCGCGGGACCGCTCGAACCGGGTGGTCGAGGACTCGATCTACCTCGGCGCGGCGTCCGGCGGCAAGGGGCTCGGGCGCGCCCTGATGGAGGCGCTCCTCGACGAGTGCCGCTCGGCCGGGGTGCGCGAGGTCGTCGCGGTCATCGCCGACCGGCAGGCCGAGGCGTCGATCCGCCTGCACGAACGGCTCGGCTTCGAGGAGGTCGGCCGGATGGGCAAGGTCGGCTACAAGTACGACCGCTGGCTCGGGACGGTCACCATGCGGCTGCGGCTGCGCGGGCCGAGGCTCTTCGCGCGCCGCTAGGCGCACCTGTCCGCCTGCCTGCGCCGAGCCGGCCGTGTTCCACGCTCGTCGTCAGGGACGGGCGTTCCCGCCCGCTCGGCGTGGCGCACGCGGCGCGTCCTGCCCGCTGGCGCCGGGGTGCGGACGCACGCGGCGCCGGACGGGAGGCGCGGGTCGTCCCCGCCCCGCGCCTCCCGTCCGTCTCCGGGCCCCCTCGATCCCACGCGCCGAACGGGCCGTCCTGCCCGCTCGCGCCGGCGGCGCGGACCGCCCGTCAGGCGGACGGCGCCTCGGCGATGAACTCGTCCCGCGTCACCCGCACCAGTTCGCCGGCCGCTGCCGCCGCCGCGGCACCGTCCCCGGCGACGAGCGCCCGCCCGACCGCCTCGTGCCGAGCTGCCGCGTCCAGCGTCCAGCGGGTGATCGTGTCCCGCGACTCGGACGTGCGGGTCCGCAGCAGCGCCTCGACGGTGCCGGCGAAGTGCGCGAAGACCGCGTTGCCCGAGGCCTCGAGCAGCGCGCGGTGGAACCGCACGTCGGCCTCGAGGTAGGCGCGGCTGTCCTGACGTCCACAGGCGTCGAGCATCGCCTGCGCCGCGTCGAGCACTGCGGACGCGCCCGGGGTGCCGGCGGCGAGCGAGGCGGCGACGGGCTCGACGCCGAGCCGCAGTTCGAGCAGTTCCCGCTGCTGGGCGAAGTAGGACGGTGAACTGCCGCGCCACCGGATGACCGTCGGAGCGAGGAGTTCCCACGAGCCGATGCCGAGCACCTGTGTTCCGACGCGCTGCCGCGGTTCGACCAGCCCGAGCGACTGGAGGACCCGCAGCGCCTCGCGGACGACCGACCGCGACACGCCGAACTCGTCCGCGACGAGCTCCGGTCGCAGGACGGTGCCCGGGGTGAGCTGGCCGTCGACGATCCGTCGTCCGACCGTGTCGAGCACGTGGGCGTGCAGTCCGCGTCCGGTCGGCATCGTTCCTCCATGCAGTACGCGTCACGCGGTCGCCGTGACGTGCTCCCCATCGAATCGGCAGACTGCCGGGGAGGGCGGATGCCGCGCGGCGGATCGTCATATGATCTGATTAATCAGATTATTACCGGTCGGCGCGCTCGGCGCCGGCCGCTCTCGACACCAAGGCGACGGAGCCGCGCGGCAGCGGCTCCAGGAAGGGGCACCGATGCCTCACGCTCTCCACGCGACGACCCACGCGGCTCCGGTCCTCGCGGCCGGCGGCGGTACGACCGAGACGGTCGACCCGTCCGGACCCGTGGCCCAGCTCGTCGTCGCGGCCCTCATCGGCATCGTGGTGATCATCGTCCTGATCACCTGGCTCAAGGTGCACCCGTTCATCGCCCTGACGATCGGCGCGCTCGGCGTCGGCATCGGGGCGGGCCTCGCCCCGGACGCCGCGGTGACGAGCTTCGGGAACGGCTTCGGGGCGACGATGACGAGCGTCGGCATCCTGGTCGGACTCGGCTCGATGTTCGGCAAGATGCTCGTCGACTCCGGTGCCGCCGACCGCGTGGTCGACACCCTCGTCCGGAAGTCCTCGGCGGCGGCCCTGCCGTGGACGATGGCCCTCATCGGTGCGCTCATCGGCCTGCCGATGTTCTTCGAGGTCGGCCTGGTGCTGCTCATCCCGATCATCGTCCTCGTCGCGAAGCGCAGCGACGTCCCGATCATGAAGATCGCCGTACCCGCCCTGGTCGGTCTGTCGACCATGCACGCGTTCGTGCCGCCGCACCCCGGCCCGCTCGTCGCGATCTCCACGGTCGGGGCGAACCTCGGCACCACCCTCGCCTTCGGCATCGTGCTCGCCGTCCCCGTCATCGTCCTGGCCGGGCCGGTCTTCGCCCGCTTCGCGGCGCGCTGGGTCGACATCCCCGCGCCGGACCTCTTCGGCTCGCGCGGCGGCAGCGGCTCCGGTCCGCAGGACCCCGCGCACGAGGGCCGGGAGGCACGGCGTGGCTCCGCCACGCAGGACACCGCCTCCCTGCCCCACGGCAAGAGCGACTTCACCCGCGTCATCAGCGAACCGCGCAGCCCGTCGTTCGCGGTCGCGCTCGTCGGCATCCTCCTGCCCGTCGTGCTCATGCTCGCCCAGGCGGTCCGCGAGGCGACGGTGCCCGACGCTTCCGGCTCCTGGGTCAGCCTGCTCGACTTCCTCGGCTCGCCGATGATCGCGATCGGCATCGCGGCGGTCTACGCGATGGTCTTCTTCGCGATCGGCGGCGGCATGGACCGGGCGGCCGTCTCGAGGTCCCTCGAGAGCGCACTCCCGCCGGTCGCGGGCGTGCTGCTCATCGTCGGCGCCGGCGGTGGGTTCAAGCAGGTGCTCATCGACACCGGGATCGGCGGGGTCATCGCCGACGCCGTGAAGGACTCCGGCATCTCGGTGCTCCTCGTGGCCTGGGTCGTCTCGGCACTCGTCCGCGTGGCCACCGGTTCGGCCACGGTCGCGACCGTCACCGCGGCGGGCATCATGGCACCCATCGCGCACGACCTGTCGTCGCCGGTGACCTCGCTGCTGGTCCTCGCGATCGGCGCCGGGTCCGTCTTCCTGTCGCACGTCAACGACGCCGGGTTCTGGCTGGTGAAGGGCTACCTCAACACCACGGTCGGGCAGACCTTCAAGACGTGGACGGTGCTCGAGTGCCTGATCTCGGTCTTCGGGCTCGCCGGGGTCCTCATCGCCGGGATCTTCATCCGATGAGCGGCACGGATCAGCTCGACGCCCGCGTCCTCGTCGTGATGGGCGTCTCCGGGTCGGGGAAGTCGACCGTGGCCGCGATGGTCGCCGAGCAGCTCGGGTGGGACTTCGCCGAGGGCGACACGATGCACCCGCAGGCCAACGTCGACAAGATGCACGCCGGCACGCCGCTGACCGACGAGGACCGCTGGCCGTGGCTCGACGTCATCGCCACCTGGATCCGTGCGCACCTCGACGCCGGCACCCCCGGCGTCGTGACGTGCTCGGCGCTCAAGCGGTCGTACCGGGACGTGCTGCGTGCGCCCGGCGTGGTGTTCGTGCACGTCGCCGGGGACGGCGCACTCATCGAGGACCGGATGACCCAGCGGTCGGGGCACTTCATGCCGACGTCGCTCCTGGCCTCGCAGCTCGCGACCCTCGAGCCGCCCCAGGCGGACGAGGCGCACGTGACGATCGCGGCGGACCGCACCCCGCAGGAGGAGAGCGCCGAGGTCGTCGCGCGGCTCGCGCTCGGACCGGCTACCGCTCGGTGACGCGCCCTGCCTCGACGTGCCACTGGCGGTCGAGGCGGACCGTCTCGAGCATCCGTCGGTCGTGGGTGACGAGCAGGAGGGTGCCGTCGTAGGAGTCCAACGCCTGCTCGAGCTGCTCGATCGCCGCCAGGTCGAGGTGGTTCGTCGGTTCGTCGAGCACGAGGACGTTCACGCCCCGGGCCTGCAGCAGTGCGAGGCCCGCGCGGGTGCGCTCGCCGGGCGACAGCGCTCCCGCCGGTCGGCCGACGTGGTCCGCCTTGAGCCCGAACTTCGCGAGGAGGGTGCGGACGTCGGCGGTCGTGTACTCGGGCACGACGGCCTCGAACGCGTCGGCGAGTGGCCGGTCGCCGGTGAACGCCGCTCGTGCCTGGTCGATCTCGCCGACCGCGACGCTCGATCCGAGCGACGCCGTGCCGGTCGTGGGGGCCTGCGTGCCGAGCAGTGCCCGCAGGAGGGTGGACTTGCCGGCGCCGTTCGGACCCGTGATCCCGATCCGGTCGCCGCCGTCGACCTGCAGGGACACCGGCCCGAGCGTGAAGTCACCCTGGGTGAACGTGGCGTCGGCCAGCGTCGCGACCACGGCGGAGGACCGCGGTGCGCTGCCGATCGTGAACTCGAGCTGCCACTCCTTGCGCGGTTCGTCGACCTCGTCGAGCCGAGCGATGCGGGACTCCATCTGCCGCACCTTCTGCGCCTGCTTCTCGCTCGACTCGCTCGCGGCCTTGCGGCGGATCTTGTCGTTGTCCGGCGCCTTCTTCATGGCGTTGCGCACGCCTTGGCTCGACCACTCCCGCTGCGTGCGGGCGCGTGCGACGAGGTCCGCCTTCGTCGCGGCGAACTCGTCGTACGCGTCACGCTTGTGCTGCCGGGCGATCTCGCGTTCCTCGAGGTAGGCGTCGTAGCCGCCGCCGAACAGTCGGTTGGAGGACTGCGCGAGGTCGAGTTCGAGGACGGCGGTCACCGAGCGTGCCAGGAACTCGCGGTCGTGGCTGACGAGCACGACCCCACCGCGCAGACCGCGGACGAACCCCTCGAGCCGGTCGAGGCCGTCGAGGTCGAGGTCGTTCGTCGGCTCGTCGAGCAGGACCACGTCGAACCGTGACAGCAGGAGGGCCGCGAGGCCGACGCGTGCGGCCTGGCCGCCGGACAGGGACGTCATGAGCGACTCGGGTCCGACGCCGTCGTCGTCCGTGCCGATGGCGAGCCCGAGATCGGCGAGCACGACGGGGATGCGCTCGTCGAGGTCGGCGGCACCCGATGCCAGCCACCGGTCCAGCGCCACCGAGTAGACGTCACCGGCGGCGTCCCCGGCTCCCGGTTCGCCGAGGGCGGCGGCAGCGGTGTCCATCGCGGCGGTGGCATCGGCGCAGCCGGTCCGACGACCGATGTACGCGGCGACCGACTCACCCGCGATGCGCTCGTGCTCCTGCGGCAGCCAGCCGACGAAGGCGTCCGTCGGGGCGAGGGACACGGTGCCGGCCAGTGGTTCGTCCACCCCGGCGAGCAGCCGGAGCAGGGTGGACTTGCCGGCGCCGTTCACCCCGACGACGCCGATCACGTCACCCGGTGCGACGGTGAGGTCGAGGGAGTCGAACAGCGTGCGAGCGGCGTACCCGCCGGCGAGGCCCTTGGCGACGAGCGTGGCGGTCATCCGCCCATCGTCCCACGCCGGGGGCGCCGGTCAGGCCAGCGGGATCGACCGGTCGAAGGTCCGCGTGACCGGCGGTCCGGCCACGACGTCGCCGAGGGCCGCAGCGCCCTCGGGGGTGGCGCGCCAGGCGACGTAGGCGTCGTGGTCGGCCGAGCTCGCCCAGCGTTCGACGACGACCACACGGGTCGCATCGGCGTCGTCGACGATCACCTCGAGGGACTCGTTCCCCGGGAAGTCCGCGGTCTGGGCGAGCGTCTCGCGGATCGCCGCCTCGACGGTCTCGGTCGGCAGGTCGGCTCGGAGCTGGACCTCGAGCAGGACGGTCATCGACATGGTGCACCTTTCGTCGTCGGTCTCCGAGTCAACCGCAGGACCCGCTGCCGTGTTCCGCATCGGGCCGCGGACGACCCGGCAGACTGGCCCGATGGACCCGTGCCCGTTCTGCCGCATCATCGCCGGGGACGCCCCGGCCACCTGGGTCGAGCGCGAGGAGCACGCGGTGGCGTTCGCGCCGCTGCCCGGATCGTCGCTGGCACCGGGACACACGCTCGTCGTGCCGGTCGAGCACGCCGACGACCTGCTGCGCATCGGACCGGTACCACTGGCCGCGACCGTCGCCCTGGCGCAGCGGGTGGCCCGGGCGATGCGGGGCGCGCTCGGCGCCAGCGGCACGGTGCTGTTGCAGGCCTCCGGCGCGGACGCCGGGCAGAGCGTCCGGCACCTGCACGTCCACGTCGTCCCGTGCTGGCCGGACGACGGCACCGTGCACTGGCCGGAGCGCCCGTCGGCGCACGTGTTCGTCGGCGACCCGCACGCGGCGCTCGCCGAGATGTTCGACTGATCGCTCGCCGGTGGAACCGATCCGACGACGAGGCGACGGGGTCGTCGCTCGGTGGGACCTCACCGCACGATGCGGAAGCGGACGGGGTCGCCGGGACGCAGCTGCGCGGCCCGGTCCACCGCGTCCGGGGTGAGCACCGCGACGACCGGGTAGCCGCCGGTGACCGGGTGGTCGGCGAGGAAGAGCACCGGGTGCCCCTCCGGTGGCACCTGCAGGGACCCCGTCTCGACGCCCTCGCTCGGCAGCTCCCGGTGCACTGCACGGACGAGCGCCTCTGCGGCGGTCGTCCGGACGCCGACGCGGTCGCTGTCCGGCGTGACGTGGTGGACCTGCCCGGTCAGGGCCGTGCGCCATCCCGGGTCGAACCAGTCGTCGCGCGGACCCGGGACCACGTCCAGCACCACCGGGACGCCAGGACTGGTCGGGGACGGCGGCGCCACCGCGTCCACGACCGGCCAGCCCTCAGCGGCGTTCCCGACGGGCAGGACGTCACCGTCGGACACCGGTGGAGGGCCGAGCCGGGCGAGCGAGTCCCAGGAGCGGCTGCCGAGCACCGGCTCGACGGCGAAGCCGCCGCGGACCGCGACGTAGGCACGCAGCCCGGAGGTGGGGCGGCCGAGACGCAGCACGTCGCCGGGTGCCAGCGTCAGGACGGCGTGCGGAGCCGCGCCGCGGGTCCGCCCGTCGGCGGCGGTGACCTCGACGGGGCAGGGTGCGCCGGTCACCGCGGCGACCACGTGCCGGTCCGTCCGGAGCGTGACGGAGCCGAGCAGAGCCTCCAGGACGGCCGCGTCAGGGCGGTTGCCCACCATGCGGTTGGCGAGCGCTGCGGACCCGCGGTCGGCGGCACCGGCCGCGCCGAGGCCGGTGTCGCTGAAGCCGGGCCGGCCGAGGTCCTGCAACGAGGTCCCCGGGCCGACCTGCAGCACGGTCAGGGTGCTCATGCCGGGCTCGCGTCGACGAACCGGATGCGCGTGCCGGCAGGAGCGAGGGCCGGGGGGTCGCGGTCGAGGGACCACATCGCCACCTCGGTGCGACCGATGAGCTGCCAGCCACCCGGGGACGACCGCGGGTAGACGGCGCTGAACTCCCCGGCGAGGGCGACCGCACCGCTCGGCACGACCGTGCGCGACGTCGGGCGGCGCGGCAGGTCGAGGGCCGGCGCCGTGCCGGTGAGGTAGCTGAAGCCGGGAGCGAAGCCGCAGAACGCGCTGGTCCAGACCTGGCCGGTGTGCCACGCGACGAGGTCCGCGCGCTGCAGGCCGGACAGCCGTGCGACCTCGTCGAGGTCCGGGCCGTCGTAGGTCACGGGGATCACGAGCGGGGCCTCGGTGCCGGCGGCGATCACCGGCAGGGGGTGGACCCGGGCGAGTTCCGTGCCGAGCCGTGTGGCGTCGGTACGCGCCGGGTCGAAGCGGATCAGCAGCGTCCGCGCGCCGGACACGACCTCGGAGACGCCCGGGACCCCCGCACCGGTCAGGCCTGCGTGGAAGGCGACGACCGCGTCGAGGGAGTCGAACGTCGCCAGCAGCGCGGTACGCCCGGCTGGACGCAGGTCGGGGGTCACGGCGCAGGCGTGGCGCGAGGCGCGAACGGTGCCGTCGTCACCCCGCGGGCGGTCAGGGTCGCCCGGATCGCCCGCGCCATCGCGACGGCGTCCGGCGAGTCTCCGTGCACGCAGACCGAGTCGGCCCGCACCGGGACCTCCGATCCGTCGATCGCGGTGACGACCCCGTCGGTCACCATGCGCAGCACCCGCGCGGCGACGGCGTCCGGGTCGTGCAGCACCGCGCCCGGCCTGCTGCGGGACACGAGTGAGCCGTCCGGTTCGTAGGCGCGGTCGGCGAAGACCTCCCGGACCGCCCGGAGACCGTGCCGCTCCGCCGCGAGCAGCAACTCCGAGCCGGGGAGGGCGAGCACCGCGAGGGCCGGGTCGACGTCCGCGACCGCACGGGTCACCGCCTCCGCCTGGACCGGGTCCGCGCAGGCGGTGTTGTAGAGCGCACCGTGGGGCTTGACGTACGTGACCGCCGTGCCGGCGACGCTGGCGGTGGCGACGAGGGCGCCGAGCTGGTGCACGACGTCGGCGTACAGCTCGTCCGGGGTGACGTGCACCGGGCGGCGCCCGAAGCCGGCGAGGTCGCGGTACGCCACGTGCGCGCCGACGGCGACGCCCCGCTCGGCTGCGACGCGGCAGGTGTCGAGCATGATCGTCGGGTCGCCGGCGTGGAAGCCGCAGGCGACGTTGGCGGAGGAGACGAGGTCGAGCATCGCCCGGTCGTCGCCCATGCTCCAGGCGCCGAAGCCCTCACCGAGGTCGCTGTTCAGGTCGATCGTCGTCACACCGCCAACCTATCCGGACGTCGTCGCACGCCCGCGCACGCCCGCGCGGCCTCGACCCCGTATCCTGCGGCAGTGGAAGCGACACAGCCCTCCGGCACGACGAAGCGCCGGGTGGAACTCCGGATCACCCGACCACCGTTCACCTGGTTCGCGCGGCCGACCGTCACCATCGACGGCGTCGGGCACCCGGCGCAGTGGGGGAGCGGCACGTGGGCCGTCCCCGACGCGGGCGGCACGGTGATCAGCGTGTACCTCTACAACCGCGTGTGGCGGTTCGGCGCCGCCGAGCACACCGTCGGTGGGCCCGGCACCGACGACCGCTTGGTGTACCGGGCGGGCGTGCTGCCGTTCGGCGGCGGACGCCTGGTCGCGTCCGCGACGTGACCCGACGACGGACGGGAGGCACGGTGCGTCGCCGCCCCGTGCCTCCCGTCCGTCAGTGCGCAGCCACCCGCACCCCGTCACCCGCGCCGCCGCGGGACGGTGACGCGGAGCGCGCCGCTACGCGTTCGCGCCGGACCCGTCGCTGCCCTCGGTCGACTGGTCGTCGCTCTCCGACGATCCGCTGCCGTCCGTGACGCCCTCGATCCCGATCTTGGCGGGGAAGTCCGCCGCGGGCACCGAGCCGCCGCCGATGATGTTCGCCGCACGGCGGTGCTGGCTGATGGTGAAGCCGGAGTCGCCCGTGCTGGGCTTGACGAGGAACGGCACCCACCCGGTCGTGCTCTCACCGGAGGAGATGTAGCCGTCGTCGGTCAGGCCGGTGAAGCCCTTCTCGGCGAGGGCCGTCTTCACGTCGGGGCTCGAGTACCGGTCGACCTTGTCGCCGTCGGCGGTGAGGAGCTGGAGGTCGCTCGGCGACCATCCCGACGTGTAGACGCTGCCGGCGTCCGCCTTGATGTGCACGGCGACGATGTGCCCGGTCTCGTAGTCGACCGCGGCGGGCAGCGGGAAGTTCGTGATGATCTGGTCGACCGTCACGGTGTTCTTCGTCACGGGGTCGGTGCTCTTCGCGGAGGCCTTCTTCGGCGTCGCGCCCTCCTTCGCGGCGCTCACCGCGGCGTCGGCGCCGGTGTTCGTGAGCAGCGGCGCGGTGAGCGTCCGCTCCTTGTACTTCTTGCCGGAGTCGTAGTCGGTGTGCGCGGCGCGCTTCCACGTCAGCTCGGCGGACTTCGCCGTGTCGAGCAGCTGGAGCGCCACCCAGCCGGTCTTGGTCGAGCCGGCCGAGACGTAGCTCGGGAAGGCGGCGTAGCCCTGGGCCTCCATCGCGGCCTCGAGCCCGCCGGCGTAGAGGTTCGACGAGGTGGTGTCCTGGTCGTCGGTGAGGCCGAAGTCCGTGGTCGAGACGGAGGAGCCGTCCTCCGGCACGGTCACCTTGAGCTGCACGAGCACGACGTCCCCCTGGGACGACTTGAGCGACGTGACGTTGTCGGTCTTGAGCTTCGTCGAGACCTTCTTGACCTGGACGCGGTCGCCGATCTGCGTGTCGGTGAGGGTGACCCCCACCTGCTTCTCCGTGTCCTTCGTGAGGTCGATCTTGACGGCCGAGCCGCTGACCGGCTTGGCGTCGCCGCCGGACTTCCCCTCCGCCGCACCGCCTCCGCCGCCACCACCGCTGCAGGCGGTGAGGGCGAGGCCGAGGACGACGGCGGTGGTCGCGGACATGGCAATGGTCTTGAGTTGCACGGTTCCCCCTGGATGCGCCACCCCAACGGTGGTCGTTCCGGACCATTCTGCCCGAACCCACAGGCTTCGTCCGCATCCCGCCCGGCCCGTACCCCGCCGGGCCGGCACCCGTAGCGTGGCGGCATGACAACAACCGTCCTCGTCGCCGGCGCCACCGGAGACCTCGGCGGACGCATCGTCCGTGCGCTCCGGCAGCACGACACCAGCGTCCGCGTCCTCACCCGCCCCCACGGCAGCCCGGCCGCCGACCGACTGGCCGCCGAGGACGGTGTCGAGGTGGTCCGCGCCGACTACGGGGACCACGCGGCGCTGACCCGGGCGCTCGACGGTGTCGAGGTCGTGGTCTCCGCGGTGAGCGGCACCCGCCCGGTGATCGTCGACGCCCAGCGGGCCCTGCTCGCGGCCGCGGTCGACGCCGGCGTCGAGCGGTTCGTGCCGTCCGACTACGCCGCCGACTACCGGTCGATCACCCCGGGGACGAACCGCAACTTCGAGCTGCGCCGCGAGTTCGCCGCCGCCGTGGACGCGGCACCGATCCGTGCCACGTCGGTCCTCAACGGCGCGTTCACGGACATGCTCACCGGGCAGGCGCCGCTCGTCCTGTTCGACCGGCAGCGCGTGCTGTTCTGGTCGTCCGCCGACCAGGTGCTCGACTTCACCACGAAGGACGACGTCGCCCGCACGACCGCGTTCGTCGCCCTCGACCCGGCGGCGCCGCGTGTCGTCGAGGTCGCCGGGGACCGGGTGACCTCGCGCAGCATCGCCGCGACGATGTCCCGGTTGACGGGCACGCCGTTCCGCCTGCAGTGGGCGGGCACCGCGGGGACCCTCTCGGCGATGGCGCGGGTGGGGCGTCGGCTGTCGAAGGCAGGGGACGACGAGCCGTTCCCCGCGTGGCAGGGCATGCAGTACTTCGTCAGCATGTTCAGCGGCGAGGCCGAGCTGCACCACGTGGACAACGACCGGTACGGGGTGCTGCCGTGGACGTCCGTCGAGGACGTCCTCGCGGCACACGTCGGAAGGCGGGACTGAGCCCGGCGCGCGACGGGACTGAGCCCGGCGCGCGACGGGACCGAGCCCGGCGCGCGACGGGACCGAGCTCGGCCCGCGACGGGACCGGCCGAGCACTCGGCCCGTCAGCCGGTCGGACCGTCCGCACCCGGCACGGCCACGATCCGGTTCTGGTACGCCCACACCACGGCCTGCAGCCGCGACCGCACCCCGAGCTTCGGCAGCATCCGCGCGAGGTGCGACTTCACCGTGGAGACCTCGACGACGAGCGCCGCGGCGATCTCCTCGTTCGACATCCCCTGCGCGAGCAGCATGAGCACGTCGCGTTCGCGCGCCGTCAGCACGCCGTCGACGCGGTCGCCCGTGACCGGCTGCAGGCTCCGCCGCGACACGAACTCGCGCAGGACCCGCCGGGTCAGGGACTGGTCGATGGTGCCGTTCCCGGCGGCGACCTGACGGACGGCGTCGACGATGACGTCCGGCTCGGCGTCCTTCAGGAGGAACCCGGACGCGCCGGCCTCGAGTGCCCCGAACACCAGGTCGTCCAGGTCGAACGTCGTCAGCATCAACACCGGGACCGCCGGGTCGGCGTCGGGGGCGCACAGCTCCCGTGCGACCTCGATGCCGTTCCGCACCGGCATGCGGATGTCGAGGCACGCCACGTCCGGCCGGGTACGGCGCGCAATGGCGAGCGCCTCGCCGCCGTCGGCGGCGACCCCGACCACCTCGATGTCCGGCTCGGCTGCCAGGAGGGCGGACACCCCGGCTCGGACCAGCGGCTGGTCGTCGGCCACCAACACGCGGATCACTCGGCGACCCCCGGTCCGGCGGGCGTCGCGTCGGACGCGGGGCGCGCCTCCCGGTCGACGACCAGGGTCACCACCCAGCCACCGGTCGCGGTGGCACCGGTCTGGAGGCGCGCCCCGACCAGGTCCGCCCGCTCGCGCATACCGCGGATCCCGTTCCCACCCGCGGGGCTCGTGCCCTGGGACGGGACGGTCGCGGGCCCGTTCTCGACGCGGATCTCGAGGGCGTCCGGCGACCGGTCGTCGAGGACGACCGTGCAGGACGCGCCGGGCGCGTGCAGGGCGACGTTGGCGAGTGCCTCCTGCACCGTGCGGTAGGCCGCGAGCTGGGTGAGCGGCCCGACGCCCTCCGCCAGCGGGTGGTCGCCGGCACGGACGTCGAGGTCGACGGCCGTGCGGGCGCGGGCGCGCTCCACGAGGTCGACGATGCCGGCGACGGTCTCCACCGCACGCTCGGCCGGCGCGTCGTCGCGGAGCAGGCCGACCAGGCGGCGCAGGTCCTCGAGGACGGCGGTGCTCTGCTCGCGCACCTGGCGGACCCCCTCGTGCGCGCTCGCCGGGTCGGTGTCGATCTGACGGTCGATGACGGCGGACATCAGGGCGATCCCGGACAGGTGGTGGGCGGCGATGTCGTGGAGCTCCCGGGCCATGGCGGCGCGTTCACGGGAGACGGCCGCGTCGACACGGGCGTCGTGCTCGCGGACCGCGGCCGACGCCTCGGACGTGCGCGCCGCGGCCTCGGACGAGCGGGCTGCTGCTTCGGCGTCCCGTGCTGCGCGGACGTCCCGGCGGGACCGGACGACGAGGGCGACGACGAGGGGGAGGCCGACGGCGCCGACGGCCTGCAGCACGCCCTGGCCGGCGGACGCCGGGACGCCCTGGGCGGCACCCGCGCGGAGCGCCCCGCTGAGGGCTGCCCACGCGGTCCCGGACCCTGCGGCGACGAGCACGGCCGTACCGACCAGTGCCGGCCAGAGCCGAGGGAGCGGCAGGCGCAGCGTGCCGAGCACGACGGAGACGACGACGGGCAGGGCGGTGAGGCCGAAGAGGCTGCTCGGTGCGAGCGCGGCCACCAGGACCGGGATCGCTGCGACGACGACCATCGATGCCCGCGGAGCGCGGCGTGCGGCGAGGAGCACCACGGACTGCGCGAGGACCCCTGCGGCGAGGACGTTCCACGCCAGCCCACCGAGCGCGGGCCACACGGCGCCCGCGCTGCCGGCGTCCGGGTCGGCGGCGTCGAGTGGCGGGAGGGCCAGCATCAGCCCGAGGGTGACGACCGCCGTGAGGACGGCGGTGCGGATATCGGAGCGGCGGTGCGCCCGGGCGGTGGCCCCGGCGTCGCGGGGACCGGTCGCGTCGCGCGGGTCAGCGGGTGCCATCGTTCGATCCTACGAGGGGTGCGGAGGCGGTCGGCGTCCCGTGCGCGGCCGGGGTCGTTGACGACCGGCCGGGGTACCCGAGGCGGCCACGGGTCGCGATCAGCAGCACGGCGGCCGCGACCGTGGAGACGATTGCCAGGCCGTGCATCATCGTGCCGGCGGTCATCCCCGGGTACATGTCGGCCCAGAGCGTCGAGATCGTGTTGTTCACACCGACGTGGAGCAGCATCACGACCGGCAGGCTCTCGCCGGTGCGGTTGAACACCCACGTGATGACGACGTTGAAGGTGATCGTGAAGAGCGCGAACACGAGCGGCTCCGTCCAGTGCGCGTCCGGCCACCCGCCCCAGTCGGACAGGTACAGCGGCATGTGCCAGAGCGCCCACAGCGGACCGAGCACGACCGCGGCGCCGAGCGGGCCGAACCGTTCCTGCAGACGGGGCAGCGCGAAGTCCCGCCAGCCGGGCTCCTCGGACAGACCCGTGGTGAACAGCTGCACGACGAGCCCGGGGACCAGGGCGACGAAGGCCAGCAGCGACGGTGCCTGCACCTGGCCGCCGGCGAACGGCAGACCGGTGACGACGATGAGTGCCGGCACCCCGACGAGCGCCAGGGCGTACCAGTACCAGGCCACCCGCCACCGCCAGAGTCGCCCGACCCACCGGCGGACCCGGCCGGCCGTCGGCGACGGCGGTGACGAGGAACGCGCCGCCGAGCGGCCCGAGGAGCGCCCCGGGCAGCACACCGGTGAACTGCGCCGACCCGAGGAACTCGGGGAAGTGCAGGTCCCAGACGCCGAGGCCGTGCGGGGACAGGATGTAGGGGATCCACGCCAGCCAGCTGAGGCCCAGGGCGAGGACGGCGAACGCGGTCAGCGGGTGCCGCGAGACGACCCCGCGGAGCCCGGTCCGCCGGGCGGTGTCGGTGCCGGCGTGACGCCGGTCTTCGGTGGTGGTGGTCATGGGTACGACGCTAGGAAGCCGCGCGGCGCGGGACGACCGGCGAACGGACGCACCTGCCGGGGATCCTCCGAAGGATGCAGGTCGACCGTCGAGGCCGCCGTCGCCGTCGTCGTCGCCGCATAGGCTCGGGGCGTGTTCGAACTCCACCACCTCGCCGCGCAGGAACTCTGGGACTGGATCCGACGCGGGGACGCCACCGCACTCGAGGTGACCGAGCACTACCTCGCACGCATCGACCGGCTCGACCCGGCACTCGGTGCCTTCGTGACGGTCACGGCCGACGCTGCGCGGGACCGGGCCGAGCACCTCGGGGACCGCGTGCCGACGTCGCGACCGTTGTGGGGCCTCCCGTCCGCCGACAAGGACCTGTACGACCGCGCCGGGGTCCCCACGCGGAGCGGCACCGCGTCGCTGCCGCTCGCGCCCGCGGGTGCGGACCACCCGCTCGTGGCCGCGCTCGATGCGGCCGGGGCCGTCAGTCTCGGCAAGACGGCCTCGCCCGAGTTCGGCATGTCCTCGTCGTCGGAGACGCGCTTCGGCGTGACGCGGAACCCGTACGACACCTCGCGGGCGCCGGGCGGCTCGTCGAGCGGTGCGGCGGTCGCGGTGGCCGCGGGGTTGCTGCCCGCCGCGGTGGGGTCGGACGGCGGGGGATCGGTGCGGATCCCGGCGGCGGCGAACGGCCTGGTCGGGCTGAAGCCGAGCCGGGGCCGGGTGCCGGCGATGCCCGGGCGGTCGGGTGTCGGCGGGCTCTCCGTCGCCGGACCGATCACGCGGAACGTCGCCGACGCCGGCATGCTGCTCGACGCCCTCGTGGCACCCACCGGGCTGCCGGAACCGCGTCCGTACGCCCTCGTCACGCCGGAGGTCGGCGACGGCCCCTTCACCGCCGCGGCCGTCCGCGGCGAAGGACGGTTCGTCGTGGGTCTCCTGGACGGTTCGCCGTGGGACGACACCGTCGACGTCGTCGTCGACCCGGCCGCCCGCGACGCCGTCGACACGGCGGTGCGGGTGCTCGGCGAGGTCGGGCACGGCGTGGAGGACGTGGCGATGCCCCGCGCCCCCTACGCCGACGCCTTCCGCGTCGCGTGGGAGAGCTCTGCGGCGCGGCTCCCGCTGGTGCCCGGTATCGACCTGTCGGCCCTGACCCCGCTGGTGTCGTGGCTGGTGTCGCGCGGGCGCGCGTTGACCGGCGCGCAGGTCCTCGACGCGATGACCGCGCTGGACATGTTCTCCGCCGCCCTCATCGGGACGTTCGACCGCTTCGACGCCGTCCTCACGCCGACGCTGGCGCTGACCCCGCGGCCGCTCGGCTGGTACGGCGACGACCCGGAGGAGGACTTCCGCCGCCAGTGCGCGTACTCGCCGTGGACGTCGATGGCGAACGTGGCCGGGCTGCCGGCGATCACGCTGCCGGTCGGCGTCACCGCCGAGGGACACCCCGACGGCGCCGGGCTGCCGATGGGTGTGCAGCTCATCGGGCGTCCGGGTGGGGAGCGGGTCCTGCTCGCGATCGGCGCACAGCTCGAGCGGCGGCTGCGGTGGCAGCGGCGGCACCCGCCGATGTGGTGAGCCGGGGCGGCTGAGCGCAGCGCGACTGATCGAGCCGGAGCCCGCACGCTGGGACCGACGCGACATCGTCGTCGTCGTACGACCTCGGCGGTGTCGTTGGTGCGCGCGCGCAACCGTTGCGCGCGCGTGGCTGCGACATGGTCGTCGTCGTACGACGTCGACGATGTCGTTCCGAGTCGGGCCCGCGGACGCAGCCCGCCGCGCCGCCGCAGCCCCACAGCGCCCTACGGCAGCGTCGGCGCCGCCTCCACCAGGGCCCGCGTCACCGGGTGCTGCGGCGCGTCGAGCAGTGACACCGGCCCGTGCTCCACGACGCGGCCGTCGGCCATCACCGCCACGGTGTCGCACAGCCGCTGCACCACGCCGATGTCGTGCGACACGAGCACCAGCGTCAGCCCGAGGTCGTCGGCGAGCGACCGGAACAGGTCGATCACGCGGGCCCGCACCACCACGTCGAGAGCGCTCATCGGCTCGTCCCCGAACAGGATCCGCGGCGAGTGCACGACTGCCCGCGCGATCGCGATCCGCTGCCGCTGTCCGCCGGAGAACTCGTGCGGGTACCGCTCCGCTGCGTCGGCGGGCAGGTCGACGCGCTCGAGCACCTCGCGGACGAGGTCGCGGTGCACGCCGGGCACCCGCAGGGCTCGGAGGGGCTCGGCGACGATCGCGCCGACCCGCATCCGTGGGTCGAGCGACGCGTAGGGGTCCTGGAACACCACCCCGGTCTCGCGACGGAACCAGCGCGTCGCGGCCGCGGACCCGGACGCGACCACCGGACGACCGGATGCCGACACGGTGCCGGCGGACGGTGCCTCCAGGCCGGCGAGCAGCCGCACCAGGGTCGACTTGCCGGACCCGGACTCGCCGACGATCCCGAGCCGCGCGCCGGGCGCGACCGTCAGGTCGACGCCGTCGACGGCGGTGCGGACGGGACCCGGCTCGAAGGGTCCGCGGCGGGGGAGCCGGTAGGTGCGGTGGAGCCCGCTCCCCTCGAGGACGGCGGTCACGACGCACCCCCGGTCCGGCGCGCGGTCGCACGGGCGGCCTCGACCAGAGCGACCGTCGCGGGGTGCTGCGGCGCTGCGAGGAGCGACGCCACCGACCCCTGCTCGACGACCCGGCCCGCATCGAGCACGACGGCGCTGTCGGCGATCCGGGCGAGCACGGCCAGGTCGTGCGTCACGAAGACCATCCCCGCCGGGAGGCCCTCGAACAGCTCGAGGATGCGCGCCTCGGTCGTGACGTCGAGCGCCGTGGTCGGTTCGTCGGCGACGAGGTACGACGGCTCGCCGGCCATCGCCATCGCGATGCAGATCCGCTGCCGCTGACCGCCGGACAGCTGGTGGGGGTACTGCCGCAGGAGCGACGCCGGGTCGGGCAGCCCCACGGACCCCGCGAGGGTGACGGCGGCCGCGGTCGCCGCGCGTCGGTCCAGTCCGCGGTGCATCCGGAGCGGTTCAGCGACCTGCGCGCCGACGCGCCGCAGGGGGTCGAGGGCGGTGCCCGGCTCCTGGAACACCATCGCGATGCCGGACCCGCGGTGCCGCGCGCGCTCCCGGTCCGGCAGCCCGACGAGCTCGGTGCCGTCCAGCCGGATGCTCCCGGCGACGTCCGCGCCGCTCGGCTCCAACCCCATCAGGGTCAACGAGGTCATCGACTTGCCGGATCCGCTCGCGCCGATGACGCCGACCCGACGGCCGGGAGGCACGGTGAACGTCACGTCGTCGAGGATCGTCCGACGGTCGATGCGGACCGTCAGGCCGCGCACCTCGAGACCGGTCGCTGCGGTCATGCGGTCACCCCCGTGCTCGGTGTGGCCGGGTCGTCGGCGCCGGCGCCGGCGCGCTCGTCGCTGCGTCCGCCGCGGCGCTCGTCGCCTCCGCGGGAACCGGAGGCACGATCGCCGGTGGTCAGGCGCGGGTCCGACGCGTCCCGCACGGCGTCGCCGAGCAGGGACAGCGCGGCGACCACGAGGGCGATGGCGGCACCCGGCCAGGTCGCGCTCCACGGGTGCACGCCGATGTACGTCTGCAGGTCGGAGAGCAGACTGCCCCACGACGCCGTGTCCGAGCCGGCGCCGTAGCCGAGGTAGGACAGACCCGCCTCGGCGAGGACCGCCGTCGCCATCGCCAGGGACAGCTGGACGGTGAAGAGCGGTGCGGCGTTCGGCACGAGGTGCCGGAAGAGCACGCCGGCCCCGCCGACGCCGGACGCCCGCGCCGCGGTGACGTAGTCGCTCCGGGCGATGCGCCGGATCTCGCCGCGTGCGACCCGCGCGATGGTGACACCGAACGACAGGCCGACGCTGACGACGACGACACCGAGCGACCCGCCTGCGATCGCGGTGAGGAGCATCGCCGTGAGCAGGGTCGGGAACGCCACGAGGATGTCGAGCAGCACGGCCGTGCCCTCGCGGACCCAACGCGCGGTGAGCGAACCGACGGCGGTCAGGACGATGCCGACGACGCTCGCGATCACGCCGGAGCCGACCGCGACGAGCACGGTGGTGCGGGTGCCGGCGAGCAGGTAGCTCGCGATGTCCCGTCCGGCGGCGTCGGTGCCGAACCAGTGCGCGGCGCCCGGCGCCTCCCACTGGTGGAACGGATCGGCGCGGAACGGGTCCTGCGGCGTCCAGACGAGCGAGACCGCGGCGAGGACGAGGAGCAGACCGAGGACGACGACGGCGAAGGCACCGGTGGGACGGGCGAGGACACGGCGGATCACTCGGACACCTCCCGCTGGCGGGGGTCGAGCGCACGGTGGACGACGTCGACCGCGAAGCCGACGAGCAGCACCAGGCCGGTGAGCACGAGCAGCTCGGACTGCACCTTGGTGATGTCACGGCGACCGACGTCGGTGACGAGCATGCGTCCGACACCGGGGAGGGAGAACAGCTGCTCGACGACGACGGCCCCGACGAGCAGTCCGGCGATCTGGACCCCGAGGACGGCCAGCACGGTGAGCGCCACCGAGGGCAGGCCGTGCCGGAGCAGCGCCTGCGTTCGGGTCAGGCCGATGGCCGCGGCGGTGCGGACGTGGTCGGCGTCGAGGACCCCGAGGGTGGCGGACCGGGTGAACCGCAGGATCACGGCACCCTCGACGGCACCGATCGTCAGCGCCGGCAGGACGAGCGATGCGAACCCCCGCCCGGGTTCGTCCCATCCGTCGAGGGGGAAGCCCTGGGTGGGCAGCCAGTGCAGCGTCACCGCGAACAGCGCGACGAGGAGCATGCCCGCCCAGACGACCGGTACCGCGGCGACCGCCTGCGCGACGAAGCCGATCACGGCGCCGCCGGGACGACGCCGGAGGACGGCGGCGAGCACGCCGAGCGGCACCCCGATCACGAGCGCGGCCACCAGTGACATCGCGGCCAGGGGCAACGTCACCGACAGCTTCTGCGCGATCTCCGGGGCCACCTGGCCGTCGGTCACGAGCGAGCGTCCGAGGTCGCCGCGGACGACCCCGCCGATCCAGTCGAGGTACTGCACGACGACGGGCCGGTCGAGCCCCAGCTGCTGCCGGAGCTCGGCCACCTGCTCCGGGGACGACTGCGTGCCGGCGACGATCTGCGCGACGTCGCCCGGGAGGACCCGCAGGGTGGCGAAGATGATGATGCTCGCCACGAGCAGGCCGACGACGAGCAGCAGGAGCCGCCCGACCAGGAACCGGGTCACGACACCGATGCTACGGGAGCGGACGGCCTCACCCGACGGCGAGCTTCGACAGGTCGAGCCGGGAGTTGCCGCCGTCGTACGGGAACCCGGTGACGCCCTTCCGGATGGCGGTGATCTCCGTCGCGGTGTACAGCCACTCGCCGGCCGCGTCCTCGCTGACGATCCGCGCGGCCTGCTGGAGGTCCTTGACCTTCTCGGCCTCGGAGGTCGTCGCCACGGAGTCGGCGTAGAGGGACTGCACCTCGGGGTTGTCGTAGCCGAAGTAGTAGTCCGGGTTCGCCCAGTTGCCGAAGTCGCGGGCCTCGACGTGGTCGACGACCGACATGTCGAAGTCGCGCTGGCCGGACTTCGGCTTCTCGAAGACCTGCGAGAGCCAGGTCGCGAAGTCGACGCGCTTCACGGTGAGGGTGATGCCGACGTCGGCGAGCTGTGACTTCAGCACGTCGCCGATGGTCGTCGGGTAGACGTTCGCGTAGGTGAGCGTCAACCTGAGGTCCGTCGCACCCGCCGCGGACAGGAGCTTCTTCGCGTTGTCGGGGTCGTACGCGTCGATGTCGGTCAGGTCCTGGTAGCCGGGGTCGAGCTCCGGGATCGGACCGCCCTGCTCGACGCCGGTGCCGCCGATGGCCTTGATGAGCGCCTTCGGGTCGATGGCCTGCCGGATCGCCTGGCGGACCCGCTTGTCGGTGAACGGTGCCTTCGTGTCGTTGAAGGCGAGCGTGTACTTGTCGGTCGTCTTGCCGGTGTGCAGCGCGATGTCCTGGTTGCCCTGCAGCTGGCTCCGCAGGGTGCCGTCGACCGGGTTCAGGACGTCGAGGTCGCCGTTCGCCATCGCGTTGACGGCCGTCGAGGGGTCGGTGATGTAGCGGAAGACGATCTTCGCGACCTTGGCCTTCGGGCCCCAGTAGTCGGGGTTCCGCCGGAAGGTCAGGGAGTCGCCCTGCTTCCAGCTGGCGATCTCGTAGGGGCCGGTGCCGTTCGCGGAGTCGGAGAGGTCGTTGTCCGCCGCCTTCTCGAGGACCAGCCCGGCCCGCCCGGTGAGGTTCCACAGCAGGTCGGAGTCCGGCTTCGTCATGCGCAGGACGACGGTGTCGGCGGAGGGCGACGTGATGGACGCGACGTTCGCCAGCTTGGCCGAGTCGATCCAGGAGGCGTTCGCCTTGACCTGCTGCAGCGACCACACGACGTCGGCGGCGGTGACGTCCTTGCCGTCCTGGAACGTGGCACCCGTGCGCAGCGTGAAGGTGTAGGTGAGACCGTCCGACGAGACCTCGTGCTTCGACGCCAGGACGTCGCGGACGTCGCCCGTCGCCGTGCGCCCGACGAGGCCCTGGTAGACGTTGTCGATGAGCACCTGGTCGAGTGCCGCTCCGGACTGCGTGCGGATGTCGAGGCTGGTCGGCTCGAGCACCAGGCCGACGCGGACGGTGGCGTCGGGGCCGCCGTCCTGGTTCGACGATCCGGAGCAGCCGGTGAGCACGAGTGCCGACGCGACGGCGAGTGCCGAGGCGGCCAGTGCCGCGCGGCGGAGTCGGGAGGTGCTGCGGGGGAGGAGCGGACTCATGGGGTGTGGGTTCCTTCCGGGCGCGGGGCGGGTTCTGCACGCGCGCTCGCACGAGGGTACCGGCGCTCGGGGGCTCCCGGCGACGGTTCTTCGATCGGGTGCAACAATCCGTGGCGCTCCGCCCATGCCCGGATCGCCGACGCCAGTTCGAGGGGCGCCTGGTTCTGCACCGCGTGCCGTGCGGAGACGGTGACGATCTCGGCGTCCGGCAGGCGATCCGCGAACCCGGCGTGCAGCTTCGGCGAGACGTACCCGCGGTCCCCGCGCACGAGGAGGATCGGCACGTCGAGCGCCTCGAGGTCCGGCCACGCGTCGGCGAACCTGCCGACCGAGGCGGTGCGGCCCTCGGGCAGGTGCGGGAAGTGGTGTCGTCGGACGAGCCGGCCGTCCGCGCCGAGCCGTGTGGTGTGCCTGGCCTCGCGGAGGAGCACCGCGCGGTCGTCGCCGACGCGGGCCTCGACGGCGCGGTCGACGACCTGCTCCAGGGAGGCGAACGGCTCCTCGTCCTCGAGGGCCCGGGCGATGCGGTCGACGGCGCGCTGCGCGAAGTCCGGCGACATGTCGACGAGCACCAGACCGGTGACGCGCTCCGGAGCGGTGGCCGCCAGCCGCGCCGCCAGGATGGCGCCGAGGGAGTGTCCGACGACGATGCCAGGGGGGACCGCGAGCGCGTCGAGCGCGTCGAGCACGCCCGGCGCCGTGACGGCGGCCGCGTAGTCCGCGTCCGCGCGCCAGCCGGACCGACCGTGCCCGGGCAGGTCGACGGCGACGGCGGGCTCGCCGACGGCGAGCGCCGTCTGGTCGAAGCTGTGCGCGTCGATGCCGAGCCCGTGCAGGTAGGTGACCCGCGCCTCCCGGCCGTCCGCCGTGTCCCACCGGATGGCGGCGATCTCCTGCCCGGCCGCGGTGCGGACCACCTGCCTGGAGGCGCGCAGCGGCGCCGTCACGCCGCTCGCGCGGGCGAGGTCGGCGAGGTCCGCGAACTCGTCGTCGCCGTCGGCGACGTGGTCGGTGAGATCGGTGGTCACGGCGACGATCCTCGCACCCGTCGGACCCTTGGGTCTCTTAGGTAAGGCATGCCATACTCGAGGGGTGGCTGCCCGGTACCGTGTCTTCTCCGTCCGTGTGGCAGCCGTCACCCCGCTCACCCCCTCCTTCGTGCGGGTGACGCTGACCGGGGACGCCCTCGCCGAGTTCTCCTCGGTGGGCCTCGACCAGCGGATCAAGGTCGTGCTCCCGATCCCCGGCCACGGGTTCACCGACCTGCCCGACGGCGAGGACTGGTACGCCGCCTGGCGTGCCCTGCCGGACGCCGTCCGGAACCCGCTCCGCACCTACACCGTGCGGTCGTTCCGACCGGACGCGCGTGAGCTCGACATCGACTTCGTCGCGCACGGCGACACCGGCCCCGCGTCCCGGTGGGTCTCCTCGTGCCGCGTCGGCGAGGAACTCCGCATCGTCGGTCCGGCTGAGCCCTCGTCGCCGGCGGAGCTGCCCTCCGGCGCCGCCGAGTTCGACCCGGGTGACGCGCACCGCATCCTGCTCGCCGGTGACGAGACCGCCGCCCCCGCGATCTGCGCGATCCTCGAGGCGCTCGACGTCGCAACGGTCGGCCACGTCTTCATCGAGGTCCCGACCGACGCCGACCGTCTGCCGGTCACGGCGCCCGCCGGGGTCGAGGTCCGGTGGATCGCGCGGAACGGCGCCTCGCACGGCGTCCGGATGACCGACCAGGTGCACGCGTGGGCGTCGACCGTCGGCGCCGGGGCCGCTCGCGGTGCGGTCGCGGAGCTCGCCGAGGTGGACGTCGACGAGCAGGTGCTGTGGGACGTCCCGTCGGCCGAGCCGTCCCGACCCGTGTACGCGTGGATCGCGGGCGAGGCCGCGTGCGTGAAGGAACTGCGGCGCCACCTCGTCCGGGGCGTCGGGCTCGCCCGTGAGCAGGTCGCGTTCATGGGGTACTGGCGGCACGGCAAGGCCGAGCATTGAGCCGAGCCGCGGCGGGTGACGGTCTCGGCACCGTCCCGACCACCGCGCTCGGTGCCCGCGGGCTGACGCTCGCGTACGACGACCGCGTCGTCGTGTCCGACCTCGACGTCGACGTGCCCGACGGCGAGCTGACGGTCATCGTCGGCCCGAACGCCTGCGGCAAGTCGACGCTGCTGAAGGCGTTCGCGCGCACCCTGAAGCCGAGCGCCGGCACGGTGTTCCTCGACGGTGCCTCGATCGACTCGTACCGTCCGAAGGCCGTGGCACGGCGGGTCGGGATGCTGCCGCAGACGCCGCTCGCGCCGGACGGCATCACCGTCCGTGACCTCGTGTCCCGGGGACGCTTCCCGCACCAGGACCTGCTGCACCCGACCTCCGGCTCGGACCGTGTGGCCGTGCAGGCCGCACTGGAGCAGACCGAGACCGTCGCCCTCGCCGACCGGAGCGTCGACGAGCTGTCGGGCGGGCAGCGACAGCGGGTGTGGATCGCGATGGTCCTGGCGCAGGAGACGGACATCGTCCTGCTCGACGAACCCACGACGTTCCTGGACATCGCGCACCAGTACGACGTCCTCGAGCTGGCGTCGGCACTGCACGCGGCCGGGCGGACGGTCGTCGCCGTGCTGCACGACCTCAACCAGGCCGCCCGGTACGCCACGCACGTCATCGCCATGCGGGACGGGGCGGTCGTGGCCGCCGGGCCGCCGTCGGCGGTGGTGACGGCCGACCTCGTCGAGGACGTCTTCGGCCTGCCGTGCGTGGTGGTGGCGGACCCGGAGACGGGTACGCCCCTCGTCGTCCCTCGGCGCCGCGCGGCCTGAGCCCCGGGCGGGTGCGGGGCGGGCGCCGCGCGCTCGACGCTCTGCGCGCGACGCTGGTGGGCGAGTGGGTCAGCGGTAGTTGCCGTCCTCCAGGCCCGCTTCGACCTCGAACCGGTTCCGCAGCGGGTCGCGACCGGCCAGCGCGTAGACGACCGGCATGAGCATGCCGTACCGACGCCACTGCTCGACGTGCACCCGCTCGTGCCGAAGCACCCGGTCACCGTCGTTGTCACGCGTCAGGTACACCGACCCGACACAGGTGCCGCCGCGCCGGAACACCCACCGGGGCAGCCCCGTGCACACGACGAGCCCGTCGACCACCCGGACCCGCCCGGTGGACAGCGGCACGCCGACGGCCAGTCCGACCGCCGTCGCGAACGCCCACCCGGCGCGGGACACGGGGGAGTCGAGCAGGACGTTCCGCACCGCTACTCCGGGCGGCCGTACGTCTCGAGCAGGCGCAGCCAGATCTCGTTCATGGTCGGGTAGGCCGGCACGGCGTGCCAGAGGCGGTCGACCGGCACCTCGCCCACGACGGCGACGGTGGCGCCGTGCAGCATCTCGGCGACGTCCTGACCGACGAACGTGACGCCGACGACGACCTTCCGGTCCTCGTCGACGACCATCTTCGCCCGACCCGTGTAGCCGTCGGCCTGCAGCGCGGACCCGGCGACGGCTCCGAGGTCGTACTCGACGGCACGGACGTTCAGCCCCTGCTCGCGGGCCTTCGCCTCGGTCAGGCCGACGCTCGCGACCTCGGGGTCGGTGAAGGTGACCTGCGGCGAGGCGGCGTGGTCGGCGGTGGCGACGTGGGCGCCCCACGGCTCGGTGTGCAGCGGCGTTCCCTGGTACCGGGCCGCGATCGCCTCGCCGGCGGCACGGGCCTGGTACTTGCCCTGGTGGGTGAGCAGGACGCGGTGGTTGACGTCGCCCACGGCGTACAGCCAGTCGGTGCCGTGCACGAGCATGGTGTCGTCGACGTCGAGCCAGTCGCCCGCGGTCAGGCCGACGGTCTCGAGCCCGAGGTCACGCGTGTGGGCGGCGCGGCCGGTGGCGGCGAGCACCTCGCTCGTGATGACCGTGGTGCCGTCGTCGAGCTCCGTCGTGACGAGGCCGTGCTCGTCACGGTCGACACGGACCGGGTTCACGCCGGTGCGGACGTCGACGCCGAGCTCGCGCAGGGAGTCCGCGACGAGCTCACCGGCGAAGGGCTCCATGCCGCCGAGCAGACCGTGCCGGGCGACGAGGGTGACCTTCGCGCCGAGCGACGCCCACGCGGTCGTCAGCTCCGAGCCGGACACGCCGCCGCCGATCACGAGCAGGCTCTCGGGGACCTGCTGGGCGCTGGTGCCCTCGCGCGTGCCCCACGGCTTCGCCTCGGCGAGACCCGGCACCGGGGGCAGCGTGTGCAGGGAGCCGGTGACGACCGCCACGGCGGCGCGGGCCGTGTGCGTCTCGCCGTCGACCTCGATCGTCTTCGGGCCGGTGATGCGGGCGTGCCCGCGGATCAGGTCGATGCCGGCGGACTCGAGCCATGCGACCTGGCTGTCGTCCTTCCAGTCCGAGGTGAAGGAGGTGCGACGGGCGAGGACCCGGGCGGCGTCGAGCTCGCCGGTGACGGCCTGCTTCGCTCCGTCGAGCCGCTTCGCCGCGGCGAGGGCGTGGCCACTGCGCAGGAGCGCCTTCGAGGGCATGCACGCCCAGTACGAGCACTCGCCGCCGACGAGCTCGGCCTCCACGACGGCGACGCTGAGCCCCCGCTTCCCGGCGTAGTCCGCCACGTTCTCGCCGACTGCGCCGGCGCCGATCACGATGAGGTCGTAGTCCGTCATGGAGCCGAGCGTACGCGAGCCGGCACGGGGCGAGCCGAACGCGACGCGGACCGGATCAGGCGGCCCGCGAGGCGCTGGTGAGCGCCCCGACGGCGCGGAGGATCACGCCGAGGTCGTCGACGGCGCGGTCGGGGTCGACCGGGGCGAACCCGGTCAGTGCGGCCCCGACGAGGCGCCGACCGCGGGTCGCCGCCTGGATGCGCTCGACGAGCCCGGCGCCGTCGAGTCCGAACGGCACCGGCTCGAGCAGACCGTCCACCTCGGACGGGTCGAGGACGTCGAGGTCGACGTGCACGAACACGGCCTCGGCGCCGGTGGCGTCCACGGCGGCGGCGATGGCGTCCGGGGTGGCGGCGTCGACGTCGAGGTGCCCGACGCCCGCGCGGTCGAGGGCGTTCAGCTCGGACTCCTCGGCGCCGCGGATGCCCGCCAGCACGATCGAGGACGGCGGCAGGGTCGGGAGGGCGGGGAACAGGTCGTCCGGCCGGTCGACGAGGATGCGGAGCACCGCGGTCTCGGCGGCGACCGGCTGCGCGCGGTTCAGGGGGCGGAAGCCGCTCGACCCGGCGATGCGGACGAAGGCCGTGTCCGGCCCGAGCCCGGCCGTGGCCCCGAGGACGCTCGCGCCGTCGCCGCCGACGACGAGCACGGGTTCGCTGGCGACGGCGGTCTCCTCGGCGACGCGCTCGGCGACCGTCAGGACCGAGGTGTAGCGGGCGACGGCCGTCTCGAGGCGGTCACCGGCGCCGGCGGGCACGTCGACGACGGTGGTGGCCGCCCGCGGGAGGTCGGCCGCGATGGCCGATGCCCCGTCCCCGAGGCGCATCGCGCGCGACGACGCCGAACCCTGCCACTGACCGACCACGAGGAACTGCATCGTGTCAGTCTGTCAGCTGGGGTCCGGCGTCGTCAGGGAGCGCGTCAGATGCTGGGCGAGCCGCCGGACTTCAGGGCCGCGAGCCGGGCCTCGACCTCGGCGTCCTTGCCGACGTCCTCGAGGCTCTCGAACTGGGCGTCGAGGCTCGACGACTGCAGCTCCTGCTGGCCGAGGACCTTCGCTTCCTCGCGGCGGACCTTCTCCTCGAAGCGGCCGAGGTCGCTCGTCGGGTCGAGCACGTCGATGTTGCCGAGCGCGTCGTTGACCTTGGACTGTGCCTCGGCGGTCTTCGCGCGGGCGACGAGGTTGTCGCGCTTCGCCCGGAGCTCCTCGAGCTTCTGCTCCATCCCGGCGAGGCCGGTCTTGAGCTTCTCGACGGCCTCGTTCTGCGAGGCGAGGTTCGGCTCGGCGTCCTTGACCTCCTGCTCGGCGGCGATCTGCTTGCCGATGGCGATCTTGGCGAGGTTGTCGAACTTGTCGGCCTCGGCGGTCTTGCCCTCGGCGCGGTACTTGTCGGCGGCGCTCGAGGCGTTGGCGGCCTTCTGCCCCCACTCGACGGCGGCGCGCTTGTCCTCTTCGTGGTCCTGCTCGAGCAGACGGACGTTGCCGATCGTCTGCGCGATCGCCGTCTTCGCGTCGGCGATGTTGTTCGTGTAGTCGCGCACGAGCTGGTCGAGCATCTTCTGCGGGTCCTCGGCGTCGTCGATGAGCTGGTTGATGTTCGCCCGGACGAGGGTCGAGATGCGACCGAAGATCGTCTGCTTTGCCATTGCTGTTCCCTTTCCTGGGATGTGGGTGTTCCTGGGATCTGGATGGTCCGTGGTGGTCGCTGCCGGAGCGCGGTGGCGTCGCTGGTGGGACGGCGGTCAGAACCGGCCGCCGCCGGAGAAGCCGCCCCCGCCGCCGTCGCCGCCGCCGAAGCCGCCCCCGCCGCCGAAGCCCCCGCCGCCGAAGCCCCCGCCGTCGCCGCCGCCGAAGCCGCCGCCGCCGAAGCCGCCCCCGCCGAAGGAGCCGCCCCCGTAGCTGCCGCCCCGACCGCCGAGCAGGCCGCCGAGGACGAGGCCGGTGACGAGCCCGCCGAGCTGCGCGCCGTTGCCGTTGCCGTTGCCGCCGCCACCGAACCCGCCGCCGCCCCAGCCGCCCATGTCGTCGTTCGCGGCGTTTATCGCCGCGGCGGCGTACTGCTCGGCAGCACGGGCGGCCTGCAGCGCCTGACCGGGGTCGGTCGTGGCGAGCTGGACGGCGTCGTCGAGCGCGCGCTCGGCCTCGGACAGCCGGGTGCGCGCCGTCGGCCCGACCGCGCCGCGGTGCAGCGCGATGAACTCGCGCGCCTGGCTGATGCGGTTCCGCGCGTCGCGCAGGGCGTCGTCCAGCGCCCTGGACGCTCGCCGCCGCTGCTCCTCGGCGCCGCGGGCGGCGGCGATGGCCTGGTCGATGTCGGTGTTCGCCCCGGTGAGCGCGTCGACCGCCGCGATCGGGTCCTTCGGATCGAGGCCCTGGCGGAGCACCGTCTCGGCGCGGACGACCGCGGCGGAGAGCTCGGGGCTGCCCGTCAGGGAGCGTGCCGCGGCGACGTCGCCGGCGATGTCGGCCCGCATCGCCTCGGCGCGGGCGGTGGCCTCGGCGAAGGTCCGCTCGGCGGCGGTCGCCCCGGCGGTGAGCTGCTGGACCTGGGCGAGGGCGTGCTGCGCGTCGCGCACGGCCACGACAGCCTCGCCCTTGTCGCCGGCGGCGATCGCGGCGGTGGCCGCGTCGGACCGCTCGGTGGCGTAGGCGAGCACGTGCCGTGCCTGGTCGACGCTGTCCGCCACCGTGGCGAGGGTCCGTCCGGTGTACGCGGCGCGCACCCGTTGGAGGGCTGCGTCGGCGGCGCTGACCGAGGCGGGCGCGTCGGCCACGGCCCGGGTGAGGGCCGTTGCGGCGTCCTCGACGCCGTCCTCGAGCGAACGGAGCCGGTCGAAGGACTCGGTCTGCTCCTCGATCGCGGCGTGGGCCTGCTCGCAGATGGCGATGATCTGGTTCGCCCAGTCGGCGCGCTGCTGCGGACTGTCGGGGACCTCGTCGTCCAGCTGCTGCTGGAACGTGAAGGCCTTCCGGACCGCCCGCTGCGCTGCCGCGACGGCGTCGGCGAACGGCTGGGCCGCGTCCGCTCCGAACTGCGCGGTGGCGAAGCCGACCTCTTGTTCGGCGGTCCGGAGCTCGTCGTCGATGGTGACCAGCGCCCCGCCCGCGGTGCGCTCGAGGTCGCGGAGGGACGCCTCCTGCGCTGCCGCCGCGGCGGCCGTGCGGCGCTTGTTCCGCCCGCGGAGGACGAGGACGACGACGATGCCGGCGACGACGATGACGGCGAGCAGGATCCAGAGCCACGTCAGGTCCGGCGGCGCCTGCGTGGCGGCCAGCCCGTTCGCGAAGGCGAGTGCGGCGCCCGACCAGTCGTCCTGCTTGAGCGCGGGCAGGAGGTCACGGTCGACCGCCGACGCGACGTCCGACTCCGAGATGTCGGTGACGTTCGTCTGCTGGACGTCGTAGTCGCGGTCGTCGACGGCCACGGAGAGCAGGATCGAGTCGCGGTCGATCTGGTTGCGCTGCATCGTGGCCGTGCCCCAAGCGGTGTGGTCCGAGGGCTCCGAGAAGGTGGGGACGAAGACGACGTAGAGCTGCGTCTGCGTCGACGAGTAGAGGTCCTGCACGGCGGACTCGACGCGGGACTGCTGCGAGGACGTCAGGACGTTCGCTTCGTCGAGCACGTAGGCACCACCGAGGTCGACCGGGGCGGTGGCACGGGCCGTCGCCGCCGGAGCGAGGACGAGGAGCACGGCGACCAGTGCCGCGGCCACCCGGCCGACCAGGCGCGCTGTCCCCCTGTCCGCCGTCGTCCTGCTCGTGGTCGATCCGCCCTGGACCGCTCGCATCCGTCCTCCGTCCGTCGCCGGTCGACCGCCCCGGGGACCCCCGGAACCGCGCCCCGGAGCGCTGTTGCCCGGAGTCTATCCAGGCGACGCAGTGCTCGGGCAGAGTGTGGACGAACCCCTGTCGAACACCCCTCCCGCGCAGGAGTTGTCCCCCGGACCGGGGTATGGTGGGGGACGCGTTCGACGACGAACGAGACAGGGGAACAGCAATGGAGCGAACAACCAGCACCGAGGTCGTCCCACTCGAGGACGGCTACCACCGCGTGTCGACACCCGCCAGCGGCGTCATCGGCTTCGTGCGCGAGCACAACGGCCGGTACGAGGTCCTCCGCGGCCGTGTCCGCCAGGCCACCCGGTCCGAGGGGCTCTACAGCACGATGAACGTCGCGCTCATCGCGCTCACGCACGCCTGATCCGCCCTCCTCGCGCGCGCCGACCGTAGGCTCGCCGCGTGAGTCTCCCGCGCCTCCCGCACGTCGTCCTGACGCTCGCCCCCACGGGGGCGTCCAGGGCGGACGATCGGGAGGCGCTGCTCACGGCGGTCGCGTCGGCCCTCGCCGTCGACCGCTCCGCCGTGCGCGCGGGGCGCGTCTGCCCGCACTGCGGCGACACCGCGCACGGCCGTCCCTGGGCGCGGATCGACGGCTCCGCCGTCGGGGTGAGCCTGGCCCGTACCGGTGGGACCCTCGCGCTGGCGGTCGGCCCGGAGGCCGTGGGTGTCGACGTCGAGCGGGTGTCCCGGGTCGCTGCGGCACCGCTCGACGCCTTCACGTCCGGCGAGCGGGACCGGGCCGCCGGTGACGTGCGGGTGCTCGCCGCCTGTTGGGCGGCGAAGGAGGCGGTCCTCAAGCGTGACGGCCGCGGACTCCGTGTGGACCCGACGGCCGTCGACGTGGACGTGAACCGCGGGACGGCGCTGTTCGACGGGGTGGCGCACCCCCTGGCGCTGTTCCGACCCGAGCGGGACCTCGTCGTCGCGGTCGCGACCGGTGGCCTGCCCGTCGTCCTGACGTCGGTGCGCGAGGACGGGGTCAGCGGGGGAGCGTGAGCACCTCGGCGCCGTCCTCGGTGACGGCGATGGTGTGTTCGGTGTGCGCCGTCCGTGCGCCGGTCGCACTGCGGAGGGTCCATCCGTCGGGGTCCGCGACGAGGACGTCGGTGTCCGCCATCACCCACGGCTCGAGCGCGAGCAGGAGTCCGGGGCGCAGCGTGTAGCCGCGTCCGGGGCGTCCGGTGTTCGACACGTGCGGGTCCTGGTGCATCGTCGACCCGATCCCGTGGCCGCCGAACTCCACGTTGACCGGGTAGCCGGCGTCGTGCAGCACCGTTCCGATCGCGTGCGACAGGTCGCCGGTCTTCACGCCTGGGCCGGCGACCGCGATCGCGGCGGCGAGGGCGCGCTCGGTGGCCTCGATGAGCGCGGTGTCCGCCGGGTCCGGTGTGCCCACCACGAAGCTGATCGCGGCGTCGGCGGCGATGCCGTCGAGCGTCACGGCGAGGTCGAGCGTCAGGAGGTCGCCGTCGGCGAGCGCCCGGTCGTGGGGGAGGCCGTGCAGCACCGCGTCGTTCACTGCGGTGCAGATGTGGTGGCCGAAGGGTCCCCGCCCGAACGACGGGGCGTAGTCGACGTAGCAGGACTCGGCGCCGGCGTCCTCGATCATCGCCTTCGCCCAGCGGTCGAGCTCGAGCAGGTTCGTACCGACCCGACTCCGGTCGCGCAGGGTCTGCAGGATGGTGCCGACGAGGGCGCCGGTCGCGCGGGCCTTCGTCACGTCAGCAGGGGTGAGGATCTCGATCATGGGATGATCGTACCGGTATTGTTCTGCCGGTACTATCATCGGGACCATGGTCAGACTCCCGCTCCGCCCCGACGAGGTCGCCCGCGGGCGCCGCCTCGGGGCCCTGCTCCGGCGAGCGCGTGGCCCGCGGTCCATCCTCGACACGGCACTCGCGGCCGGTGTCTCGCCCGAGACGCTGCGGAAGATCGAGACGGGCCGCATCGCGACGCCGGCGTTCGCGACCATCGCCTCGGTCGCCGGCGTGGTCGGGCTGTCGCTCGACGCCGTCTGGGACGAGGTCAGCTGCGCACCCGACCTCGCCGACTCAGCGGGCTGAGGGGCCGGCGGGCAGCGGCGGCACGCCCGGTTCATCGATCCACGGCGCGGTCACCGCGCGGACGGCCTCGACGCTCGTGCCCGCGGCACCGGCGAACGCGTCCAGCACGTCATCCGGCCGGACCGATCCGTGCTGGTGCCGTCCGGTCACCGTGCGCAGCCCGGCGAAGAAGGCGTCGTCCCCGACGGTCCGCCGGACCGCGTGCAGGGCGAGTGCCCCGCGCTTGTAGACGCGGTCGTCGAACATGTCCGCCGCGCCGGGGTCGGCCACGACGAGGTCCTGCCGGTGCCCGAGCAGCCCCTGGCGGTACCGGTCGGCGAGGACGTCGGCCGTGTCGCCGCCGCGGTGCTCCGACCACAGCCACTCGGCGTAGCAGGCGAAGCCCTCGTGCAGCCAGATGTCCCGCCACCGCGTGACCGTCACCGAGTTGCCGAACCACTGGTGGGCGAGCTCGTGTGCGATCAACCGGTCCGTGCCGTGCTCGCCGTCGACGTGGTTCCGGCCGAACACGGCGAGCCCGTGCGCCTCGAGGGGGATCTCGAGCTCGTCGTCGGTCACCACGACGCCGTACGCGGCGAACGGGTACGGGCCGAAGCGGTCGGCGTAGAGCGCGAGCATGTCCGGCACCTGCCCGAAGTCGGTCCTGGCGGCGCTCGCGAGGCCGGCGGGGTGGTGCAGGGTGACCGGGACGAGCGAGCCCCGGAGCTTCGTCGTCCGGTAGCGACCGATCTGCACGGTCGCCAGGTACGTGGCCATCGGTTCGGTCGTGGCGTAGGTCCAGGTCGTGCCGGCCCTGGCACGCTCCCTGCCGAGCAGGTCCCCGTTCGCCACGACGTCGTACGCGGCCTCGGCGGTGATCTCGAACCGGTAGGTGGCCTTGTCGTCCGGACGGTCGTTGCACGGGAACCAGGACGGCGCCCCGGTGGGCTGCGCCGCGACGATCACGCCGTCGGTCAGTTCCTCCCACCCGATCTGGCCCCACGGGCTGCGGAGCGGGTGCGGTGTGCCGTGGTACCGGACGTGGACGGTGAACTCGGTCCCCGCCGCGATCGGCGCGGCCGGGGTCACGGTGGTCTTGTGCGTCCCCGTGGAGGCCTTCCGCGCGCGGGTCCCGTCGACGTCCACCCGGTCGACGGTCAGCCCGTGCAGGTCGAGCACGATGCGGTCCAGGTCCTCGACCGCGTGGCCGGTGACCGTGGCGGTGGCGTCGAGCCGGTTCGTCGCCACCCGGTACCCGAGCCGGAGGTCGTAGTGACGTGCGCTCCACCGACGGTCGCCGCTGTGCGGTGTGTACGGGTCGGCGTCCGGGTTCGACGTCACGGCGTTGGTCGGCTTCACGGTGCCGGTCAGTCTGCCACGGTCGGCGCGCCCGCTGTCCACGGAGCGATGGGGTTGCCCGCCCAGTGCGTCCCGCCGGGCACCTGCTCGCCGCGCATGACGAGCGACGCGGGACCGACCGTCGCGCCGGCGCCGATCCCGGCCGCGGGCAGGACCACGCTGTGCGGCCCGAGCGTCGCCCCGGCGTCCAGGGTGACGGTGTCGAGCTGCATCACACGGTCGTGGAACAGGTGCGTCTGCACGACCGTGCCCCGCGCCACCGACGCACCGGCGCCGATCGTCACCAGGTCGGCCTCGGGCAGCCAGTAGGTCTCGAGCCAGGTGCCGCGCCCGATCGTGGCGCCGAGGCTCCGGAGCCACGCGGCGAGCGCCGGGGTGCCGGTGGCCTGCTCGGCGAACCACGGCCGCGCGACGGTCTCGACGAAGGTGTCCTGCACCTCGTTGCGCCAGACGAACGACGACCACAGCGGGTGCTCGCCGACGGTGATCCGGCCGACGAACACCCACTTCGCCGCGGTGGACACGAGGGCGGCGACGGCACCGGCGACGATGAGCACGGGCCCGGCGAGCAGCACGGTCCAGCCGGTGCCGACCGCACCCCACAGCGCCAGCAGCGTGCCGACGACCCCGAGCGCGATCGCCGCGGAGACCATCGGGGCGACCAGGCGCAGCAGCTCCCAGCACCCGCGGGCCACCTTGAGCGCCCGGGACGGCCGGAAGGTGCGCTCCTCGTCGAACTCCGCGGTCGACCGCCGCAACCGCACCGGAGGCGACCCGAGCCACGACGAGCCGCGCTTGGCCTTCTTCGGCACGGCGGACAGCACAGCGACGAGCGCCTCGCGCGGCACGGAACGACCGGCGCCCGTCATGCCGCTGTTGCCGAGGAACGCCCGACGCCCGACCTTCGACCGGCCGATCCGCACCCGGCCGCCGCCGAGCTCGTACGTGGCGACCATCGTGTCGTCGGCGAGGAACGCCCCCGACGCGATCTGCGTCAGCGCGGGGATGAGGAGCACGGTGGAGATCTCGGTGTCCCGGCCGACCCGCGCGCCGAGGAGCCGCAGCCAGAGCGGGGTCACGAGCGACGCGTACAGCGGGAACAGCAGGGTGCGTGCGGCGTCGAGCACCCGCTCGGTCGACCACACCTGCCAGCCGATCCGGGACCGCACCGGGTGCCGGCCCTCCACCAGGCCGACGCCGAGCAGCCGGACGGACGCGACGACGAGCAGCGCGTACACCGCACCCGCCACGAGCGTCCCGACCGGCACCCACACCAGCGCGCGGAGGACCGCGTCAGCGACGGACGAGGCCGGCCCCACGAGGAGCCACACCAGCGCCACCCCGGCGGCGACGCCGAGCACGGGCAGCCCGGCCACGGCCACGGAGCCGGCCCCGTAGGCCAGCAGCCACCGACGCCGTGAGGCGGGGCGCGCCTCCCGGCCGTGCCGCGCCGACCCGACGCGTTCAGCAGGCGCGCCCGCCCAGCGCTCGCCGTCGGGGACCCGGCCGGACACGGCCGACCCCGGCTCGACCTCGGCTCCGACACCGACGTGCGCGCCGGGAAGCAGGGTCGTACGGCTCCGCACGACCGCGTCCGCGTCGACGCGCACCTGCCCGAGCCGGAACACGTCCCCGTCCAACCAGTGCCCGGCGAGGTCCACCTCCGGCTCGATCGACGCCCGCTTCCCGATCGTGAGCATCCCGGTCACCGGCGGCAGCGCGTGCAGGTCGACGTCCTTCCCGACCTCGGCGCCGAGCGCCCGCGCGTAGTAGCTGATCCACGGCGCACCGGCCGTCGACGGCCCGTCCACCGCCTCGGCGATCCGCTCCGCCAGCCAGACCCGCACGTGCACCGACCCGCCCCGCGGGTGGTCACCGGGTCGCACCCCGACGAGCAGGAGCCGCGCGAGCACCACCGTGAGCGCCATCTTGCCGACCGGTGTCACGAACACCAGGAGCGCCAGCACCAGGACCGGCCACGGCAGCACCGGCAGGAACGGCATGGTCGTCGCGTGCAGGACCGCAGCGACGAGCGCCGTCCAGCTGAGCACCCGCAACCCCCGGAGCACCTGCACCGGGATCCCGAGCAGCGTCATCGCCACACCCGTGGTCGGCGGGACGGGCCGCACGTCGCGGGGGACCGACACCACCGGGCCCGAGTCGTCGAGCGCGTCCGCCAGGGCACCGATCCGCGGGTGGTCGTACACGTCGGCCACCGTCGTGGTGGGGAACCGCTCCCGGATCGCCGACACGAGCTGCGCTGCCGTCAGCGACCCGCCCCCGTGCGCGAAGAAGTCGTCGTCGACGCTCGTCACCGGCACCCCGAGGATCGCCGACCAGCGCGCCGCGATCCACGCCACCGTGTCCGGCAGCAGGGCCGCGTCGGAGGACCCGGGCAACGGCCACGGCAACGCCGCCCGGTCGACCTTCCCCGAGGTCCGCGTCGGCAGGGAGTCCACCACGGCGAGCAGCGGCACCAGCGCCGCCGGCAACTCCTCGCGCAGCCGGGCGTTCGCCGCCGACACGTCCACGGTCGCCCCGGCCACCGGCGCCACGTACCCGACGAGCACCTGGTTGCCCGCCGGCGTCCGCTGCACCACCGCGGCCCCGCCCGCCACGTCGTCGAGCGCCTGCAACGCCGCGTCGATCTCGCCGAGCTCGATGCGCCGACCGCCGAGCTTCACCTGGTCGTCCGCGCGCCCCTGGAACACCAGGCCCTCGGGGGCGTACCGCACGAGGTCCCCGCTCCGGTACGCCCGCGCCCACCCCAGCTCCGGGAACGGCGCGTACTTCTCCGCGTCCTTCGCCGGGTCCAGGTACCGACCGAGCCCGACACCGCCGATGACGAGCTCGCCGACCGCGCCGGGCTCCACCCGCCGACCCTCGCCGTCCACGACCGCCAGGTCCCAGCCGTCGAGGGGCAGCCCGATCCGCACCGGGGTGCTGCCGTCGAGCAGGGCGCCGCACGCGACGACCGTCGCCTCGGTCGGCCCGTACGTGTTCCAGACCTCACGACCCCGTGCCGCGATCCGCGCCGCCAGCTCCGGCGGGCAGGCCTCGCCGCCGAAGATCACCAGGCGGACCTGTTCGAGCGCGTCGTCCGGCCACAGGGCGGCCAGCGTCGGGACCGTCGACACCACCGTGATCGTGTGCGCGATGAGCCACGGCCCGAGGTCCACCCCGGTGCGCACCAGCGACCGCGGCGCCGGCACCAGGCACGCACCGTGCCCCCACGCGAGCCACATCTCCTCGCAGGACGCGTCGAACGCCACACTCAGACCCGCGAGCACCCGGTCGCCCGGACCGATCGGCGCCGTTTGCAGGAACATCCGCGCCTCGGCGTCGACGAACGCGGCAGCCGAACGGTGCGTCACCGCGACGCCCTTCGGGACACCGGTCGAGCCGGACGTGAAGATGACCCACGCGTCGTCGTCCGTGGTCGGGGCCGGGGCGCTCGCCGCGGGGTCCACGACGGGCGACGCCTCGGCGTCCGGGGTGCCGTCGCGGCGCAGCACGCCGCCCGCCCCGATCACGCCGACGACCCCGGCCTCGCCGAACACCAGCGCCGCGCGTTCCTCCGGGTCGTCGGCGTCCACCGGCACGTAGGCGGCCCCGGCGGCGAGCACCGCGAGGATCGACAGGTACAGGTCGCGGCCGCCCGAGGGCACCCGGACGCCCACGCGGTCACCGCGACGGACCCCGCGCCGCGCGAGGTCCTCCGCCTGCTCGTGCACGAGCCGCAGCAGGGTCGCGTAGTCCAGCGTCCCGGCCGGGTCCTCCAGCGCCAGGGCGTCCGGGTGCTCGGCGGTCGTCGCGGTGAGGACGTCGAGCAGGGTCCGGGGCGCCGGGGCGCGGTCCCCGCCGGCGAGCTCCGTCTGCGGGTTCCCGGTGGCGCTGGTCATCGAGTCCTCTTCCCGGCCGGGTGGTCGACCGGCCCGTGATCCTAGGGGGTCGAGGTGTCGCGCTCGGGAACGGACGGTGACGCACCGTCGGGGCGGCCGGCTCCGCCGTCCAGCGCGGCGCGGGCCGCGTCCAGCGCCGCGGCGACGCCGATCGCGTCGTCGAGCGAGTGCACGGGCGACTCGGTCCGTCCGTCGGACACGTACCGGGCGAGCGCCGCGGCCTGCCACACGAGCCCCGCCCGGCCGCGCAGTCCGCTGCGCTCCTCCCACACGTGCGCATCGGCCCCGTGATGCAGCGCGAAGGACGCCGGGAACACGAAGTGGTCGGTGTAGCGCACGGTGGCGCGACTGCCCGCGACGACGGCCAGTCCCGGTGTCCACGCCGTCATCGACGTGGACACCACGGCCTGGGCGCTGCCGGTCGCCGTGGACACCGTGACGGACTGGAGGTCCACCCCGCGGTCCGAGACCGTTCCGGTCGTGCTGCTGGTCACCGGGGCGCCGGTGGCGAAGCGTGCGAACCAGTGCCCGTAGACGCCGGCGTCGAGGAGGGCGCCGCCGCCGGCGACGGGGTCGAACATGCGGTCGGCGGGATCGGGCCGGTGCGGCCACCCGACGTCGACCGTCGCGAGCCGGACGTCCCCGAGGACGCCGTCGGCGAGCAACCGCGCGAGGACGGTGGTACCGGGCAGGTAGCGGGTCCACATCGCCTCCATCGCGAGGACCCCGGCTGCGCGGGCGGCCGCGGCGAGGGCACGCGTGTCGGCCGCCGACGTCGTCATCGGCTTCTCGACGAGGACGTGCTTGCCCGCGGCGACCGCGAGGAGCGCGTGCTCGAGGTGCTGCGGGTGCGGGGACGCGATGTAGACGACGTCGACGGTCGGGTCGGCGACGAGGGCCTCGTACGAGCCGTGCGCGGCGGGGACGCCGTGCCGTGCGGCGAAGGCGGCGGCGCGCTCGGGGGAGCGGGAGCCGACGGCGACGACGCGCTGGTCTGAATGCGCGTGCAGCGTCGTCGTGAAGTCGTTCGCGATCTCACCGGGGCCGATCACGCCCCACCGGAGTCGCGGGCCGCCGCGCAGTGCTTCGACCTCGGGCTCCGGGAACGTCATCGTCGTCGTCATGCGGTCACGCTACGACGAAGGCCCGTGCGCTGCACGGGCCTTCGTCCCTGTGCCCCCAGGAGGATTCGAACCTCCGCCCCTGCCTCCGGAGGGCAGTGCTCTATCCCCTGAGCTATGGGGGCCCTGGGTGTGTCCAACCGTAGCAGGTCGACGGCGGTCCCCAGGACACGGGCTGTCGGTCTCGCGTGTCGGACGGCGGGCCCGGGGCGGTGCCGCGCCGCGCCTCCCGGACCGCGGTCGACGGGTCAGCCGGCCGGCGTCGCGGACGCTCCCGGCTGCACGACGCCCCGGACCGCGTCGATGACCGGCTGCGCCCCGCCGGGCTCGGTGAAGAGCGGCGACGTGGCGGTGATCCAGTACGGGTCCGCGAAGGCGTCCGCGCGCCCGACACCGTCGGCGAGCGAGAAGTACCCCTCGACGCGGTAGGTGGGCACCGAGCCACCCCGTTCGTAGAGGGCGTCCTTCAGGTTCGTGAGCGACTTCTCAGGCAGGTCCGCGACGGCCAGGGTGATGGTCGTCGCGGCGTCGTCGGTGGCGACCCAGCGGCAGACGCGACCGCGCTGTTCGGCGATCCGGGCGGCCGGCGAGCCCTTCGTGGGTGTCCAATCGCGGTCGATGGTGAACGTCTTCGCGTAGACGTCCAGCGACCCCGACGGCAGGAGGTCGCCGCAGCTCTGCGCCACCCGCTTGCCGACCGGGGCCGGACCGGCGCTGGGCCCCGCGTCGCCACCACCGGAACACGCCACCAGGGCGACGGAGGCGGACACGGTGAGCAGGGCGACGCCGATCGCCCGGACACGGCTGCGGGAGGTCATCCGGACATGATGGTGCACGGGCCGGGGAGGACCGTGGGCGTCCCGGTAGACTCGACCCTCGTGACTCCTGCCGAACTCTCCGCCGCGTACCTGTCGATCCTGACCGGGATCGTCGAGCGACGAGGTGCCTCCGACGCCGTGACGATCGACGAGTCCCACGTGGCCCTCGAGCGTCCGAAGAACCGGGCGCACGGCGACTGGGCGTCGAACGCGGCCATGCAGCTCGCGAAGCGCCTCGGTACCAACCCGCGCGAGCTCGCCACGGAGATCGCGGGCGAGCTGACCGAGCTCGACGGCGTCGACTCGGTCGACGTCGCCGGCCCCGGGTTCATCAACATCACGCTCGAGGCCGCTGCCGCCGGCGAGATCGCGCGCACCATCGTCGAGTCCGGCTCGGCGTTCGGTGCCGGCGACCTCTACGACGGGGTCCGGATCAACCTCGAGTTCGTCTCCGCGAACCCGACCGGTCCGATCCACATGGGCGGCGTTCGCTGGGCCGCGGTGGGGGACAGCCTCGCCCGGGTGTTCCAGGCGCAGGGCGGCCTCGTCACCCGCGAGTACTACTTCAACGACCACGGCGCGCAGATCGACCGGTTCGCCCGGTCGCTCGTCGCGTCCGCGCTCGGCGAGCCCACGCCGGAGGACGGCTACGGCGGCGCCTACATCTCGGAGATCGCGGCGCGGGTGATCGCGACGCTCGACCCGTCCGTCGACGTGCGCGACCTGCCCCGGGACGACGCGCAGGAGCTCTTCCGTCGCGAGGGCGTCGACTTCATGTTCGCCGACATCAAGGCGTCCCTGCACGACTTCGGCGTCGACTTCGACGTCTACTTCCACGAGAACGCCCTGCACGAGTCGAAGGCCGTCGAGCGGGCCATCGAGCGGCTGCGGTCGGCCGGTGCGATGTACGAGGCCGAGGGTGCCGAGTGGCTCCGCACGACCGACTTCGGCGACGACCGCGATCGCGTCGTGATCAAGTCCGACGGCGAGCCGGCGTACATCGCAGGCGACCTGGCGTACTACCTCGACAAGCGGGAGCGCGGCTTCGAGCGCAACCTGATCATGCTCGGTGCCGACCACCACGGGTACGTCGGCCGCATGATGGCGATGTGCGCGGCGTTCGGCGACGAGCCGGGCAAGAACCTCGAGATCCTCATCGGTCAGATGGTCAACCTGCTCAAGGACGGCGAGCCGATGCGCATGTCGAAGCGCGCGGGCACGATCGTCACGATGGAGGACCTCGTCGACGCCGTGGGCGTGGACGCAGGCCGGTACTCGCTCGTCCGGTTCGCCAGCGACACCGCGATCGACATCGACCTCGACCTGTTGACGAAGCGGACCAACGACAACCCGGTCTTCTACGTCCAGTACGCACACGCCCGCACGCAGTCGGTGGCCCGCAACGCCGCCGCCGCCGGGGTCGACCGGTCCGCCTTCGACGCCTCGCTGCTGACCCACGAGACCGAGGGCGCCCTGCTCGGCGCCCTGGCCGAGTACCCGCGCGTGGTGCGGCAGGCCGCGGAGCTCCGCGAGCCGCACCGGATCGCCCGCTACATCGAGCAGCTGGCGGGGCTGTACCACCGCTGGTACGACTCCTGCCGCGTGACGCCGCTCGGCGACGAGGCCGTGACGGACCTGCACCGCACGCGCCTGTGGTTGAACGACGCCACCGGTCAGGTCGTGCGGAACGGCCTCGGCCTGCTCGGGGTGAGCGCGCCCGAGCGCATGTAGCGCGGCGGCACCCGCGCCTCCAGGCTCGCTGCCGGGGGAGCCTGGCAGGGTGGGACGCATGTCCGTCGCCCCCGAGACCCCCCGGAAGCGCCGCCGCTGGCCCGTCGTCCTCGTCGTCGTCGTGCTCGTGCTGGCCGTGCTCGTGGTCGTCGCCGAGTTCGTCCTGCGCGGCGTCGTCGACCGCATGATCGCCCAGCAGGTGGAGCAGTCGCTGCCGGACGGCGCGACGGGCCGCGTCGAGGCGCACGCGAACGGCATCGTCATCCCGCAGCTGATCAGCGGGTCGCTCGACGACGTCGAGATCTCGTCGCGGAAGCTCACGGTCGACGGGATCCCGCTCGCGGCCGACGTCACCGCGCACGACGTGCCGATCGACGGCAAGGGTGACGTGCGCGACGTCGACGGGAACGTCACGCTCGCCTCGTCGAGCGTGAAGGACCTCGCGAAGTACAGCCCGCTCTTCGACCGCCTCAGCCTCGCCGACGGTGGCGTGGAGCTGTCCGGCAAGACGGCGGTCCTCGGCTACGACATCTCCTACGCCGCGAAGGGCGCGGTCGTCGCCCAGGACGACGGCAAGGGCATCACGATCACGCCGAAGACGGTGCGCATCACGAACTCGGCGCTCGGCCTCAAGGTGGACTCGATCCCCGGCGTCACGAACGTGCCGGTCCAGGTCTGCACCGCGCAGTTCCTGCCGTCGCAGCTGCGCGTCCGCTCGCTCGACATCTCGTCGTCCCGGGCGTCCGTGCGCGTCACGGCCGACTCGCTGCCGCTCAACGAGCAGGGCCTCCAGACCGTGGGCAGGTGCGGCTGACGACGCCGACGGCGTAACGCGGCCTGGAGGCGCGGCTCGGCTCGGTAGGATCGGGTCCCGTGAGCGAGAACCCCCTTGCCCCGCAGCGACTGCGGTTCCCGACGGACCCGTCCGCGCTTGAGGCGCGCATCTGGCCGGCGTCCGCGACGCGCACCGACGACGGCGAGCTCGTGGTCGGCGGCAGCACCGCCTCCGACCTGGTCGCGCAGTACGGGTCGCCGCTCTACGTGGTCGACGAACGCGACGTGCAGTCCCGCGCGGTCCGCGTCCGCGACGCCTTCACCGAGGCGTTCGAGCGGATCGGGACCCGCGCCCACGTCTACTACGCGGCGAAGGCCTTCCTGACGACGCACGTCGCCGGCTGGATGGCGGACGCCGACCTGCGCGTCGACGTCTGCACCGCGGGCGAGCTGGCGGTGACGCTGGCCGGTGGCGTCGACCCGGCGATGGTCGGGTTCCACGGCAACGACAAGTCCGACGCCGAGATCGCCCGTGCGGTCGAGGTGGGCGTCGGCACGATCGTCCTCGACAGCCACGAGGAAGTGCAGCGCGTCGCCGCTGCCGCGGCCGCGGCCGGCGTCGTGCAGCGCGTGCGGATCCGGATCAACAGCGGCGTGCACGCCTCGACGCACGAGTACCTCGCCACCGCGCGCGAGGACCAGAAGTTCGGCATCCCGCTGTCCGAGGCCGTCGACGCCGCCGCGGCGGTGCGCGCGCAGCCCTCCCTGGCCTTCGTCGGCCTGCACTCCCACATCGGCTCGCAGATCTTCGACGAGTCCGGCTTCCGCGAGGCTGCTCGGCGCCTGATGGACGTGCACGCGACGCTCGTGGCGTCCGGCCCGGTGCCGGAACTCAACCTCGGCGGCGGCTGGGGCATCGACTACACCGAGGCCGACTCCGCCTTCGCGCCCGAGGACGTCGCCGACGCGCTCGCGACCATCGTGGCGGAGGCCTGCGCCGAGCGCGACATCCCGGTGCCCGAGGTGGCGGTCGAGCCCGGCCGGTACATCGTCGGACCGGCCGGCATCACGCTGTACCGGGTCGGCACGATCAAGCCCGTGACGCTCGAGTCCACCGACGGCGGACCGGCCACCCGCACCTACGTGTCCGTCGACGGGGGGATGAGCGACAACGCCCGCCCGGCCCTCTACGGCGCCGACTACACCGCCCGGCTCGCCCGCGCGTCCGAGGCGCCCGCCGTGCTGACCCGCGTGGTCGGGAAGCACTGCGAGTCCGGCGACATCGTCGTGAACGACGAGTACCTGCCCGGCGACGTGCACCGTGGCGACCTGCTCGCCGTGGCCGCGACGGGTGCCTACTGCTGGAGCCTGGCGAGCAACTACAACCACGTGGGACGTCCGCCCGTCGTCGCCGTCGCCGACGGCGCAGCCCGTATCCTCGTCCGGGGCGAGTCGATCGACGACCTCCTCGCCCGCGACACCGGGGTCGTGCCGGTGGCCTGACGCCGACCGCCACGACCCGATCCCCACGAACAGGACCCGCACCAGATGATCGAATACCGCAACGTCCGCGTCGCGCTGCTCGGAGCCGGCTCGGTCGGTTCCCAGGTCGCGCGGCTGCTCCTCGAGCACGGTGACGAGCTGGCCTCCCGTGCCGGTGCCGGCCTCGAGCTCGTGGGCATCGCCGTCCGCGACCTCGACGCCCAGCGCGACGTCGACCTGCCGCAGGAGCTCTTCACGACGGACGCGGAGTCGCTCATCCTCGGTGCCGACATCGTGGTCGAACTGATCGGCGGCATCGAGCCCGCCCGCACCCTCGTGCTGCAGGCCCTGCAGTCCGGCGCCGACGTCGTCACCGGCAACAAGGCCCTGCTCGCGACGCACGGGCCGGAGCTCTTCGCCGCTGCCGAGCAGGTCGGCGCACAGCTCTACTACGAGGCAGCCGTGGCCGGGGCGATCCCGATCATCCGTCCGCTGCACGACTCGCTCGCCGGGGACCGGATCGTCCGCATCATGGGCATCGTCAACGGCACGACGAACTTCATCCTCGACCTCATGGACCGCGAGGGCGCGACCTTCGAGGACGCCCTCGTCACCGCGACCGAGCTCGGGTACGCCGAGGCCGACCCGACCGCCGACGTCGAGGGCTACGACGCCGCGCAGAAGGCCGCGATCCTGGCCTCGCTCGCGTTCCACACCTCGGTCCCGCTCGCCGCAGTCCACCGCGAGGGCATCACCGCGGTGACGATCGAGCAGGTCCGGGCCGCGCGGAAGGCCGGCTACGTCGTGAAGATCCTCGCGACCGCCGAGCGTCTGACGGACGAGAGCGGCACCGAGGGCGTCAGCGCCCGTGTCTACCCGGCGCTGGTGCCGGAATCGCACCCCCTCGCCAGCGTGCACGGCGCGAAGAACGCGGTGTTCGTCGAGGCCGAGGCCGCCGGCGACCTCATGTTCTACGGCGCCGGTGCCGGTGGTGTCGAGACCGCGTCGGCCGTCCTCGGCGACCTGGTGTCCGCCGCCCGACGGCACGTCATCGGCGGCCCGGGCGTCGCCGAGTCGACGCAGGGTGCGCTCCCGGTCTTCCCGATCGGCACCGTCCGCACCCGCTACCAGATCACGCTGCACGTCGCGGACGCCCCCGGCGTGCTGTCGACCGTCGCCGGTGTCCTGGCGAAGCACGGTGTCAGCGTCGAGACCGTCGAGCAGACCGTCGCCAGCGGCTCCGACGCGACGGCGACCCTGGTCATCGGCACGCACCTGGCCCGCGAGTCGGACCTCGCGAACACCGTGGTGGCGCTCCGCAACGAGGACGTCGTCGTCGAGATCACCAGCGTCCTGCGGGTCGTCGGCGCCTAGTCGCCGACGACGCACCCGATCTGCACAACACCGAACAAGGAGAGCCTCATGGCCCACCAGTGGCAGGGAGTCCTGCGCGAGTACGCCGACCGTCTCGACGTGACCGAAGCGACGCCCGTCGTCACGCTCGGTGAGGGCGGGACCCCGCTCATCCCGGCACGTCGCCTGTCCGAGCGCACCGGCGCCGAGGTCTACGTGAAGTTCGAGGGGATGAACCCGACCGGCTCCTTCAAGGACCGCGGGATGACGATGGCGATCTCGAAGGCCGTCGAGCACGGTGCGAAGGCCGTCATCTGCGCCTCCACCGGCAACACCAGCGCCTCGGCCGCCGCCTACGCGACCCACGCCGGGATCACCGCCGCGGTGCTCGTGCCCGAGGGCAAGATCGCGATGGGCAAGCTCAGCCAGGCCGTCGCGCACGATGCCCAGCTGTTGCAGGTGCAGGGCAACTTCGACGACTGCCTCGACATCGCCCGCGACCTCGCCGCGAACTACCCGGTGCACCTCGTCAACTCGGTGAACAACGACCGCATCGAGGGGCAGAAGACGGCGGCCTTCGAGGTCGTCGACGTCCTCGGCGACGCCCCGGACTTCCACTTCCTGCCCGTCGGCAACGCCGGCAACTACACCGCGTACAGCCGCGGGTACCGCGAGGACGTCGCCGCCGGACGTTCGACGAAGCTCCCGCGCATGTTCGGGTTCCAGGCCGCCGGTTCCGCCCCGATCGTCCGCGGTGAGGTCGTCAAGAACCCGGACACGATCGCGTCGGCGATCCGCATCGGCAACCCGGCGTCGTGGCAGTTCGCCCTCGAGGCCCGCGACGAGACCGACGGCTACTTCGGTGCGATCACCGACGAGGCGATCCTCGCGGCGCACCACATCCTGTCCGCCGAGGTCGGCGTGTTCGTCGAGCCGGCATCCGCGATCGGTGTCGCCGGACTCCTCGAGCGTGCCGACGCCGGCATCGTGCCGAAGGGCGCCACGGTCGTCATCACCGTGACCGGCCACGGCCTGAAGGACCCGCAGTGGGCGCTCCGCACCGAGGACGGCAGCGAGGTCACCCCGACGAGCGTGCCGGTCGACACGAAGTCGGTCGCCGACGTGCTCGGACTGGTCTCGGCCCGGTGAGCCACGACCGCTCGTCCGAGCCGGGGGAGGGCACGACCGCCCACATCGCTGTACCGGCCGGACGGGCGGGCCGCGCGCTCCCGGCGGGGCGCGCGGTGCGCGTGCGTGTGCCGGCCACCTCGGCGAACCTCGGTCCCGGCTTCGACTCGCTGGGGCTCGCCCTGTCGCTCTACGACGAGGTCGTCGTGCGCGTGCGTCGGGAGCCGGGCGCGACCGTCACGGTCGACGGCGTCGGTTCGGGCGAGGTCGCCACCGACGACACGAACCTCGTGGTCCGGGCGGTCCGCAGGGGGCTCGAGCACGCCGGCGTCGCACAGCCCGGACTCGACCTGGACGCCGTCAACGCCATCCCGCACGGCCGCGGCATGGGATCGTCCGCCGCGGCGATCGTCGCCGGGCTGATGGCAGCCCGGGGCCTCCTCGAGGGGATCGTCGACCTCGACGCCGCGACGCTCCTCGCGCTCGCGACCGAGATGGAGGGACACCCGGACAACGTGGCACCGGCCCTCTTCGGCGGCCTGACGATCGCGTGGATGACCCCCGAGGGGCCGGCCTACAAGCGACTCCTGGTCCACCGGGGCGTGGCGCCGGTCGTGTTCGTGCCGACGTCGACCCTCTCGACGAAGCTGGCGCGCTCCCTGCAACCGGCGAGCGTGCCGCACGCGGACGCCGCGTTCAACGTCTCCCGTTCCGCCCTCCTCGTCGCGGCCCTCATCCAGAGCCCGGAGCTGCTCCTCGCGGCGACCGAGGACCGGCTGCACCAGGCCTACCGGGCGAGCGCGATGCCGGAGACGGACGCCCTGATCGGTCTGCTGCGCGAGCACGGACTGGCGGCGGTCGTCTCGGGGGCCGGTCCGAGCCTCCTGGTCCTCGGCAGCGACCCGGCGCAGCGGTTGACCGCGGCCGACCTGGTCTCGCAGCACGGGGTCTCCGACTGGCGGGCGCTCATGCTGGCCGTCGATCTGGGTGGTGCTACAGTGGTGCCGCACTCGGCGCTCGAAGCCGAACCCGCGTAGGCACCAGGATCCCTCCTCGCCACGCAAGGGTCCGGTGCGCGGGGGCAATCTCTTTCTGATCACCGATTCCCGGTCCGTCGTCTGAACGGCGGTCGACGCATACCCGTGCGTCCGGGACGGTGGAAACTCTCCGCGTTCTGCGGTTCGAAAGGAAACACCGACCTTGACCAACAACGACTCCACCCAGGTGGAGATCCCCAGCGATCTGCGCGCCCTCCGCCTCCCGGAGCTCCAGCGCATCGCCTCCTCCCTCGGCATCACCGGACTCTCGAAGCTCCGCAAGGGCGACCTCATCGCCTCGATCGAGGACAAGCGCCCCGCGACGGACGCGGCACCGGCCGCCGACGGCCCCGTCGCCGAGACCCCCGCCGCAGCGACCCCGGTGGAGCAGCCGACGCTGCCCGAGCCGTCCGAGGCCCCCGTCGCGGCGGCGTCCGACGAGCCGGCGGCGGGGAACGCTGCCGAGACCGAGCAGCCCGCGACGTCGCGGGCCCGCCGTTCGCGTCGCGCCACCTCGGGCGGCACCGTGAACGCCGCACCGACGTCGGCCGCGGAGCACACCAACCACGCGCAGACCGGCACCGAGGACCTGCTCGCCGGGCTCGACCAGGTCCGCGCCGAGAAGGACGCGCAGGAAGCCGCACAGACCGGCGGGCAGCGTCGGGGCCGCGGTCAGCGCGGTGCCCAGGGCACGCAGCCGTCCGAGCAGCAGGAGCAGGCCGGCGGTCAGCAGGACCGTCGCGACCGTGGCGACCAGCAGGCGCAGGGCCAGCAGGCCGACGGCCAGCAGGCGCAGGACCAGCAGGGCGAGGGCCAGCAGTCGCAGGGCGAGTCCGCGGAGCAGGGCTCCGACGACAACGGCGAGGGCGGTTCGCGTCGCGGTCGTCGCAGCCGTGGTCGCGGACGCGGCCGTGGCCAGAACGCCGAGAACGGCGAGCAGGGCGGCGACCAGAACGGCCAGCAGGCAGCGAAGGCGCAGCAGGGCGAGCCGAAGCAGGGCCAGCAGCAGAACGGCCAGCAGGACGACAAGTCCGAGCCGAAGCAGCAGAACGGTCAGCAGAAGCAGACCCAGCAGCAGAAGCAGCAGCAGGCGGCCGACGAGGCCGAGAGCGGCCGCAGCCGTCGGCAGCGTGACCGCAAGCGCGGTCGCGGCGGGCAGAACGACGAGTTCGAGCCGGAGATCACCGAGGACGACGTCCTCATCCCGATCGCGGGCATCCTCGACGTCCTCGACAACTACGCGTTCGTCCGGACCACCGGGTACCTGCCGGGACCGAACGACGTCTACGTCTCGCTCGGCCAGGTGAAGAAGTACCACCTGCGCAAGGGTGACGCCGTCGTCGGCGCCATCAAGCAGCCGCGGGACAACGAGCAGCAGAGCCGCCAGAAGTACAACGCACTCGTGCGGGTCGACTCGGTGAACGGCCAGACCACGGACGAGGCCGCGGCGCGCGTCGACTTCCAGGACCTCACGCCGCTGTACCCGAACGAGCGGCTCCGCCTCGAGACCGAGCCGGGCAAGCTCAGCACCCGCATCATCGACCTCGTGTCGCCGATCGGCAAGGGCCAGCGCGGACTCATCGTGTCCCCGCCGAAGGCCGGCAAGACCGTCGTCCTGCAGGCCATCGCCAACGCCGTCGCCAAGAACAACCCCGAGGCACACCTCATGGTCGTCCTCGTGGACGAGCGGCCCGAAGAGGTCACGGACATGCAGCGCACGGTGAAGGGCGAGGTCATCGCCTCGACCTTCGACCGTCCCGCCGAGGACCACACGACCGTCGCCGAGCTCGCCATCGAGCGCGCGAAGCGCCTGGTCGAGCTGGGCCACGACGTGGTCCTGCTCCTCGACTCGATCACGCGTCTGAGCCGCGCCTACAACCTGGCGACGCCGGCCTCCGGTCGCGTGCTGTCCGGTGGCGTCGACTCGTCGGCCCTGTACCCGCCGAAGCGCTTCTTCGGCGCCGCGCGCAACATCGAGGACGGCGGCTCGCTGACCATCCTCGCGACCGCGCTGGTGGAGACCGGGTCCAAGATGGACGAGGTCATCTTCGAGGAGTTCAAGGGCACCGGCAACATGGAGCTCCGCCTGAACCGCCACCTGGCGGACAAGCGGATCTTCCCGGCCGTCGACGTGAACGCCTCCGGGACCCGTCGCGAGGAGCAGCTGCTCTCCGCCGACGAGGTCAAGATCACGTGGCGACTGCGCCGGGCCCTCGCCGGGCTCGACCCGCAGCAGGCCCTCGAGATCGTCCTGCGGAACCTCAAGGAGACGCAGTCGAACGTCGAGTTCCTGGTGCAGGTGCAGAAGTCGGTCCCGACGACCGGCGGCCACCACAACGGCCACCAGGAGTAACGCGTGTTCGAGTCGGTGGCAGGGCTGCTGGCGGAACACGAGGACCTGACGCAGCAGCTGTCGGACCCCGCGCTCCACGCCGATGCGGCCCGGGCGAAGAAGGTGAACCGGCGGTACGCCGAACTCAACCAGATCAAGGCCGCGTACGAGGCCTGGAAGGCGGCGGGGGACGACCTCGCCGCCGCCCAGGAGCTCGCGCGCGAGGACGAGGCGTTCGCGGACGAGGTCCCGGCGCTCGAGGAGCAGCTGACGGAGCGCCAGGAGCGTCTCCGCCGGCTGCTCATCCCGCGCGACCCCGACGACGGGCGTGACGTGATCATGGAGATCAAGGGCGGCGAGGGCGGCGAGGAGTCCGCGCTCTTCGCGGCCGACCTCCTGCGCATGTACTCGCACTACGCCGAGTCCAAGGGCTGGAAGATCGAGATGCTCGAGCGGACCGAGTCCGACCTGGGCGGCTACAAGGACGTCCAGGTCGCGATCAAGTCGAACGCGACCGACCCGTCGCAGGGCGTCTGGGCGCACCTGAAGTACGAGGGCGGCGTGCACCGGGTGCAGCGCGTGCCGGCGACCGAGTCGCAGGGGCGCATCCACACGTCCACCACGGGCGTGCTGGTGTTCCCCGAGGTCGACGAGCCCGAAGAGGTCCAGATCAACCAGAACGACCTGAAGATCGACGTGTACCGGTCCTCCGGTCCCGGCGGACAGTCGGTCAACACCACGGACTCCGCGGTCCGCATCACGCACCTGCCCACGGGCATCACGGTCGCGATGCAGAACGAGAAGTCGCAGCTGCAGAACCGTGAGGCCGGCATGCGCGTGCTGCGTGCCCGCATCCTCGCGAAGCAGCAGGAGGAACTCGACGCCATCGCCTCGGACGCGCGCAAGTCGCAGATCCGCGGCATGGACCGGTCGGAGCGCATCCGCACGTACAACTTCCCGGAGAACCGCATCGCGGACCACCGCACCGGGTACAAGGCGTACGACCTGGACCGCGTCATGAACGGGGCGCTCGAGCCCGTCATCCAGTCGGCGATCAGCGCCGACGAAGAGGCACGACTGGCCGCCATCGGCGACCAGGACGCCTAGACCGGCCAGGAGGCACCGATCACCTCCGACAGCCAGCCCACGTACGCAGCGGATCGCCTCCTCGACGAGGCGACCGCTGCGCTCGTCGCGCACGGGGTGCCCACGCCGCGCGTGGACGCCGAGCTGCTGCTCGCGTGGGCGACCGACACCTCACGCGGCGCCGTGCAGGCCCGGGCGTTGACCGGTGGCGCGATCGCGGCCGGGCACGTCGAACGCTTCCGGCACGCGGTCGCCCGTCGCACCACCCGCGAACCGCTGCAGCACATCACCGGTGCCGCCCACTTCCGGATGCTGACCCTCGCGGTCGGTCCCGGCGTCTTCGTCCCGCGGCCCGAGACCGAGGGCGTCGTGCAGTTCGGGATCGACGCGCTCCGCGCCGTCGCCGTGCCCGAGCCGGTCGCGGTCGACCTCGGGTCCGGGAGCGGCGCCATCGCGATCGCGATGGACACCGAGGTGCCGAACGCGGTCGTGTACGCGGTCGAGCGGTCGCCGGAGGCGCTGCCGTGGACCCGGCGCAACGTCGAGGCCCACGGCGGGACCGTCCGGCTCGTCGAGGGCGACCTCGCCGACGCGCTGCCCGAACTCGACGGCACGGTGTCCGTCGTCGTGTCGAACCCGCCGTACGTGCCCGACGACATGGTGCCCGTCGACCCCGAGGTCCGCGACCACGACCCGGCGACGGCCCTGTACGGCGGAGCGGACGGCCTCGACGCGGTGCGCGCCCTCGCGGCGACGGCGTGGCGGTTGCTCGTGCCCGGGGGAGTCCTCGTCGTCGAGCACGCCGAGCAGCAGGGCGCCGGCGTCCGCGCGGTCCTCGCCGGACGGGGCTTCCGTTCGCCGGAGACGCACGTCGACCTGACCGGACGCGACCGCACGACCACGGCGACCCGCTAGGCGGAGACGAGCCGCGCCTCCCGGCCGTCCGACCGTCTACCCGACCGGTGCCGCGGTGCGTTCCTGCGCCGCGACGAACGCGCGCACCGCGTCGCGCAGGTCGGTGTCGCGCTCGACGAGCACGGCGTGGATGCCGACGCTCCGCGCGCCCGCGACGTTCTCGGGCATGTCGTCGGCGAAGAACGCGCGCTCGGCGGGGACACCGTGGTGCGCGAGCGCCCGCTGGAAGACCTCCGGCTCGGGCTTGCGGGCGCCGAAGTTGCTCGAGGTGTCGAGGTGCTCGCCGAACAGCGGCGGGAGCGACGGTGCCCAGCGGTGGATCCACCGACCGGCCAGCGGACCGTTGTTCGTGAGCAGGCCGACCCGGCCGTGCTCGCTCGCGATGCGGACCGCCTCGATCCGCTCCGGCAGCTCGGTCATCGCGGAGCCGCGGATGCGGGCCCACTCGGCCTCGGGGACGTCGCACCCCATCGCCTGCTCGAACGCGGCGAGGTAGGCGTCGCCGTCCGCGAAGCCGCCGGCCTCGGCGCGCTGCTCGTTGCCGCTGTCCCACCAGCGTCGACGGAGCTCCTGGAACTCGTGGCCCGTGAACTCGGAGAGGGCGGCCATCCGCACCTTCCAGTCGTAGCGGACCAGGACGTCGTCCATGTCGAAGAGGAACAGGAGCGGGGGCACGGAGGTCTCGTTCACGATGTCCTCCATTGTGTCGCACTATCATCGTCGAGTCATGGCACCCCGATACGACTGCACCGACTCCGACGGGCTCCTGACCGGGATGCGGCTCGCACGAGCCGCCCTCGGGCGCGGAGAACTCGTCGTGGTCCCCACCGACACCGTCTACGGCGTGGCCGCGGACGCCTTCAGCGCGGCCGCCGTGCAGCGCCTCCTCGACGCGAAGGGCCGCACGCGCCAGTCGCCGCCGCCGGTCCTCATCCCGGGGCCGCCGACGCTCGAGGCGCTGGCGAGCGACATCCCGCAGGCGGTGCGCGACCTCGTCGACGAGTTCTGGCCCGGTGGCCTGACCGTGATCCTCCGGGCGCAGCCGTCGCTCGACTGGGACCTCGGCGAGACGCGGGGCACGGTCGCCCTCCGGATGCCCGACTCCCGGATCGCCCTCGAGCTCCTGCAGGAGGTCGGCCCGCTCGCGGTGTCCTCGGCGAACTCGACGGGCGACCCCGCGGCGATGGACGCCGACCAGGCCGAGGCGATGCTCGGCGACAGCGTCGCGGTGTACCTCGACGGCGGCCCGATCGAACTGCACGACGGCTTCGCGGCGTCGACCGGTTCGACCATCGTCGACGCGACCGGGCTGACCGACGGCGGGACGCTCCGGATCGTCCGCCACGGGGTCATCCCCGACGACGAGATCGCCCGGGTCGTCGGAGCCGACCTGGTCGGATGAAGTACTACCTGCTCGCGGGGGCCATCGCGGCGGTCGTGAGCTTCCTGGTGAGCTGGCTCGTCTGGAAGCTCGGCCTGCGCTACGGGTGGTACCCGAAGGTCCGCGAGCGCGACGTGCACCGCACGCCGACCCCGCGGCTCGGCGGCATCGCGATGTACATCGGCGTCATCGTCTCGCTGCTCGCCGCGTGGTTCCTGTTCCCGTCGATCGCGGGGACCGACTACTTCCGGCTCGTGTTCTCCGAGCCGAACCGCGTCCTCGCCGTCCTCGGCGGCGCCACCATCATCGTGGTGCTCGGCGTCGCCGACGACATCTGGGACCTCGACTGGATGACCAAGCTCGCGGGGCAGATCATCGCCGCGGGGATCCTGGCCTGGCAGGGCGTGGCGATCGTGTCGTTGCCGATCGGCAACACGCTCGGCGTCGGGTCGTCCTACATGAGCCTCATCTTCACCGTGCTGGCGGTGGTGCTGGTGATGAACGCGGTGAACTTCATCGACGGCCTGGACGGCCTGGTGGCGGGGGTCGCGATCATCGCCGGCGGGGTCTTCTTTCTCTACACGTTCTTCATCAACCGCGTGGTCGTGCAGACCGAGTTCTTCTTCAACCTGCCGTCGCTCCTCACGGCCGTGCTGGTCGGCGCCTGCTTCGGGTTCCTCATCCTCAACTGGCACCCGGCCAAGCTCTTCATGGGCGACGCCGGCGCGCTCCTCGTCGGGTTCCTCATGGCGACCAGCGCGGTGTCCGTCACGGGCAACATCGACCCCGCGGCGGTGCAGACGCGCCAGGCGCTGCTGCCGGCGTTCATCCCGATCCTGCTGCCGTTCGCGATCCTGATCGTGCCGATCCTCGACTTCGGCCTCGCGGTCACCCGCCGGCTCAGTGCGGGGAAGTCGCCGTTCTCCGCCGACCGGAAGCACCTGCACCACCGCCTGCTCGACATGGGGCACTCGCACTTCCACGCGGTGCTCATCTTCTACGCGTGGACGGCCACTGTCGCCGTCGGCTGCCTGCTGTTCCTCTTCGTGGACTGGTACTGGGTCGTCGTCTTCGTCGCCGTGGGGTTCACCGTGTGCGCCGTCGCCACCTTCGCCCCGCTCGGCCGGAAGCGCGCCGAGTTCGCCGCGCAGGTCGCCACCCGTTCCACCACCGTGGTGGACGCCAGCCTCGACCCGCTCGACCGGGCCGCCAACGACCGCTCGATCCCTGGAGACATCACGTGACCGCACCGAACGCGCTCGACCACGTCCGGCCGGTGTTCCGCCGCATCCTCACGTGGGGCGCCGTCCTCGCCGTCGGCCTCGCAGTCGTCGGGGGAGTCGTCGGGCTCCTCGTCGCGGACGGTCCCGGGCTCGTCGGCGGGCTCCTCGGTGCCGTCCTGAGCGTGGTCTTCCTCGGCCTCACCGCGGTCAGCGTGCTGGTCGGGCTGCGGGTGTCCGGCGGCCAGATGATCTCCGGGGCGTTCTTCGGCATCGTCATGGGCACCTGGCTGGTGAAGTTCATCGTCTTCATCGTCGTGCTCGTCCTGCTGCGCGACCGGGACTGGGTGGACTTCCCGGTGCTGGCCGTCGTCATCATCGTCGGTGTGGTCGGCTCGCTGGTGATCGACGTCGTCGCCGTGGCCAAGGCCCGCATCCCGATCGGGGTGCCGCTGCCGGGAGACGGCGGCGGCTCCGGGGATGCTGTGAACCGCGACCCCCGCGACTGAGAGACCGGGAAGCCTCTCGCACCTGATAGGCTTCTCGAAGTCCGCGTCCGGAGCACTGCTCGGAGCGGGCGAGCCTCCACAACGTCCACCATCGCGTGCCATGCGTGCGCGCGCCGACACAGGAGACAGCGCTGCTATCCCACGCTCTTCCCCTGTCCCTCACCGCTGCGGGTAACCCCGTCGCGGCGGGGAGCAGCCAGGCCGCCGAGTTCCATGGTCCGTCGATCAACGAGTTCTTCCCGGACGCGATCTTCTTCGCGGGGACGCCCTTCGAGATCGATCGCCTCGTCATCATCCGGTTCGTCGCCGTCGCGGTCCTGCTGCTGATCGGCATCATCGGGACCCGTTCGCTCAAGCTCGTGCCCGGCCGTGGCCAGGCGCTCATCGAGTACGCGTTCGACGTCGTCCGCCGGAACACCTTCGACAACCTGGGGGAGAAGGACGGCAAGCGGTTCCTGCCGATCCTCGCCACGATCTTCTTCTCCGTGCTGTTCCTGAACCTCACGGGTCTCATCCCCGGGTTCAACCTGCAGGGCACCAGCCGCATCGCGTACCCGCTGATCCTCGCGGCCGTCGCGTACATCGCCTTCATCTACGCGGGTCTGCGCAAGCACCCGGGTGCGTTCCTCCGGAACGCGCTGTTCCCGCCCGGTGTGCCGTGGCCGCTCTACATCATCGTGACGCCGATCGAGCTCGTCTCGACCTTCGTGCTCCGTCCGGTGACGCTGACGCTGCGACTCCTGATGAACATGGTCGTCGGCCACCTGCTGCTCGTCCTGTTCTTCGCTGCGACGCAGTTCTTCTTCTTCGATACCGACGGCCTCTTCAAGCTGTTCGGCGTCGGGACGCTCGCGTTCGGCATCGCGTTCAGCTTCTTCGAGATCCTGGTCGCGCTGCTGCAGGCCTACGTCTTCATGCTGCTGACCGCTGTGTACATCCAGCTCGCGCTGGCTGACGAGCACTGACCAACGACCTGTACTGACCCCCCTGTACGGCACGGCATCCGCCGGGCCGCATCTCGAAAGGAAAACACGTGGACGCAACGACCGTTCTCGCGGAGATCAACGGCAACATCGCGACCGTGGGCTACGGCCTCGCAGCGATCGGTCCGGCCATCGGCGTGGGCATCGTCGTCGGCAAGACGATCGAGTCCGTCGCTCGCCAGCCGGAGCTCCAGGGCCGCCTGACGACCCTCATGTACATCGGTATCGCCTTCACCGAGGCCCTCGCCTTCATCGGCATCGCCACGTACTTCATCTTCACCGGCACCAACTAAGGCCTCTCGATGCAGAACGCACTCATCATCGCGGCGGAGGAGACGCACAGTCCCCTCGTCCCGCCGCTGTACGACATCGTCTGGTCGCTGGTCGCGTTCATCGTCATCCTGCTGGTCTTCTGGCGGGTCATCATCCCGCGGATCACGAAGATGCTCGACGAGCGCACCGAGGCCATCGAAGGTGGCATCAAGAAGGCGGAGGCTGCTCAGGAGCAGGCCGCTGCCGCGCTCGACGAGTACAACAAGCAGCTCGCCGAGGCACGTGCCGAGGCGTCCCGGATCCGTGAGCAGGCCCGTGCCGACGCGAACGCGATCGGCAACGAGCTGCGCGAGCAGGCCCAGGCGGATGCAGCCCGCATCACCGCCAACGCCCAGGCGCAGATCGAGGCCGAGCGTCAGAGCGCCGTCCAGTCGCTGCGGAGCGAGGTGGGCACCCTCGCCCTCGACCTCGCATCCGGTGTCATCGGTGAGTCCCTGAAGGACGACGAGAAGTCGGCGGCGGTCGTCGACCGCTTCCTCGCCGACCTCGAGGCCTCGCAGGGACAGTCGACGCAGCCGGCAGGGGAGCACTGAGCATGCGCAGCGCCACCAGGGAAGCACTGGCGTCCACGAGGGCGGTGCTCGCCGACCTCGGCGGGTCGGCCGACCTCGCCGTCGGTGCCGAGATCCTCGCCGCAGGGCGTGCGATCGCCGGTGCGCCGCAGCTGCTCGGTCTGCTGTCCGACCCGACGGCCGACCCGGCCGGCAAGAAGGTGGTCGTCGACCGCGTCTTCGCCGGTCAGTCGGTCGCGACGCGTGCGGTCCTGACCGCGGTGGCCGGCTCGCGCTGGTCGTCGCACCAGGACCTCCTCGTCGGCATCGAGGACGCGGGCATCCGCGCCGTCGCCGCCACCGCACCGTCCGACGTCTCGCTCGAGCCGGAGCTGTTCTCGTTCGAGTCCGCCGTCCGATCGGACGCCGGCCTCGAACTGGCACTCGGCACGAAGCTCGGCAGCCCGGAGCAGAAGAGCGCACTCGTCGAGCGGCTGCTCGGCGGCAAGGTCTCGGAGCAGACGATCACGATCCTGTCGCACCTCGTGCAGCAGCCCCGTGGTCGCCGCATCGGTGAACTCGTCCGCGATGCCTCCCGCATCGTGGCCGAGCAGGCAGACAAGCTCGTCGCGACGGTCGTCACGGCGACCCCGCTCTCGGCAGGTCAGGCGGCTCGCGTCGCCCGCGGCCTCGCCGAGAAGTACGGCAAGGACATCAGCATCAACCACGTGGTCGACCCCTCGGTCGTCGGCGGGGTCCGGGTGCAGATCGGCGGCGACGTCATCGACGGCACCGTCTCCACGCGTCTCTCGGAGCTCCGGCTCCAGCTCGCCGGCTGAGCGTACGGTCGAAGCCGACCCTCCCAAGTCCACAACGGGAACTGCCGAGTCAGGCAGCATCACCCTCTCGGAGCCTGACGGCCCCGGAAACCAACAAGGAAAATCCCATGGCAGACATCACCATCAGCCCCGATGAGATCCGTGATGCCCTGAAGGACTTCGTCTCGAACTACGAGCCGACGAAGGCCTCCACGGCCGAGGTCGGGCACGTCATCGACGCCGGCGACGGCATCGCGCATGTCGAGGGCCTCCCCGGCGTCATGGCGAACGAGCTCATCCGCTTCGAGGACGGCACGCTCGGCCTCGCGCAGAACCTCGACGAGGACTCGATCGGCGCGATCGTGCTCGGCGAGTTCGGCGGCGTCGAAGAGGGCCAGGAAGTCACGCGCACCGGCGAGGTCCTCTCGGCCCCCGTCGGCGACGCCTTCCTCGGCCGTGTCGTCGACCCGCTCGGCGCCCCGATCGACGGTCTCGGCGAGATCCAGGCAGAGGGCCGCCGTGCCCTCGAGCTCCAGGCCCCCGGCGTCATGTCCCGCAAGTCGGTGCACGAGCCGCTGCAGACCGGCATCAAGGCCATCGACGCGATGATCCCCGTCGGCCGCGGTCAGCGTCAGCTGATCATCGGCGACCGCCAGACCGGCAAGACGGCCATCGCGATCGACACGATCATCAACCAGAAGGCCAACTGGGAGTCGGGCGACGAGGACAAGCAGGTCCGCTGCATCTACGTCGCCATCGGTCAGAAGGGCTCCACGATCGCCTCCGTCAAGGGTGCGCTCGAGGACGCCGGTGCGATGGAGTACACGACCATCGTCGCCGCTCCGGCCTCCGACCCGGCCGGCTTCAAGTACCTCGCCCCGTACACCGGTTCGGCCATCGGCCAGCACTGGATGTACCAGGGCAAGCACGTCCTGATCATCTTCGACGACCTGTCGAAGCAGGCCGAGGCCTACCGTGCCGTGTCGCTCCTCCTGCGCCGTCCGCCGGGCCGTGAGGCGTACCCGGGCGACGTCTTCTACCTGCACTCCCGCCTGCTGGAGCGTTGCGCGAAGCTGTCCGACGAGCTCGGCGCCGGTTCGATGACGGGTCTCCCGATCATCGAGACCAAGGCGAACGACGTCTCGGCGTACATCCCGACCAACGTCATCTCCATCACCGACGGCCAGATCTTCCTGCAGTCGGACCTCTTCAACGCGAACCAGCGTCCGGCCGTCGACGTGGGCATCTCGGTGTCCCGCGTCGGTGGTGACGCCCAGGTGAAGTCGATCAAGAAGGTCTCCGGCACGCTGAAGCTCGAGCTGGCGCAGTACCGCTCGCTCGAGGCGTTCGCGATGTTCGCGTCCGACCTCGACCAGGCGTCGCGTCGCCAGCTGGACCGTGGTGCCCGTCTGACCGAGCTCCTCAAGCAGCCGCAGTACTCGCCGTACCCGGTCGAGGAGCAGGTCGTCTCGATCTGGGCCGGTACGAACGGCAAGCTCGACACCGTGCCGGTGCCGGACGTGCTCCGCTTCGAGTCCGAGCTGCTCGACCACCTGCGTCGCAACTCCGACGTGCTCACGACGCTGCGCGAGACGAACCAGCTCAGCGACGACACCGTCGCCGAGATGTCGAAGCAGATCGACGAGTTCACGAAGAGCTTCCAGACGAGCGACGGCAAGACCCTCGGGTCCGAGCAGTTCGACGCGGCGGACGCCGAGGACGTCGACCAGGAGCAGATCGTCAAGGGTCGTCGCTAGATGGCAGCGCAGGTCCGGGTCTACCGACAGCGAATCAAGTCCGCGAAGACCACGAAGAAGGTCACCCGCGCGATGGAGTTGATCTCGGCGTCGCGGATCCAGAAGGCGCAGGCCCGCATGGCCGCGTCCGGCCCGTACTCGCGAGCCGTGACGCGGGCGGTGTCGGCCGTGGCGACGTTCTCGAACGTCGAGCACGTGCTCACCACCGAGCCGGAGTCGTCGACGCGGGCAGCCGTCGTGCTGTTCACGTCGGACCGGGGCCTGAACGGCGCGTTCAGCACCAACGTCCTCAAGCAGGGCGAGGAGCTCGCCTCCCTGCTCCGCAGCGAGGGCAAGGACGTCGTGTTCTACCTGGTCGGGCGGAAGTCCGTCGGGTACTTCGCGTTCCGTGAGCGTGCGTCGGAGCAGCAGTGGGTCGGCAACACCGACCAGCCCGAGTTCTCGACGGCCAAGGAGATCGGCGACGCGGTCGTGTCGAAGTTCCTCCAGGACACGGCGGAGGGCGGCGTGGACGAGATCCACATCGTGTTCAACCGCTTCCTCAGCCTGGCGACCCAGGAGCCGCAGGTCGTGCGCCTGCTCCCGCTCGAGGTCGTCGAGGGTGTCGAAGAGCCCGCCGGCGACGAGCCGCTCCCGCTCTACGAGTTCGAGCCGGACGCCGACGCGGTGCTCGACTCGCTGCTCCCGGTCTACATCGAGAGCCGCATCTTCAACGCCATGCTCCAGTCGGCTGCCTCCGAGCACGCCGCCCGGCAGAAGGCGATGAAGGCGGCCAGCGACAACGCCGACTCGCTGATCCGTGACTTCACCCGCCTCGCGAACAACGCGCGGCAGGCGGAGATCACCCAGCAGATCTCCGAGATCGTCGGCGGCGCCGACGCCCTCTCGTCGAAGAAGAAGTAGTCCGCGTCGTTCGCGGACAGATACCCACCCTCAGGAAGGCACCAGCCATGACCGACACCGCAACCACCGCGGTCGAGACGTCGTCGGCGCCCGGTGTCGGCCGGATCGCCCGTGTCACGGGTCCCGTCGTCGACATCGAGTTCCCCCACGACGCAATCCCGGAGATGTACAACCTCCTGTTCACGACCATCACCATCGGTGACTCGTCGCAGGAGATCGGCCTCGAGGTCGCGCAGCACCTCGGCGACGACCTCGTCCGTGCCATCTCGCTGAAGCCGACCGACGGCCTGGTCCGTGGCCAGGAGGTCCGTGACTCGGGCGCTCCGATCTCGGTCCCCGTCGGCGACGTCACCAAGGGCAAGGTCTTCGACGTGCTGGGCAACGTGCTCAACACCGACGAGAAGATCGAGATCACCGAGCGGTGGCCCATCCACCGCAAGGCCCCGGCCTTCGACCAGCTCGAGTCGAAGACCTCGATGTTCGAGACCGGCATCAAGTCGATCGACCTCCTCACCCCGTACGTGCAGGGTGGCAAGATCGGCCTCTTCGGTGGTGCGGGCGTCGGCAAGACCGTCCTCATCCAGGAGATGATCCAGCGCGTCGCGCAGGACCACGGCGGTGTGTCGGTGTTCGCCGGTGTCGGTGAGCGCACCCGTGAGGGCAACGACCTCATCGGTGAGATGGAAGAGGCGGGGGTCTTCGACAAGACGGCCCTCGTGTTCGGCCAGATGGACGAGCCGCCGGGAACGCGTCTCCGCGTGGCCCTGTCGGCGCTGACGATGGCGGAGTACTTCCGCGATGTCCAGAAGCAGGACGTGCTCCTCTTCATCGACAACATCTTCCGCTTCACGCAGGCCGGCTCCGAGGTCTCGACGCTGCTCGGCCGCATGCCGTCCGCCGTGGGCTACCAGCCCAACCTCGCCGACGAGATGGGTGTGCTCCAGGAGCGCATCACCTCGACGCGTGGTCACTCGATCACCTCGCTGCAGGCGATCTACGTGCCGGCCGACGACTACACCGACCCGGCGCCGGCGACGACGTTCGCGCACCTCGACGCCACGACGGAGCTCTCCCGCGAGATCGCGTCGCAGGGCCTCTACCCGGCGATCGACCCGCTGACCTCGACGTCGCGCATCATGGACCCCCGGTACCTGGGCGCCGACCACTACGAGACGGCGACGCGCGTCAAGCAGATCCTCCAGAAGAACAAGGAACTGCAGGAGATCATCGCCATCCTCGGTGTCGACGAGCTCTCCGAAGAGGACAAGATCACGGTGGAGCGCGCTCGTCGCATCCAGCAGTTCCTCTCGCAGAACACGTACATGGCGAAGAAGTTCACGGGTGTCGAGGGCTCCACGGTGCCGCTCAAGGACACCATCGAGTCCTTCCGCGCCATCGCCGACGGCGAGTTCGACCACGTTGCGACGCAGGCGTTCTTCAACGTCGGTGGCATCAACGACGTGGAAGAGAAGTGGGCTCAGATCCAGAAGGAGAACCGCTGACATGGCGGGTCTCAGCGTGAGCGTCGTCTCGGCCGACCGTGAGGTCTGGTCGGGCGACACCACCATGGTCGTCGCACGCACGACGGAGGGTCAGATCGGTATCCTCGCCGGGCACGAGCCGATGCTCGCCATCCTGGCGCAGGGTCAGGTCCGCATCACGCGGGCCGACGGCTCGACCGTCGCGGTCGACGCCGAGGACGGCTTCCTGTCGGTGGAGCACGACACGGTGACGATCGTCGCGCGGCAGGCCGCGCTGGCGTCCTGACCGGACTGACCGTCCTCCTCCCGCCTTCGGAGACGAAGCGGGAGGGCGGGGACCAGGAGCGCACGCTCGACCTGCGTGCGCTGTCGTTCCCGGAACTGGCTGCAGAGCGGGCCGCGGTGATCACCGCGGCCCGCTCCGTCAGTTCCGAGGAGTCCCTCGCGCGGACGGCGTTGAAGCTCGGTCCGAAGTCCGTGGCGGAACGGTTCCGGAACCTGGAGCTCGAGACGTCGGGAACCATGCCGGCGATCGACCGGTACACCGGTGTCCTCTACGACCCGCTCGGCGCACCGGACGCTGACGACGCGACCCGGAGCTGGTGGTTCGACCACGTCGTCGTGCAGTCGGCGCTGTTCGGTCCGATCGGCGCCGGCGACCCGGTCCCGGCCTACCGCCTGTCACACGACTCGCGCCTGGGACCGCTCCGGCTCGCGGCCCACTGGTCGGGGCCGGCGTCACGCGTCCTCGAGGTGCGGACGTCCGCCGACCTCGTGCTCGATCTCCGGTCGGAGGGCTACCGGCAGCTCGGTCCCGTCGCCGGGGCCGTCGCCCCGCGCGTCGTGAGCGTCGACGGTGACGGACGCCGCAAGGCGCTCAACCACTGGAACAAGACCGCGAAGGGCCGTCTGGTCGCGCTGCTGGCGCGCTCCGGGGCGCAGGTGTCCTCCATGACGGAACTCGCGCGGTGGGCAGCGGCGCACGGCGTGGCCCTCGAGGAACGCGACGGTGGCTGGGACCTCGTGGCGGAGAGCCTCGAACCGGGTCCCGCCGGATCGGTCGTCGACTGATCCGACCGTGGGCAGCGCAGGACCACGACCCCACTCGTCCTCCACACGGACGGGTGGGGTCGGTGCGATCCACAGACCGCCACGGCCCACATCCCGGGAGGCGCGGGGTGCGTTTCGATGACGTGCATGATCCCCGTGACGTCACGAACCAGTCCCGAAGCCGCTGTCCGGTACCCGCGCGAGATCGCGGCGGCCGTCACCCTCCCCGCGGCGTGCGCCGCGCTGGTGACCCATCGCCCGGGTCCGCTCCTGGCGCGCGAGGCCATCGCGGTGCTCACCGCCTGCGGCGCGCTCGCGCCGAGGCTCGCACTGCTGGCCTTCCTGACGGCGCGGGACCGACCCGACCCGCGCTCGGTGGTCCCGTTCGACCCGTTCCACGACCCGACACCACCCGCGCTGCACGGGGCCGGTCCCGAACCCGACCGCGACCGCGTCCGGACCGCGGGGGACCGGTGCGCCGCGGCGTGGCAGTGGTGGCGCGCCGAGGACCGGTCGGCCGACACCGCCGTCGGTGCCGCGGGAGCACTCGCGACGGCGTCGTGGTGTGCGTGGGCGCTCGGGTCCGGAGCGCGTGCGGAGACCAGGGCGCGGTACGCGCTCGAGACCCGTTCCGACGACCCGCTCGCAGGTCTCGTGCTGCGCTCCGTCCGCGCTGGCAGTGCCCCGGCCTGGGAGCGTCGGTGAGATCGGGCGGACAGGATCGTCTACGGTGGTGTCGACCACCCCCGGAAGGCCTCGAGTGCGCGACGACGACATGGACGACGACACCGTCATCCGTCGACCCCGCGGCTCCGGCCCGGACCGGTCCGACGGTGCCGTCATCGGCGACGACGACCCGTTCGGCGACACGGTCGTCCGACCGAGGGCTCCCGTCGTCCCGGACGCGTCCGCGTCCGACGACACGGTGGTGCGGGTGCCGAGGCGGCCGCCTGTCCACGGTGACGGCACCACCGGAGCCGAGCCGCGCCTCCCGGCCGCCCCGACCGACCCGGCGGTGCCGACCGGACCCGCTGCGCCGCGCACCCGTGTGCCGTCCATCCGCATCGGCGACCGGGTGCTGCGGCTCGACCGACCTGTCGTGGTCGGGCGGCGCCCCGCGCTGCCGCGTGTCCTGCGAGGCCCGGTCCCCGAGCTCGTCACCGTCCCGTCGATCACCGGGCAGGTGTCGTCGTCGCACGTGCTGGTGCACGCCGAGGGCGAGGCCGCCGTCGTCGACGACCTCCGATCCACCAACGGAACGGTCATCCGACCCGCGGGGGCAGCCCCGTTCCGGATGCCGGCGGGTGCCTCCAACGTCGTGCTGACGGGTACGGTTGTCGAGATCGGTGACGGCAACGTCATCGAGGTCCTCTCGCCGCATCTGCGCGTCGCACCGTCGGTGGGAGACCTCGCACCGCTTCCCCCCTGGCCCTCCGATCCACCAGCTGGTCCGCCCCGAACCCCCAGAGAGCGATCCTGAAACGTGACCGAACTCGGCCGAGCAGCGACTGCGCACGCCATCGACGTCCCCGGTGCCGACGGCGCCACCCTGACGCTGTCGTGGGGAGCAGCGACCGACGTCGGCCGTCGCCGTGACCACAACGAGGACAGCTACATCGTCGGTGCGCCGTTCTTCGTCGTCGCCGACGGCATGGGCGGGCACCTCGCGGGCGACCGCGCGAGCGACGCCGTCGTGCGTCGTCTCGAGCAGGCCACCGAGAGCGCCTTCACCACCCGGCAGTCGATCCAGCGTGCCCTCCTCCTCGCCACCGCGGACATCGAGCGCGCCGCGGGCGGCAACGCCATCGGTGCCGGCACCACGGTGACCGGCATCGCGCTCGTCGCCTCGGTCGGACAGCCCGCGGCGCTCGTCTTCAACGTCGGCGACTCGCGCACGTACCGCATCGAGGGCGGCGTGCTCCGCCGGGTGACGGTCGACCACTCGGTCGTGCAGGAGATGGTGGACGCCGGTCTCCTCCGCGCCGAGGACGCCGAGCGGCACCCGGACAGCAACGTCATCACGCGGGCCGTCGGGTTCGGGGAGCCGCCGGAGCCCGACTGGTGGACCCTGCCGCTGCGCGCGGGGGACCGCTACATCGTCTGCTCCGACGGTCTGACGAAGGAGCTCGGCGACGCCGGCATCGCCCGGATCGCCGCACGCGTCCCCGGTGCCCAGGAACTCGCCGAGCGCCTCGTGGGCGACGCCGTCGTCGCGGGCGGACGCGACAACGTCACCGTGGTCGTCCTGCAGGTCGACGGCGCACCGGACGACGGCGACGTCGAGGACACGCTGCCGCGTCACTGAGTGGCCCCCGAACTGGGGGACCGATGCCCCTCCGCGCGCTGCGGTGTGCGGAATGTCGGTCACCCGCGGTTCGTACAATGGCATGGCCGTGACGAGAGAGCTGGCCGCTCGGCCGGGGAGGAGGGCACGATGGCGCGACGCCTGCCGTCGAGCCCGCCCGTGATCGGCGGTTTCAGCCCCGTGCACGTCCTCGGTTCCGGCGGCTTCGCCGACGTCTTCCTCTACGAGCAGGACATGCCGCGCCGGCAGGTCGCCGTGAAGGTCCTGCTCGACGAGGTCGTCGACGACCGCGTCCGGCAGATGTTCCAGGCGGAGGCGAACCTCATGGCGCGCCTCAGCACGCACCCCTCGATCCTCACGGTCTTCCAGGCGAGCGTCGCGTCGGACGGTCGGCCCTACCTCGTCATGGAGCTCTGCTCGTCCTCGCTGAGCGAGCGGTACCGCCGCGAACCCGTGCCGGTCTCCGAGGTCCTGTCGATCGGGATCAAGATCGGGTCCGCCCTCGAGACGGCGCACCGCGAAGGGGTGCTGCACCGGGACATCAAGCCGTCGAACATCCTCCTCACCGCCTACGGCAACCCGGTGCTGTCGGACTTCGGCATCGCCGCGACGATCGGCGAGGCCGACCCGGACGAGCCCGTCGGCATGTCCATCCCGTGGTCCGCGCCCGAGGTCCTCATCGACGAGTCCCACGGGACCATCCAGTCCGAGGTGTACTCGCTCGCGGCCACCGTGTACTCCCTGCTCGCCGGCCGCAGTCCGTTCGAGGTCCGCGGCGGCAAGAACGGCGCGTCCGACCTGATGGGCCGCATCGACAAGGGTGGCGTGAAGCCGACCGGCCGGACCGACGTCCCTCCGTCGCTCGAGCGCCTGCTGGCCGCCGCGATGTCGCGGAAGGTCGCCGGCCGCCCCTCGACGGTGATGGAACTCGTCCGCGGCTTCCAGCAGGTCGAGGCCGAGCTCGGCATCCCGCAGACCGCGGCCGACGTCGCGGTCGAGGCGTGGGCGGTCTCGACCCCCACGCCCGACGGCGACCGCACCATGATCCGTGAACTGCAGCCGCCGTCCCGCGTCGGCGCGCGCCGGCGGACGCGGAAGGCCCTGCAGGGCGGCTCGTCCGCGGCAGCGGCGCAGAGCGTCGGGACGGTCCACCGCACGGGCTCGGTCACGCGCGCGCGGCGCAGGTCCCGCTCCACGCTCGTGTGGGCGACGTCGTTGACGGTCGTCGTGGTGGCAGCCCTCGCCGTCGCGACGGTGATCGTGCTCGGGCGGGTCGGTGCCGGCGCCATCCCCGTCGTGTCCGACGTCCGGGCCGAGACCACCGCGGCGTCCGTGACCTTCACCTGGGCGGACCCGGGTCTCCGGAACGGCGACACCTACGTCATCTCGTCGAACGGCGCAGCGAGCCAGCAGACGGGCACGAGCTTCGTCGTCTCCGGGAAGAAGGGCGAAGAGGAGTGCATCGCCGTCGCCGTGAACCGCGACGGCAAGACCGGGGTCGCCAGCGCCCAGAAGTGCGCGACGATCGGGAGCGCCGGGTGATCCGGGCGTTCCTCGCGAAGCACCGGTCTGCAGCGTTCACCGTCGGTGCGTCCGTGGTCGTGGGCGCCGTCGTCGCGACCGCCGCCGTCGCCTCGACCGGCTACCACACCCAGCGCGTGGACCTCGGCGACGGCACGGTCTGGGTGCCGTCGGCCGAGTACGGCGCCGTCGGACGGGCCAACACCGGCGTCCTCCAGCTCAACACCGCCGTCGAGACCGCCAGCGACAGCCTGTCGGTGCTGCAGCGTGGGTCGATGGTCTACAGCGTCGACCAGACCAAGGGGACCGTCGCGAAGGTCGACGTCGCCGACGCCACCGTCGCGGACCCGGTGACGCTGCCGGCCGGGTCTCCACAGGTCTTCTTCGCCGGGTCGACCGCCGTCATCGGCAACGCCGACACGGGTGAGCTGTGGGCGACGCCCGCGAAGGACCTCGGTGAGTTCGACGCCTCGACGAAGGCCGACCTGACGCTCGGGGCGGACGCCGTGTTCGACGCCTCCGACGACCACGTCGCCGTGTACTCGCCCCGCACCGGGACGGCGTCGCTCGTCGACGTCGGCACGACGCTGACGGTCGACCGCCGCTGGACCGTGAAGATGGACCGAGCCGACGACTTCCAGGTCGCATCGTTCGGCGACCACGTGGCCGTGCTCGACCGGACCACCGGGGAGATCTCGGTGGACGGCGACACCGTCGACCTCGGCGACCGCGTCGGCGCGTCGCCCTCGCTCCAGCGATCCGCCGACGAGGCGGGGCAGGTCACCGTCGCCGGCACGGCGGGTCTCGCGCGCGTCTCGGCCTCCGGCACGGTCGACACGACCGCACTGCAGGTGTCCGGACGGGCTGCCCGGCCGACGGTCGTCGGCTCCTGCACCTACGCGGCGTGGGCCGGCGGCCAGGCGATGGACTCGTGCCAGGGCTCGGGGCTGCAGCGTCTCGCCGACACGGCGGGGACCGGTGGCCTGCAGATCCTGCACAACGGCCGGACGGTCGTCGCGAACGACCCGCAGAGCGGCCGCTCCTGGGCGATCGACCGCAGCGGGCAGGTGATCGACAACTGGGCCGACCTCATCAAGAAGGACGACGACCAGCAGCAGGAACAGGTTTCCGACGACGACCCCGAGGTCGACAAGGACCAGAAGCCGCCGGTGGCGGTCGACGACGACCTGGGCGCGCGTCCCGGGCGCACCACGAGCCTCCCGGTCCTGCTCAACGACTACGACCCCAACGGCGACCCGATCGTCATCAGCGAGGTCGGGCAGGTCGACGACGCCGTCGGCGACGTCGCGATCGTCGGTGACGGGCAACGCCTGCAGATCACCCTGTCCGGACGGGCCAGCGGGACGGTCTCCTTCCCGTACACGATCACCGACGGCAACGGCGGGTCCGACACCGCGACGGTCCGGGTGAGCGTCCGTCCCGAGTCGTCGAACGACCCACCGCGGCAGGTGCGCGACACCTCGGCGGACGTCGTGCAGAACGGCCACGTCGTCACCGACGTGCTGGCGGACTGGGTCGACCCCGACGGCGACCCGTTCTACCTCAAGTCCGCGAGCGCCGCCGACGGCGACCGTGTCTCGACGACCCCGGACGGGCTGCTCGACTTCCGTGACGCGAGCGGGAAGACCGGCGACCGCGCCGTGCAGCTGGTCGTCAGCGACGGCCGCGCGGACGGACGCGGATCGGTGACGGCCCACGTCGCCAAGCAGGGCAGCGTCCCCCTCCACGCCGACCCGTTCCCCGTGCAGGGCTACGCGGGCAAGGCGTTCACCGTCGAGCCGCTCGACCACGTCCGCGGCGGGAACGGCACCGTGACCCTGACGAGCGTCTCCTCGTCGGCCGGGCTGACGGTCACCCCGAGCTACGACGCCGGGACCTTCCGCGTGCAGGGCGCAGCGGCGGGCGACCACCAGCTCGAGTACACCGTCACCGACGGCACGAAGACCACGAGCGGGATCGTCCGCATCACCGTGCTCGCGCCCCCGGACGCGTCGAGCGCACCCATCACGACGCCGAAGACCGTCTTCGTCACCACCCTGTCGACGAAGGACACCGACGTCACCGCGACCGACATCGACCCGGCCGGAGGTGTCCTGCTGGTCACGGCCCTCGACGGTCCCGACCGCGGCACCGGTGTGCAGGCGAGCATCCTCGACCAGCACACCGTCCGGGTCACCCTGACCGCTCCGCTCGACGGCCCGGTCTCGTTCGGCTACACGGTGACCAACGGGCTCGCGTCCGCCACCGGCACGGTGACGGTCGTCGAGATCCCGAAGCCTGACCGGATCCAGCCGCCCGTCGCCCAGCCGGACACCGCGACCGTCCGGGTCGGCGACGTCGCGAACATCGACGTGCTCGACAACGACACGCAGCCCGAGGGTGAACCCCTCACGCTGCTGCCGGACCTGGTGCAGAACGTCCCCGGTGACGGCGGCCTCCTGTTCGTCTCCGGCGACCACCTGCGGTACCTCGCGCCGACCACCCCGGGCAACTACACGGCCGTGTACCGCGTCGCCGGTCCGGACGGGCAGTACGCCGACGCGGCGGTGTCGATCTCGGTCCGCGAGCAGGACGCCGCGACGAACAACCCGCCGGTGCCGCAGACCGTCACCGCACGCGTCGTCGCGGGGCAGTCCGTGCGTGTCTCGATCCCGTTGAACGGCATCGACCCCGACGGCGACTCGGTCCAGCTCGTCGGCGTCGCATCCAACCCCGACAAGGGTTCCGTCAGCGACGTCGGCACGGACTCGCTGACCTACGACGCCGGCGACTACTCGGCCGGTACCGACGAGTTCACCTACACGGTCGTCGACGCGCTCGGCGCCCGGGCGACCGGCACCGTCCGCGTCGGCATCGCACCGCGCGCGGAGCAGGCGGCGAACCCCGTGGCCGAGGCGGACCACGTCACCATCCGGCCGGGCGGGTCCGTCACCGTCCGGGTGCTGCAGAACGACTCCGACCCCGAGGGCGGCCAGCTCACCGTCACGAAGGCGGAGCCCACCGCGGACGGCGTGGTCGCGAAGGTCCTGCACCGGCAGCAGATCCGGGTCACCCCGCCGAGGTCGGCGAAGAACGGCGACTACGCCGTGCTGTACACGGTGGGCAACGAGAACGGCGGCTCGAGCACGGCGTTCCTCACGGTGACGGTCGATCCGGACGCGCAGCCCCTGCGTCCCGAGGTCGACGACACCACACTCGACCTGCAGGACATCATGCACCGGCAGAGCGTCACGGTGGACGTGCTCGACAACGTCTTCTTCGCCGAGGGCACGGCGGCCGACCTGCGCGTCGGCGTCGTGGACGGCTACGGCGACACCGCCCGCACCACCGACGACCAGCGCATCTCCGTCCGGCTCACCGACGAGTCGCAGGTGATCCCGTTCTCGGTCGCCCGCATCGATCACCCGGACGTCGTCTCCTACGGGTTCATCCACGTCCCCGGGTTCGACGACGCCCTGCCGCAGGTGAACCGGACGGCCGGCGCGATCAGCGTGAAGAGCGAGGCGACCGTCCGCATCCCGCTGTCGAAGTACGTCGTGACGGCGAACGGTGAGACCGCGAAGATCACCGACGACGGCACCGTGAAGGCGACGCACGCGAGCGGGCAGGACCTCGTCGTCGACTCGTCGACGCTGCAGTTCACCTCGTCGAAGCTCTACTACGGCAACGCGTCGATCTCGTTCGAGGTCACCGACGGCTCGCGGGCGAACGGCGGGAAGGGTCGCGTCGCGACGCTCGTCCTGCCGATCAAGGTCACACCGCGCTCGAACCAGCCCCCGGCGTTCACCGGGTCCGCGGTCGACGTGCAGCCGGGTGACTCGCGCACGATCGACCTCACCAAGCTCACCGACTACCCCTACCCGAAGGACCTGCCCGAGCTCCGGTACTCCGTCGTCGGCAAGCCGGGCGCCGGCACGACGGCCACCATCTCCGGGCAGCGGCTGACGATCGCCGTCTCGGACACGGCGAAGAAGGACACCACCGCGACGGTCGGCGTCGGTGTCGCCGACGACGCGAACGCGGGGCGGTCGGGATCGATCACCGTGAACGTCGTCGGGTCGACGCGTCCGCTCGTGCAGCCGGGAGCGGACCGGTCGGTCACGAAGCGTGGTGCCACCACCACCATCGACGTCCTGCAGAACGACCAGCCGACGAACCCGTTCCCCGAGCAGCGACTCCGTGTCGTCAACATCCGCGGGCTCTCCGGCGGCCTGCCCGGTGGCGTCACCGTCACGCCGAGCGCCGATCGGTCCCGTCTGCAGGTCAGCGTCTCGGAGGACGCCAAGCCGACGGAGACGCACCTGCAGTACCAGGTCGCCGACGCGACCAACGACCCAGCCCGGTACGTGTGGGGCGACGTCACGATCTCGGTGCAGGACGTCCCCGACGCACCGGGAGCGCCGAGCCGCACCGGTGCCTACGAGGGCGGACGGGCCACCCTGACGTGGGCGACCCCGCAGGCCAACAACTCGCCCATCACGGGCTACCGGCTGCAGGGCACGAACGGCGTCTCCAAGGACTGCGGCACGGCGACCGTCTGCACCATCACCGGCCTCGACCCCACGTCGTCGTACCGCTTCAGCGTCGTCGCGACCAACGCCGTCGGTGACTCGAAGGCGTCGGGGGAGTCCGCACCGATCAGCGCCGACTTCGTGCCGGCGGCGCCCAAGGGCATCGCGGTGGTCCCGAGCAAGAGCACGCCGAACCAGCTCGACGTCTCGTGGAACCCGGTCGGGACCCCCAACAACGGCACCGCCGTGAGCAACTACGTCGTGACCATCGAGGGTCCCGGTCTGTCGTCGACGCGGAGCACCGGGACGGCGACGAGCACGTCGTTCACCGGGGCGCAGAGCGCGGCGCAGTACACGGTCACCGTGTCGCCGCGCAACAGCGCCGACCGGAACGGCACCGTCGTGCAGTGGAACTCGGCGTCCGCCACCGGGTCCGCCGTCGGCGTGCCGACCAAACCGTCGAACGTTTCCGCGAACGTCGCGAACACCGCCGACGGTTCGGGCCGGTCCGTCGTGACGGTCACCTGGGGGGCCGCTGACCTCGCGGGCGGACCGTCCGCGAGCTACGCCGTCTTCCAGTCCGGCAACGTGGACTGCAACAACCTGCCGTCCGGTTCGCTCGGTTCGTCGAGTCCGACGACCGTCGACGGCGTCGAGGGTGGCAAGAGGACGTTCGCCGTGACGGTGTCCAACGGCTACTTCTGCAACGTGCAGTACACCGACACGACCGCCTACGAGCGTCCCGACGGCACGGACGATCCCACGGTCTCGCTGACGTCGAACAGCACGAGCCGGCCGAACGCCGTGGTCACCGCGCCCCGGACACAGGTCGACCACTACCTGCTCGAGACCGGCGGCGGAACGGTGAGCCTGGCCCCTGGTCAGTCGTGGACCGGTGTCCCTGGGGACGGCTCGCGGAACGTCGCGGTGACCGTGACGCTCCGAGCCTGCGGCGGACCCGGTACGTCGTTCTGCACCGCGGACGCGCAGTCGAAGCGCGTGCAGGCGGTAGCGCTCGACGCGACGGCCTCAGTCGTCGCAGCGCAGCAGGGCAACCCGGTCGCGGTCAACGGACCGTCGGCGCAGGGCTTCAGCGTCCGGTACACCGCCTACTGGTACGCGGACGACAACGGGTCGGTCCCGATCGACGTCCCGCGGAGTTGGAACGACGGCGAGACCGCTCCGAGCCCGTCCCTGTTGGTGCGGTCGATGCGCGTGCAGGCGACCATCACGTACGACGCCAACCCGCGGCTGGCCACGCAAGGAGACCGGTCGGAACCGTTCGCGGTCGCGCCGGCACCGCAACCTGACCCGGAGCCGTCCCAGCCGTCGGACCCCCAGCCCTCCGACCCCGCCGCGTCCGAGTAGCACCCCGCCGTCGCCCGCTGACCGTACGCTGCCCCTACTGCCATCTGCCATCCCCGAGAACGAGGAACGACACCGCATGAGCATGACCCCGGAGCAGGCCACCTGGTTCGCCGACGTCGCAGGCCGCATCGTGACCAACGTCGAGCAGGTGCTCCTCGGGAAGACGTTCGTGATCCGCCTCGCGGTCACGGCGATGCTCAGCGAGGGCCACCTCCTCCTCGAGGACGTCCCCGGCACCGGCAAGACCAGCCTCGCGCGGGCGTTGGCGCAGAGCGTCCAGGGCTCGACCAACCGCATCCAGTTCACGCCGGACCTGCTGCCGGGCGACATCACCGGCATCAGCGTCTACGACCAGAAGACGCAGGAGTTCGACTTCCACCGCGGACCGGTCTTCTCGAACATCGTCCTCGCCGACGAGATCAACCGCGCGAGCCCGAAGACCCAGTCGGCGCTCCTCGAGGCCATGGAGGAGTCCGCGGTCACGGTCGACGGCGTGAACCACAAGCTGGCCGCGCCGTTCATGGTGATCGCGACGCAGAACCCGGTGGAGCAGGCGGGCACGTACCGGCTGCCCGAGGCCCAGCTGGACCGGTTCCTCATGAAGGCCTCGATCGGTTACCCCGACCACGCCGCGACGGTGAAGATCCTCGAGACCGCCTCGGCGCCGTCGAGTTCGGTCCCGCTGGCGAGCGTCGTCCCCGCCGCCACGATCACCGAGATGGCTGCCGTCGCCCGTACCGTGCACGTCGACCCGGTCATCGCCGACTACGTCGCCCGCCTGGTGGACGGGACGCGCTCCGCGAGCGAGGTCCGACTCGGCGTCAGCGTGCGCGGCGCCATGGGCCTGATGCGAGCGTCCCGCGTCTTCGCAGCGCTGAACAACCGTCACTACGTCACGCCGGACGACGTGAAGGCCCTCGCCGTGCCGATCCTCGCGCACCGCCTGGTCCTCGACGCCGAGGCCGAGTTCGACGGAGTCAGCGCTCCGAGCGTCATCGCCCAGCTCCTGGTCGAGACCCCGCCGCCGGCGGACCGGGCCGCGTCGTGACCGACCGCCGGCCCGTCTCCACGCGGTCGCGCCGCCCGTCCTCGACGCGGTCGCGTCGCGGGACGACGGCGTACGAGCGCACGGGGACGGTCGCCGGCCTGACCAACGTCCGCACCCGTCTGGTGGGGGACCGGGACGGCGTCGCGGCGGACGCCGTCGTCGGCCTCGCGCGGGCATGGGCGACAGCCTGGAGGCTCGTCAAGCGCGGGTGGGCAGAGGTCTCGTCCGTGGTCACCGGCCTGGGATGGACGGTCGCCGCGCTCACGCTCGTCGCCTTCGTGCTCGGCTACCGCTTCGGGTTGCGCGAGGTCGTCGTGGTCGGCTTCGCGGGGACGGTCCTCGTCGTCGTCGCGGGGATCGCGCTGATCGGGCGGTCCCGTCTGCTCATCCGGATGCGGCTGCCGCAGCACCGGGTGGCCGTCGGCGACGCCGCAGGCGTCGTGGTGACGGCGGAGAACCCCGCGCGGCTGCCGTCGGTCCCGACGACCGTCGAGGTCCCGGTCGGTGCCGGACTGGTCGACGTCGCGATCCCGTCGATCGGACCGCGCGGCACGTTCGAGCGAGCGGTCCCGGTGCCCACCGTCCGGCGCGGCGTGCTCGACGTGGGGCCGGTCACCGGCGTCCGAGCCGACCCGGTCGGCCTGGTCCGGCGCGAGGTGGTGTGGACGGCCCGCGAGCAGGTCATCGTCCACCCCCGGACCATCGCGATCCCGTCGACCAGCACCGGTCTCGTGCGCGACCTCGAGGGGCAGGCCACGACCGACCTGTCGCCGTCGGACATCGCGTTCCACGCCATCCGGGAGTACATGCCCGGAGACGACCCCCGCACGATCCACTGGAAGTCCACGGCGAAGTCCGGCGCGCTCATGGTCCGGCAGTTCGAGGACACGCGCCGGTCGCACCTGGTCATCGCGCTGGGCACCTCGCGCGCCGAGTTCGCCGACGACGAGGAGTTCGAGCTCGCGGTCAGCGCGGCGGCCTCGCTCGGTTCCCGGGCAATCCGGGACGGTCGCGAGGTGACCGTCGTGGTCTCCGAACGCACCCCGGAGTTCGCGAAGCGTGCCGTCTACGCCGTGCACCCGCTCCCGACGATCACCCCGACGCGCCTGCTCGACGAGTTCGCGTCGGTCGGGCTGGCGGACGCCTGCCTGCCGGTCGCCGAGGTGTCCCGCATCGTCGGCAACGACACCGCCGGCATCTCGGTCGCGTTCCTGGTCGTCGGCTCCACCGTCGAGCTGCCGGCGCTCCGCCTCGCGGCCACCCGCTTCCCGGTGGGGGTCGAGGTCGTCGCCGTGATCTGCGAGCCCGAGGCGCAGCCGCGCTTCCTCCGCGTCGCCGGGCTCACCGTGATGACCATCGGCTACCTGGACGACCTGCGCCACGCCCTGCACCGATCGGCGTCGGCCGCGTGAGCGCCGCAGCGGAACCGGCGACGCGGGCGCGCAAGACGGTGCGGAAGGACGCGCGCCGCGAAGCACGGCGCCTGACGCCGACGCGGCTCGTCGGCGGGACCCTCGCCGTGTGGCTGTTGCTGGCGGTCGCGAGCACGGCGTGGTGGCCGGTGTACCGCGACGACGCCATGGTCGTCGCCGCGGTGACCGCGGTGCTCGCGGGGACCGTCGTCGCCCTCCTCGGCACGGTCTTCCGGCTCCCGACCGCGGTCGTCGCCGTCGCGACGGTCGCGGCGTTCACGCTGTCCGGCGTGCCCGCCGCCGTCCCCGGCCAGGCGAACGGGCTCCTGCCGACGGGGTCGGGCCTCGTCGACCTCTTCGCGGGCGTCGCCCTCGGCTGGAAGCGGCTGGTGACCATCAGCCTGCCGGTCGGGTCCTACGAGTCGTTGCTCGTGCCGTACTTCGTGACGCTCCTCGTCGCGACGGTGACGGCCGTGAGCGTGGCGACCCGCGCCTCCCGGCAGGAGATGGCCAGCATCCCGGCGCTCGTGCTCTTCGCGGCGGGTGTCGTCGTCGGGCCGAGCCGGCTGGACACGTCGATCCTGACCGCGGTCGCGCTGACCGGCATCGCGCTCGTCTGGGCACTCACCGTGCGGCATGCGCGACGCGCCGTCGCGGTGGCGACCACCATCGGGTCCCGCGTGCCGGTGGCGCGGTCGGTGCTCCGGCCGGCGCTCGTCGGGACCGGCACCATCGTGGCCGCCGCGGTGGTCGCGACCGGCCTCGGCCTGGTCGCGCCACCCTCGGTCGGCCGGACGGTCGCGCGCACCGACGTCGTGAAGCCCTTCGACCCACGGGACCACGTCAGCCCGCTCAGCGGGTTCCGTGCCTACGAGGAGCAGACCGAGGCGGACCGGGCCCAGCTGCGCGTGACCGGACTCCCCGAGGGCGGGTTCGTCCGCATCGCGACGCTCGACACGTACGACGGCGTCGTCTTCCGCGTCGGCGGCTCGGACGGCTCGACGGCCTCCGGCACGTTCGAACGCGTGCCCACGTCGGTGGACGTGCGCGGCGTGCGCGGCGAGACGGTGCGCGTCGGCGTCACCGTCGAGGGCTACCGCGGGGTCTGGCTGCCCACCGTGGGGGACCTGGAACGGGTGACGTTCTCCGGATCCGAGGGCGAGCAGCAGCGGGGGGCGTTCTTCTACAACGGGTCGACCGGCACCGGAGCGGTGGTCGGCGGCGTCGGCGACGGCACCCGGTACGAGCTGACGGCCGTCCTGCCGGACCAGCCGACCGACGACCAGCTGGCGTCCGCTCGACCCGGGGACGCCTCGGTCCCGACGCCCCGGTCCGTACCCGACGCCGTGCGGGACACCGTCGACTCCTCCACCGCGAACGCCGAGACGGACGGCGCGAAGCTCGTCGCGATGGTGCAGGAGCTCAAGCGCAACGGCTACGTGAGCCACGGGGTCGGCGACGACCGCGCCAGCCGGTCCGGGCACGGCGCCGACCGCATCCAGGAACTCCTGACGTCGCCGATCATGATCGGCGACCAGGAGCAGTACGCCGCCGCCGCGGCGCTGATGGCCGACCAGCTCGGCTTCCCGGCGCGGGTGGTCCTGGGCTTCACCGCCGGTGGCGACGCCGGGAGAGACGCCGCGACCGGGTCCACCACGGGTCGGACCACCACGTTCCGGGGGTCCGACGTCACGGCCCGGGTCGAGGTGGACACCGCGCAGTGGGGGTGGGTCATGATCGACCCGAACCCGACGGTGCGGGACATCCCGGACGAGCAGCAGCAGACCCCGCAGCCGGTCACCCGCCCGGAGACCGTCGTCCCGCCGCCCCCTGCCGAGCAGCAGGACCAGTCGCAGCAGGCTCCGCCGCAGAGCGACCGCAACACGCCGCCGGTGCAGCCGCTCTGGCTGCAGATCCTCCTCGCGGCGCTGCCGTGGGTGCTCGCGACTCTCGGGTTCGTCGCCCTCGTGCTGCTCCCGTTCGGGGTGGTCGTGCTGCTGAAGCGGATCCGGAGGCGCCGTCGACGTCGGGCTGCGACGCCACGCGCACGGGTCGTCGGAGCGTGGGACGAGTACCGCGACGCACTCGTCGACCGCGGTCACGACGTCGATCGCTCGGCGACGCGCCGCGAGGCGGTGGTCGGCGCGCCGGGTGAGGGCGGCATCGGGCTGGCTGCCCTCGCGGACCGGTCGGTGTTCGGTCCGAACGACGTCGACGTCACGACCGCCGACCGAATGTGGTCCGCCGCCGACGATGCGATCGCGAGCCTGGGTGCCGGTCGGACCCGGAAGGAACGCATCCGGGCCGCCGTCTCGCTCCGCTCGCTCCGCACCGCCGTCGCACCGCGACCGGTCCGCGACGGGATCGCCGCAGCGGTCGGCAGTCGGCGGCGGCCGACCGGCGGCCAGGGAGCGGCCGGAGCGCGTGACTACGATGGCCTGCAGGCCGGCGAGCGTCGTGGACGGCCGAGTGAGGACAGAGGACACCCGTGATCAGATGCGAACACTGCGGATCGATGCTGCCGGACGGGGCGATCTTCTGCGGTGAGTGCGGGCGAGCGGTGACCGCTGCGGCGAACCGACGACCCGTCGCGCCGACGCCCGTCGAGCAGGCTCCGCCGCCACCCCTGCAGCAGCCCGACGTCCACGGTCGTCGGCTCGATCCGGCCGACGACGCCTGGTTGCCCGAGGCGACCCTCGACCCAGCCACCCGCGCGTGGCTGACCGGAGCCGACCGGCGCGACGCGCAGCCGCCGGCGCCGGTCCCCGTGCAACGTCCGGACGACCACGCGCCGCGCTCGGCACCCACCCACGTGCACGGAGCCGGATCCGGCCTGGGCGACTGGACCGGGCAGTCGGCTGCGTCGGACGGCGTCCCCGCGGAGCAGCAGTGGGACACGCACACCACGTCCCCCGCCGAAGCGCCCGCAGAACCTCCGCTCGACCCGAACGCCTACCCGTCCGAGGCCGAGGACCCCGAGGTCACCCGGATCGCCGACCGCGCGGCGGGTCCGGCCGACCCGGCACCTGGCGCCGGTGCGCCGACAGGAACCGTCGTCCCACAGGACGCACGTCCCGAGTCGGCTGCGCCCGTGTGGTCGCCGCCGCGGGAGCAGGCGCCCGCTGCCGCTCCCGCCGGGCCGTCCTGGTGGGTCGGACGTTCGAACGCCGCTGCCGCGTCGGACGCCACGTCCACCTCGCCCGAGGACGACGCGTCCTCGGGCGCAACGGGCGCGCCCGACGGCTCGGAGACGGTGGCACCGACGCCGCAGCCGGGTGACACGGCCGTCGTCGAGCCGCTCGTCGATCGTCGCCCGGTGCGCCCTGCGCCGCTCGTGACCCCGGGCTCGCAGGCGACGACCTGCCACGTGTGCGGACACGTGCTCGAGCCCGACGACATCTTCTGCGGTGAGTGCGGGGCGGTCCGGCCCGCCGTGACGGCTGCCTTCACGGGGCAGATCGTGCCGCTGCCGATGGACCGGCCCGACTGGGCGGCGGACGACTCGGTGCAGGCCGTCGCCGACGAGGTGGTCGTCCCGGACGGCGGCACCGCGCAGGCCGACGACACCGCCCGCACCGACGCCGACACCGACAACGAGTCCGGCGCGGCCGGTGGCGGTGCCGACTCCGACGCGGGCGACGGCGGTGCCGAGAACGGCGCAGCCGACGGCGGAGCCGAGACCGGCAGCGCCGACGTCGCGGAGACCGGCCACACCGACGGGACCGACGCGCGCGTCGAGACCGACGGTGCCGACGAGTCCCGACGTGACGACGCACCCGACGACGCTGCCGGCTACACCGCTGCGCCCGCAGCTCCGGAGGTCGAGGACGACACCCCGCGTCTGCCCGTGCGACCACGGGGCGTCCACGCCGCGTGGTCGTCGTCGGAGGACACCGACACCGCGACGCCCGCACCGCCTGCCACCCCGGTCGCCGACGACACGGCTGCGCTCCGGGTGCCCACCGCGGCTCCGCTCCCACCGCTGCCCGGCGTCACCGGACCGGTGCTGCCGCTCCCGACGACGGACGACGCGCCGACCAGTGCCGACGGCGACCTCGAGGACGACGTCGAGGAGACCCGGATCGTCACGAAGACCCCGACCCACGCGCCGTTCGTGCTGCACTTCAGCACCGGCGAACGGTTCGGCGTCCAGGGCACCGGGCTCGTCGGGCGGCTCCCGCGCCCCCAGCCCGGAGAGCGGTTCGACGACCTGCTGACGGTCCACGATCCGGGCAAGTCGGTGTCGAAGACGCACCTCGAGCTCGGCCGCGACGGCGACGACCTCTGGGTCTCGGACCGGTTCTCCGGCAACGGCACGGTCGTCCGGCACATCGACGGGTCCATCCGCCGCTGCGAGCCGGGCCGTCGCTACCGGGTCGAGCGCGGAGCCCGGGTGGACATCGGGGAGCAGTTCTTCCTGGTGCAGTGACCGCCCGACCGCGGGTCGAGCCCGGGGCGGGTCCCGAGGTCGTGGCCGCCGCCGCTGCGGCGGTGGCTGCCGTCCTCGTGCCGGGTCCGCCGTCCTCGGAGCGGTCCGACCCGACCTGACGCCGCGCCGACCGCGGACACCGAGTCCTCCACACGGGCGACCTGTGATCCGCCGATCCACAGGGCGCCGACAGGATCGACGCTGGTCGGTCGCAGCGTGCTGTGCTGACGCCCGTGAACCCGCTCGTGGCGCGATGTCTGCTCGTCGGGGCGTCGGTGGCCCTCGCCGCTGCCGGCGTCCTGGCACGGTTGCCCGGTCCGTCCCGCGCGGTCCTCCTGGTCGCGGCTGCGTGCTGTGCGGGGCTCGACCTCGTCCTCGTCCGGACCTGGCCCACCGGCCGGTCGCTCGAGACCGTGGTCGTCGTCGGGCCACCCGTGCGCGACGAGTGCGAGGCAGCAGCGGCGGACGGGACCCGCTCCGTCAGCCGGCCGCGCGACCCGGGCAGGATCACCCTCGGGACGGAACCGGACGGACACGCGGTCACGGTGGACGTCGTGGGCACCCGGACGCACGTCGTGGTCGTCGGCCGCGGTGCCGTCGCGCACGCGGTGTTCCGTGCCCTCGCGGTCCAGGTTCTGGCAGTCGCCGGCGCGCAGGGCTTCGCGGTCCGTTCGGCAGCACCCCGCGACCTCGCCGCGCTCGTCGGGCCGAGCGGGACGAGCTCGGCGAACGGCACGACGCACGCCGCTGCCGGCAGTGTCCGGGTGCTGCGACCCGACCTGCCCGAGGGCACCGCCGTGGTCGCTGCAGACCCGTGCGGACCGGCCCCGCTGACGGTCGTGCTCGTCCCCGGTCACGGGCAGGTGCCGAGGCGGTGGGACGTGGCGATCGAGGTCACCCGGTACGGCGTCACCGTCCGGCGCCGCGACGAGGCCCGGGGACGTGCCGTCGCGCCGGCGCTCCCGTGCCTCGACGCGACGCATCTCGCAGTGACGACCTGCGGCCAGCCGCGGTGACGACCCGCGCTCAGCCACGCTGACGGCCTGCGGTCAGCGGCGACCCGGCACCGTCGGCCGCGGTCAGCGGCGACCCCGCACCGTCGGCCGCGGTCAGCGGCGATCCTGCACCGTCGGCCTCCGGTCAGCGGAGCCCGTCGCCGACCCGGATCGTCCCGACCGGAACCCCGCCGCCGAGGACCTGCTCGCCCGTCGCCGCCATCACGTCGGCGACCCCGGCCGCGTCGACCAGGCCGTTCCGCTCGAGCAGGGTCAGCGCGGCGAGGGTCCCCGCCCGCTGCGAGCCGTCGAGGGTCTTCACCGCCACGGCTGCTCCGCCGGGCAGACCCATCACCATGACGCCCTCGGCTCCGAGCTTCGCCAGCACACGGAGCCGTTCGATCGTGACGGTGTTCGCCCGGCCGATGCCGTCGAGTGCCCAGGGGTGGTCGAGCACCGCGTCGGTCAGCGCCGCGGTGTCCGCCTCGGCGCGGGCGACGACCCCGGCGAACCCCCGGGCGAGACCGGTGAGCGTGAGCGGGAACACGGGAGCGCCGCACCCGTCCGTCCCGACGACGTCGACGGTCTCGGTGGTGAACTCCTCGACGGTGTCGCGCACCCGCTGCTGCAGGGGGTGCGTCACGTCGAGGTAGGTGGCCTCGTCCCACCCGTTGACGCGACAGGCGGCGAGCATGCCGGCGTGCTTGCCGGAGCAGTTCATGGCCAGGCGGCGGGGACCGTCCATCGTCCGCGCGGTGGCTCGGTCGAACGGCAGGTCCGGCGGGCAGCCGAGGTCCTCCTCGACGTGGTCGAACGACTCGAGCATGTGCCGAGCGATCGCCTGGTGCGCCGCGGTGCCCGCGTGGCTGGCCGTGGTGAGCACGAGCTCCTCGTCCGAGAACACCGCGCCTGCGCGACGGATCGCCAGCGCCTGGAAGGGCTTCATCGTGGAGCGGGGGTAGACACTCGCACCGACGTCACCCACGGCGTCGAGGACGGTGCCGTCGGGGGCGACGACCACGCCGGCGCCGACGTGCCGGCTCTCGTCGAAGCCGTTGCGGTCGAGGACCGCCAGCTCGACCGAACCGGCGGCGGTGAGAGGATGGCGATCAGTGCGGACTTCGGAGCTCACCGTCATGCCGCCACCCTACCGACGCCACCCACCCCGTTCCGGCCGCCACCCGCCCCCGACCGAAGGACCCACCGTGACCGACCACTCCTACGAGGTCTCCGTCCGCTGGACCGGCGACCGCGGCACCGGCACGAGCGGCTACCGCGACTACGGCCGTGACCACGTCCTCTCCGCCGTCGGCAAGCACGACATCGCCGGCTCGGCCGACCCGACGTTCCGCGGCGACCGTGACCGGTGGAACCCGGAGGAGATGGTCGTCGCCGCCCTCGCCCAGTGCCACATGATGAGCTACCTCTACGTCGCGGTCACGCAGGGGTTCACCGTCGTGGACTACGAGGACCGCGCCGTCGCGACCCTCGTCTCGTACCCTGACGGCACCGGCGAGCTCACCGGGACGACCCTGCACCCCGTGGTCACGATCCTCGAGGCCGACCGCGTCGCCGACGCCGAGGCCGCCCACGCGAAGGCCAACGAGCTGTGCTTCATCGCCCGTTCGGTGGCGTTCCCCGTGCACCATGCCCCGCACACCAAGGTGCGTGCGGCAGACTAGGGCCTCGTGAAGCGTCTGCGTCTCCTCCCGATCGCCCTCGTCCCCGCCGTCGTGCTGGGACTCGCCGCGTGCTCCGGTTCCGGGTCAGGCGGGTCGTCGGCCAGCCCGACCCCGTCCGCCAGCGCTTCCGCCTCGGCGATCACCTCCTGCCCGAAGCCGGGTTCGTCCTCGAAGGCGATCACCGCGACCGGTGCCTTCGGCGGCACGACCGCGCCCACGGTGACGTTCAAGGACGGGTTGTCGGTCGCGAAGCCCCAGGCGTCGACGGTCGTGCAGGGCAAGGGTGCCGCCCTGAAGGACGGCCAGTACGCCCAGGTCTCGTACAGCGTCTACCAGGCGTCGGACGCCAAGAAGCTCGGCACGGTCGGCTTCGACCAGGGCAACCCGCAGGTCCTGTCGGTCGGCGGGTCGGGCTTCGGCGCGCTCCTCGCGTGCACGAACGTGGGCGACCGCGTCGCCGTCGTCGGGCAGTCCTCGGCGCTCGGCTTCAACACCGGTGGCGAGATCGTCGTGGTCGCGGACGTGGTGGCGCAGACCCCGACGAAGGCGACCGGCACGGCGAAGACGCAGGACCCCAAGCTCCCGACCGTGAAGGACGCCGCCGACGGCGAGCCCACGATCACGATCCCGAAGGGCGTGGCCGCGCCGACGAAGACCACCCCCGAGGTCATCAAGCAGGGCTCCGGCGCGACCATCGCCGACGGCGACACCGCGCTCGTGCAGTACAAGGGCGTCGTCTACGACACCGGCAAGGAGTTCGACTCGTCCTGGTCGAAGGGCGCCCCGACGACCTTCACCATCTCCGAGGGCTCGCTGATCAAGGGCTTCGTGACCGGACTCGTCGGGCAGAAGGTCGGCTCGCAGGTGCTCATCGTCGTCACCCCCGAGGACGGCTACGGTGCGAACCCGCAGGAGGGCTCGGGCATCCCCAAGAACGCCACCCTCGTGTTCGTCGTCGACATCCTCGCCAAGGGCTGACCGTGACGGGGGCGGCGGGAGCCGGGGCCCGGCGTCGGGTCGTCGTGCTCGGCAGCACCGGGTCGATCGGCACCCAGGCGCTGGACGTGGTCGCCCGCAACCCGGACCGGTTCGAGGTCGTCGGCCTGACCGCCGGCAGCAAGCGCGGACTCGTCGCCGAGCAGGCGGCACGCTTCGGCGTCCGCGACACCGCGTTCGGCGCCGAGGACTCCGAACGCCTCGTGCGCAGCGTCGAGGCCGACGTGGTCCTCAACGGCATCACCGGCTCCGTGGGGCTCGGTCCGACGCTCGCCGCGCTCGCGTCGGGCGCGACGCTCGCGCTCGCCAACAAGGAGAGCCTGATCGTCGGCGGGCCGCTGGTGCAGGCAGCGGCGGCCCCCGGCCAGATCGTCCCCGTCGACAGCGAGCACTCCGCGATCGCACAGGCGCTCCGCTCGGGGACCGCCGACGAGGTCCGCCGCCTCGTCCTCACCGCAAGCGGTGGGCCGTTCCGCGGCCGGTCCCGCGACGAGCTCCGCGACGTGACGCCGGCGCAGGCGCTCGCCCACCCGACGTGGGACATGGGTCTGGTCGTGACGACGAACTCCGCGACCCTCGTCAACAAGGGCCTCGAGGTCATCGAGGCGCACCTGCTCTTCGACGTCCCCTACGACCGCATCGACGTCACCGTGCACGCGCAGTCCGTCGTGCACTCGATGGTGGAGTTCACCGACGGGTCGACGATCGCGCAGGCCTCGCCGCCCGACATGCGGCTGCCGATCGCGCTCGGGCTCGCCTGGCCGGACCGGGTGCCGCACGTCGGCGTGCCGCTCGACTGGGCGACGGCGAGCACCTGGACCTTCGAACCGCTCGACGGCGACGCCTTCGGGGCGGTCGCCCTCGCGAAGCGCGTCGGTGAGGCCGGCGCGACCTTCCCGGCCGTCTTCAACGCGGCGAACGAGCAGGCGGTCGCCGCGTTCCACGCGGGCGCGATCGGGTTCCTCGACATCGTCGAGACGGTGGAGCGCGTGGTCGACGACCACACGCCGGGGGAGCCCTCCCTCGAGGGCGTCCTCGCGGCGGAGCGCTGGGCGCGCACCGCGGCGAACCGCGCGCTGTCCCGCTGACGCCGGTCGCGCCTCCTGACCGGAACCGGTGACCACGAGACGGTCTGGAGGCGCGGCGCACCTCCCAGGGTGTGCTCGGCTCCGTCATGGCGAGCGTCCCGTACGCTTTCCCGGTGACCGTCGAATCCGTCCTGCTCTTCGTCCTCGGCGTGGTCGTCTTCATCGTCGGCCTGCTGGTCTCGATCGGACTCCACGAGCTCGGGCACCTGTCCTTCGCGAAGCTGTTCGGCGTCAAGGTCACGCAGTACTCGCTGGGGTTCGGCAAGGCGATCTGGTCCTTCCGCCGGGGCGAGACCGAGTACGGCATCCGGCCGATCCTGCTCGGCGGGTACATCTCGATGGTCGGCATGCTGAAGCCGCGGGCGTCGGGCGGGCCGAGCGCGATCACGAACACCGGGATGTACGGCGCGTTCGTCCAGGACGCCCGGCAGGCGAGCGCCGAGCAGATCGCCGACTCCGGCGGAGACGACGCGCGGGCGTTCTACCGCCTGACGCCCTGGAAGCGGATCATCGTCATGGTCGCCGGCCCCGCCATGAACCTCGTGATCGGGATCTTCCTGTTCGGCGTGCTGCTCGTCGGGTTCGGCGCACCGACGACGACCTTCACGTCCAGCGTCGACTGCGTCCTGCCGACCAGCCAGGCGACGACGTGCACCGCGGGCGACGCGGTCTCGCCGGCGAAGCAGGCCGGCATCCGCTCGGGCGACGTCGTGCTGTCGGTCGACGGGGAGCAGGACCCCACCATCAGCCGGGTGTCCGAGGTGTTCCAGCGCTCCGCGGGCGAGGACGTCACCGTCGTCGTCGACCGCGACGGCAGCGAGAAGACGCTCCACATCACGCCCACGACCGCCACGCGCGACGTGTACACGGCCGACGGCACGGTCGCGAAGAACGACGACGGCTCGGCGAAGACGCAGCAGGTCGGTGTCGTCGGTGTCAGCATCGGGCAGTCCCTGGTCCGGCAGTCGCCGGCCGCGGTGCTGCCGGCGACGGGTGCGCAGATCTCGGCCTCGGCGCACCTCATCATCGACCTGCCGCAGCGCCTCGTCGCGGTGTGGAACGCGGCCTTCGGTGCGCAGGAGCGGTCGCAGGACAGCCCCGTCTCCGTGGTCGGCGTCGGCCGCGCGATCGGCGAGGTGTCGTCGATGAGCGGCGTTCCGGTGGTCGACAAGGCGTACACGATCCTCGGGCTGCTCGCATCGCTCAACATCGGCCTGTTCGTCCTCAACATGGTGCCGCTGCTGCCGCTGGACGGCGGGCACATCGCCGGGGCGCTGTGGGAGGCCGTGAAGCGCCGCTCGTTCCGGCTCGTCGGCAAGGCCGACCCCGGACCCATCGACCTCGCCAAGACGATGCCGCTGACGATGGTCGTGGTGGTCCTGCTCGGCGGGATGAGCGCGCTCCTCATCTACGCCGACATCGTGCGGCCGGTGAACCTGTTCGGGTAGCCGCCGCGCCCGGACGGGCCACTACGATCTGTCCATGAGCACAGCTCCCGAAGTCCGCACGGTCGAGCGGCAGGGCACCGACGTCATCGCCGAGTCCGACCGGAAGGGGCGCCCGCGCGGTCTCTTCTGGCCCTGGTTCGCCGCGAACATCTCGGTCCTCGGGCTCAGCTACGGGTCCTTCGTGCTCGGTTTCGGCATCTCGTTCTGGCAGGCGTCGATCGTCGCCGTCGTCGGGGTCGTGTTCTCGTTCCTGCTGTGCGGCATCGTCGCGATCGCGGGCAAGCGGGGTTCGGCGCCGACGATGGTGCTCGGACGCGCCGCCTTCGGGGTCCGGGGGAACCGGCTGCCGGCGTTCCTCAGCTGGGTCCTCACCGTCGGGTGGGAGACCGCGCTCGCGTCGCTGGCGGTCCTCGCGACCTCGACCGTGTTCCGCGAGCTCGGCTGGGACGACGGCGTCCTCACGAAGCTCGTCGCGCTCGTCGTGGTCGCGGCGCTCGTGGTCGGGGCCGGCATCGCCGGGTTCGACGTGATCATGCGCCTGCAGACGTGGATCACGGTCGTCACGGGCGTCCTGACGGTCGTCTACGTCGTCCTCGCCGCGCCGTCGATCGACCTCGGGGCGATCACCGCACTGCCGGCGGGGAGCGCGCAGAACGTCATCGGTGCGCTCGTGCTCGTCATGACGGGCTTCGGCCTCGGCTGGGTGAACGCCGCCGCCGACTACTCCCGGTACCTGCCCCGCTCGGCGTCGACCGGCGGCGTGGTCGGCTGGACCACGTTCGGCGGTGCGCTCGCCCCGGCGATCCTGGTCGTCGTTGGCATCCTGCTCGCCGGCTCCTCGAAGGACCTCAGCGCGGCGATCGGGTCGGACCCGGTCGGGGCGCTGACGACGGTGCTCCCGGTGTGGTTCCTCATCCCGTTCGCCCTCGTCGCGGTGCTCGGCCTCGTCGGTGGGGCCGTGCTCGACATCTACTCGTCCGGTCTCGCGCTGCTCAGCGCCGGCATCCGCATCCCGCGGCCCGTCGCCGCCGGGGTCGACGGCGTCGTCATGGTCGCCGGCGCGGTCTACGTGGTGTTCTTCGCCCGCTCGTTCATCCAGCCCTTCCAGGCGTTCCTCGTCACGCTCGGCGTCCCGATCGCCGCCTGGTGCGGGGTGTTCGTCGCGGACGTGCTCCTCCGCCGTGGCCCGTACGCCGAACGTGAGCTCGAGGACCGCCGCGGCCGCTACGGCGACGTCCGGTGGGGGGCCGTCGCGCTGGTCGTCGTCGGGACCGCGCTCGGGTGGGGCCTCGTGACGAACACCTACGGCGTGCCGTCGTGGCTGAACTGGCAGGGCTACCTGCTCGGGCCGCTGGGGCTCGGCGGTCGTGACGGCGCGTGGGCGTACGCGAACCTCGGGGTGCTCGTGGCCCTCGTCGTCGGCTTCGTCGGCACCGTCCTGAGCGCACGCGGGGCGGTCCGCCGGCAGGAGGCCGCCCGGTGAGCACGCCGGTCGACGACCCGGCGGACAACGCCTGGCTGGTCGTGGTCGACATGCAGCAGGTGTTCACGGGGGACAGCCCCTGGGCGACGCCCCGCTACGACCACGCGACCGCCGGGGTCGAACGGCTGCTGCCGCGGTTCACCGGCCGCACCGTCTTCACCCGGTTCGTCGCGCCGGAGCGCCCGCAGGGTGCGTGGGTGCCCTACTACCGCGACTGGCCCTTCGCCCTCCGCCCCGACGACGACCCGCTCTGGGACCTCACCGAACCGTTCGCGGCGGCCGCGGCGGACCGACGCGACCCCGTCGTCACCGAGCCGACCTTCGGCAAGTGGGGGACGCGCCTCCAGGCCGTCACCGGCGACCACCCGCACCTCGTCCTGGCCGGTGTCTCGACGGACTGCTGCGTGCTCTCCACCGCGCTGGCGGCCGCGGACGCGGGTGCCACGGTCACGGTCGTCGCCGACGCGTGCGCCGGGGCGAGCGACGAGGACCACGAGCGGGCCCTCGCCACGATGCGCCTCTACGCACCGCTCATCAGCGTGGTCTGAGCATCCCGCGCGCACGCGGCTGCCCGTCACCGGGAGCGCGTAGAGTGCACCACGTGCCAGCAGTGAACCTCGGTCTGCCGAAAGTCCCCGAAACCCTCGCCCCCCGCCGCAAGTCCCGGCAGATCCGGGTCGGCAAGGTGCTCGTGGGCGGCGACGCGCCGGTCTCCGTGCAGTCGATGACCACGACGCCGACGACCAACATCAACGCGACGCTGCAGCAGATCGCCGAGCTGACGGCCTCGGGGTGTGACATCGTGCGCGTCGCGGTCCCCAGCCAGGACGACGCCGACGCACTGCCCATCATCGCGAAGAAGTCGCAGATCCCGGTGATCGCCGACATCCACTTCCAGCCGAAGTACGTCTTCCAGGCCATCGACGCCGGATGCGCCGCGGTGCGCGTGAACCCGGGCAACATCCGCAAGTTCGACGACCAGGTCGGCGCGATCGCCCGTGCCGCGAAGGACGCCGGCGTCTCGCTGCGCATCGGTGTCAACGCCGGCTCGCTCGAGCCGAGCCTGCTGCAGAAGTACGGCAAGGCAACCCCCGAGGCCCTCGTCGAGTCGGCCGTCTGGGAAGCCTCCCTGTTCGAGGAGCACGACTTCCACGACTTCAAGATCTCGGTCAAGCACAACGACCCGATCGTCATGGTGAAGGCCTACCGCCAGCTCGCCGCGGCGGGGGACTGGCCGCTGCACCTCGGCGTGACCGAGGCCGGCCCGGAGTTCCAGGGCACGATCAAGAGCGCCACGGCGTTCGGCATCCTGCTCGCCGAGGGCATCGGCGACACCATCCGCGTGTCCCTCTCGGCCCCGCCCGCTCAAGAGGTGAAGGTCGGACTGCAGATCCTGCAGTCCCTGAACCTGCGCGAGCGCAAGCTCGAGATCGTCTCCTGCCCGAGCTGCGGCCGCGCCCAGGTCGACGTGTACCAGCTCGCCAACGACGTCACGAAGGGGCTCGAGGGCATGACCGTGCCGCTCCGCGTCGCCGTCATGGGCTGCGTCGTGAACGGTCCGGGTGAGGCACGTGAGGCCGACCTCGGCGTCGCGTCCGGCAACGGCAAGGGGCAGATCTTCGTCAAGGGCACCGTCGTGAAGACCGTGCCCGAAGCCGAGATCGTCCAGACGCTCATCGCCGAGGCGAACCGCATCGCCGACGAGATGGGGCCGGCCGCCGCGACCGGTTCCCCCGAGGTCGTCACCACGGTCTAGCCGTCACCGGCCGCGCGTGGCCCGGCGCCGCCGCTAGGCTTGCCGCGTGGTCACACGGCTTTCGCATCTGTTCCTCCGTACGCTCCGCGACGACCCCTCCGACGCCGAGGTGACGAGCGCGAAGCTGCTCGTCCGCGCCGGGTACGTCCGTCGCCAGGCCCCGGGCATCTTCGCCTGGCTGCCGCTCGGCCTGCGGGTCCGCGCGCGCATCGAGCACATCATCCGCGAGGAGATGGTGGCCGCCGGAGCGCAGGAGGTCCTGCTGCCGGCGCTCCTGCCGCGGGAGCCGTACGAGGCGACGAACCGTTGGACCGAGTACGGCGACGGCATGTTCCGCCTGCAGGACCGCAAGGGTGCCGACTACCTGCTCGCGCCGACGCACGAAGAGATGTTCGCGCTCCTCGTGAAGGACCTCTACGGCTCCTACAAGGACCTGCCGGTCACGCTGTTCCAGATCCAGGACAAGTACCGCGACGAGGCCCGTCCGCGCGCCGGGCTGCTGCGCGGCCGCGAGTTCACGATGAAGGACGCCTACTCGTTCGACCTCACCGACGAGGGGCTCGAGCGCAGCTACCAGGTGATGCGCGACGCCTACGAGAAGATCTTCGCCCGGCTCGGCCTCGACTACGTCATCGTCAAGGCGGACGCCGGCGCGATGGGCGGCTCGAAGTCCGAGGAGTTCCTGCACCCGATCGGCGTCGGCGAGGACACCTTCGTCCGCAGCGCCGGCGGCTACGCGGCGAACGTCGAGGCCTACGTCACGCCCGTGCCGGACGCACTGCCGATCGAGGGCCGGCCGGAACCGGTGCTCCTGCCCGCGTCGGACACCCCGACGATCGACACCCTCGTCGCGCACGCCAACGAGGTCGCCCCGCGCGACGGCGCCCCGTGGACCGCGGCGGACACCCTGAAGAACGTCGTCCTCGCGCTCACCCACCTCGACGGCACCCGCGAGGTCGTCGTCGTCGGACTGCCGGGTGACCGCGACGTCGACCTCAAGCGCGCCGAGGTCGCCTTCGGCCCGGCCGAGGTCGAGGCCGCCGGCGACGACGACTTCCGCAAGCACAAGGGCCTCGTCAAGGGCTACATCGGCCCGCAGGTCCTCGGTGCCGACAGCGCCACCGGCATCCGCTACTTCGTCGACCCCCGCGTCGTCGACGGCACGAGCTGGATCACCGGCGCGAACGAGCGCGGCGTGCACGTGTCCGGGCTCGTCGCCGGACGTGACTTCGTGGCCGACGGGGTCGCCGAGGTCTCCGACGTGCGTGCCGGTGACCCGGCTCCGGACGGCTCGGGACCGCTCGAGACCGCCCGTGGCATGGAGATCGGCCACGTCTTCCAACTCGGGCGCAAGTACGCCGAGGCGCTGGGCCTCAAGGTGCAGGACGAGAACGGCAAGCTCGCCACCGTCACGATGGGCTCGTACGGCATCGGGGTGACGCGCATCCTCGCGATCCTGGCCGAGGCGCACAACGACGAGAAGGGCCTGGCCTGGCCGAAGAACGTCGCGCCCTTCGACGTGCACGTCGTCGCCACCGGCAAGGACGAGGTCGCCTACGACCTCGCCACCGACATCGTCGCGCAGCTCGAGGGCGAGCGCTTCGAGGTCGTGTACGACGACCGTCCGAAGGTGTCGCCGGGCGTGAAGCTGCGGGACGCCGAACTCCTCGGCATGCCGGTCGTGGTCGTCGCCGGGCGCGGCGCCGCCGACGGCGTCGTCGAGCTGTGGGACCGAGCGAGCGGCGAGCGTCGCGACGTCCCGGTCGCGGAGCTGCTGGACGCGGTCCGCGCGATCTAGCCGGCCGCCCAGGACGGACGGGAGGCGCGGTGCCGGCTGGCACCGCGCCTCCGGTCCGTCACCGGTCCAGGACCGGTCCGCGAGGCGCAGTGCGGTAGTCTGGTCGCCGACTTCCGCGCGGTTCCATCCGCGGGAGCGACTCATCTGAATACGGAGGCCCTCGGTGAAGATCGATCTCGCAGTCCTGCGACTCATGGAGCGTGAGCGGGAGATCCCGTTCGACGAACTCGTCCAGATCATCGAACAGGCCATCCTGACGGCGTACCAGAAGCACCGCGCCGAGAACGAGGAGCCGATCGACGCGCAGGTCCGCGTCGAGCTCGACCGCAAGTCGGGCGAGGTGTCCGTCTTCGTGCCCGAGCGCGACGAGGAGGGCACCGTCGTCGGCGAGGCCGTCGACCAGCCCAGCGACTTCGGCCGCATCGCTGCGTTCGCCGCCAAGCAGGTCATCAACCAGCGCCTGCGCGACATCGGTGACGACAAGATCCTCGGTGAGTTCCGCGGCAAGGAGGGCGACATCGTCGCGGGTGTGGTCCAGCAGGGCCCGAACCCGAAGATGGTGCACGTCGACCTCGGCACCGTCGAGGCGATCCTGCCGCCCGAGGAGCAGGTGCCCGGCGAGGAGTACAAGCACGGTTCGCGTCTCCGCGTGTACGTGACCAGCGTCGGCCGCGGTGCCAAGGGCCCGCAGATCACCGTGTCGCGCACCCACCCGGGGCTCGTGCGGAAGCTCTTCGCGCTCGAGGTCCCGGAGATCGCGTCCGGTGTCGTCGAGATCACCTCGCTCGCCCGCGAGGCCGGGCACCGCACGAAGATCGCGGTCAAGGCGAACGAGCCCGGCGTGAACGCCAAGGGTGCCTGCATCGGCGAACTCGGCGCCCGTGTCCGTGCCGTGACGACCGAGCTCGGCGCCGAGAAGATCGACATCGTCGACTACTCGTCGGACCTGGCCTCGTTCGTCGCGAGCGCGCTCTCGCCGGCGAAGGTGACGAGTGCGTTCGTGCTCGACGCCTCGACGAAGGCGGTCCGTGCCCTCGTGCCGGACTACCAGCTGTCGCTCGCGATCGGGAAAGAGGGGCAGAACGCCCGCCTCGCCGCGAAGCTCACCGGTGCGCGCATCGACATCCAGCCGGACTCGATCCTGGACGGCGAGGACTGACGCCCGAGGTCCGGTCGGCCGTGCGGTCCGCCGCCGCACGCCGGCCGGGTTCGCTCGTGGCATGTCCGGTCCGGGCGTGCCGGATCGCGGTCGTCGGAGGGGAGGAGTAAGGTGGTTCCCGTCAGAACATGCATCGGCAGTCGCCGTCGTGCACCCCGGTCCTCCCTCCTCCGTGTCGTCGCCCTGAGCGACGGTCGCGTCGTGGCGGACCCGAAGGCAGTCATGCCGGGTCGGGGAGCATGGCTCACACCGACGGTCGAAGCACATGATCAGGCCGTCAAGCGCCGGGCTTTCCGCCGGGCGCTCCGGCTGGACCATGAACCGGACACGTCCGCGGTCCGTGACTACCTCGAAGCCCTCCAGCGATCAGCTGGGAGCACCGAGCAGGCGCGTCACCAGGACACGACAGAACAGGCTGAACGGCTTATGGACAACTGATGAGCGGCTCGAAATGAGACCCGTCATCCATTGAGTCCTGCCCCTTCACGGGGTGGGACCCGTGAAGGAGAACAGTGGCAAAACCACGCGTACACGAGATCGCATCCGAACTCGGTGTCGACAGCAAGACCGCAATGGAGAAGCTCAAGGAACTCGGCGAGTTCGTCAAGGGCCCGAGCTCCAGCGTCGAACCCCCCGTCGCGCGCAAGCTGCGTGCTGCGCTGCAGGCCGACGGCGCCCCGGCGTCGAAGCCCGCCGCGGCACCCGCCCCCGCGGCCGGTTCGGCTTCCCCGAAGCCGGGCGGCACCGCCCCCGGCACCCCTGCTCCGCGATCGAACGCCCCGAAGCCCGGCGGCGTGAAGCCCGGTCCGGCCCGTCCCGCGCCCGCTCCGGCGGCCGAGGCGAAGCCCGCCGAGGACACCCCCGACGCGCCCGTCCAGGCAGCGCCGAAGTCGGTCGCACAGCGCCAGGCCGAGGCCGAGGCGGCCCGCAAGGCCGCCGCAGCCGAGAAGGCCGCTGCGGACACCGGCGACGGTGGCCAGGCCCAGCCGAAGGGTGACGCCGTCAAGCCCGGCGGAGCCCCGAAGCCGGGTGCAGCCGCCGGCCCGAAGCCGGGTGGCCCGAAGCCGGGCGCCCGTCCCGGCAACAACCCGTACGCGTCGAGCCAGGGCATGGGCTCGCGCCCGCCGCGTCCGGGCAACAACCCGTACTCCTCGAACCAGGGCATGGGGCAGCGCCCCGCAGCCGGCTCCGGTGGCGGCAACGGCATCCCGCGTCCGGCTCCGCCGCGTCCGGGTGTTCCCCGTCCGGGCGCCCCGCGCCCCGGTGGACCCGGTCAGGGCAACCGTCCCAACGGCTTCGGGCAGCGCCCGGGCCAGGGCGGCGGCGGTCGTGGCGGCCCCGGTGGTCGTCCGGGCGGTGCCGGTGGTGCCGGTGGCGGCTTCCCGCGTCCGGCGTTCAGCGGCCCGCGTCCCGCCGGTGGCGGCGGCCGTGGTCGTGGCCCCGGTGGTGGCACCGCTGGTGCGTTCGGTCGCGGTGGCGGCAAGAGCCGTGCCCGCAAGTCGAAGCGGACGAAGCGCGCCGAGTACGAGATGCGGCAGGCGCCGTCGCTCGGCGGTGTGCAGGTCCCTCGTGGCGACGGCAACACGGTCGTCCGACTCCGTCGCGGTGCGAGCATCTCGGACTTCGCGGACAAGATCGACGCCATGCCCGGCAACCTGGTGACGGTGCTGTTCCACCTCGGTGAGATGGCGACCGCGACCGAGTCGCTGGACGAGGCCACGTTCGAGGTCCTCGGCGACGAGCTGGGCTACAAGATCCAGATCGTCTCGCCCGAGGACGAGGACCGCGAGCTCCTCGAGGGCTTCGACATCGACATCGACGCCGAGTACGCCGACGAGGACGACTCCGTCCTGCAGCAGCGTCCCCCGGTCGTCACCGTCATGGGTCACGTCGACCACGGCAAGACCCGACTGCTCGACGCGATCCGCAACTCGAAGGTCGTCGAGGGCGAGGCCGGTGGCATCACCCAGCACATCGGTGCGTACCAGATCGTCACCGAGCACGAGGGCATCGAGCGTCCGATCACGTTCATCGACACCCCGGGTCACGAGGCCTTCACGGCCATGCGTGCCCGTGGTGCCCAGGTCACGGACATCGCGATCCTCGTGGTCGCGGCGGACGACGGCATCATGCCGCAGACGATCGAGGCACTGAACCACGCGCAGTCGGCCGGTGTGCCGATCGTCGTCGCGGTGAACAAGATCGACAAGGAAGGCGCGAACCCGGCCAAGGTCCGCCAGCAGCTCACCGAGTACAACCTGGTGGCCGAGGAGTACGGCGGCGACGTCATGTTCGTCGACGTCTCGGCTCGTCAGAACATCGGCATCCAGGACCTCCTGGACGCGGTGCTGCTCACGGCCGACGCCGGTCTCGACCTGCGTGCGAACCCCGACAAGGACGCCCGAGGCGTCGCGATCGAAGCACGGCTCGACAAGGGCCGCGGTGCGGTGGCGACCGTCCTCATCCAGTCCGGGACGCTCCACGTCGGCGACGCCATCGTCGCGGGGACGGCCTACGGCCGCGTCCGTGCGATGACCGACGAGAACGGCGTGGCGGTCAAGGCCGCGACGCCGAGCCGTCCGGTCCAGGTGCAGGGTCTGTCCTCGGTGCCCCGCGCCGGTGACACGTTCCTCGTCACCGAAGAGGACCGCACGGCACGTCAGATCGCCGAGAAGCGTGAGGCCGCCGAGCGCAACGCCCAGCTGGCCAAGGCCCGCAAGCGCATCTCGCTCGAGGACTTCACCCGTGCACTCGAAGAGGGCAAGGTCGACTCGCTCAACCTCATCATCAAGGGTGACGTCTCCGGTGCCGTCGAGGCGCTCGAGCAGTCGCTCCTGGACATCGAGGTGGACGACAGTGTCCAGCTCCGGATCCTCCACCGCGGTGTGGGTGCGATCACGGAGTCGGACATCGACCTCGCCACGATCGACAACGCGATCGTCGTCGGCTTCAACGTCCGCCCGGACGTCAAGGCCCGCGAGCGTGCGGCGCGCGAAGGCATCGACGTGCGCTTCTACTCGGTCATCTACAACGCACTCGAGGACATCGAGCAGTCCCTCAAGGGCATGCTCAAGCCCGAGTACGAAGAGGTCCAGTCGGGCGTCGCCGAGATCCGCGAGGTGTTCCGTTCCTCGAAGTTCGGCAACATCGCGGGTGTCATCGTCCGCTCCGGCACGATCACGCGCAACGCCAAGGCGCGCGTCATCCGTGACGGCGTGGTGCTCGCCGATGGTCTGGCCATCGAGTCGCTGCGTCGCTTCAAGGACGACGTGACCGAGGTCCGGACGGACTTCGAAGCCGGTATCGGTCTGGGCAAGTTCAACGACATCCAGATCGGCGACGAGATCGAGACCACCGAGCTCGTCGAGAAGCCGCGCGACTAGTCGCGTGCGTACCCTGGGCCCCGGCCTCCCCCTCGGGGGAGGCCGGGGCCCGACCCCGTTCCACAGGACCACCGGCGGGAACCGTCCCGCCACTGCCCCAGGAGGCACCCATGGCCGATCCGCAGCGCGCACGCAAGATGGCGGACCGCATCAAGGAAGTCGTCGCCCGTCGACTCGACAAGGGTCTGCGGGACCCGCGGCTCGGGTTCGTGACGATCACCGACGTCCGCGTGACCGGTGACCTGCAGCACGCGTCGGTGTTCTACACCGTGTACGGCTCCGACGAGGAGCGCGCGGACTCCGCGGCGGCACTCAAGGCCGCGACCGGCATGCTTCGCAGCGAGGTCGGCAAGAACATCACGGCGCGGCTGACGCCGTCGCTGGAGTTCATCGCGGACGCGCTGCCGGAGACCTCGGCGCACATGGAGGACCTGCTCGTGCAGGCCCAGGTGCGTGACGAGCAGGTGCGTGCGGTCGCTGCCGGCGCGACCTACGCCGGCGACGCCGACCCGTACAAGCACGACGAGGACGACGAGTCCGCCGAGGACGACCGGGCCTGACCCGGGGCGCCTAGCCCTCCGGTAGCCGGTACCCGCTCGCGTCGTCGCCGACGGCGAGCCCGTCGCGGACGAGCGACGCGAGCGCCCGGTCGAGTTGTGCGGCGTCGGGCCACACCAGCGCGACCTCGTCGCGTCCCACCGGCACGTCGCTGGCCCGCAACTCGGCCATGACGAGGCCGCGCACCTGTCGGTCGCTGCCGGCGAACCGAGCCTGCCTGGGCGCGCGGGGTCCGTCGTGCTCCGGGTACCCGGCCGCCCGCCACGCGCAGCGGTCGGCGATCGGGCAGACGTCGCACGCGGGGGAGCGGGCGACGCACACGAGGGCGCCCAGCTCCATCACGGCGGCGTTCGTCGCCGCCGCGGCGTCGCGGTCGGACGGCAGGACCGACTCCATCAACGGCAGGTCGACCTTGGCCTTCGCCGGGCCGGGCTGGCCCTGTCCGAGGAGCGCCCGGGCCAGGACCCGTCGGACGTTGACGTCGACGACCGGGTGGCGGTCGCCGTAGGCGAACACCGCGACCGCCCGCGCGGTGTAGTCGCCGATGCCCGGCAGCGCCAGCAGCGCGTCGACGTCGCGGGGGACCACGTTGTCGTGACGGTCGGCGATGGCGGTCGCGGCCGCGTGCAGCGCGAGCGCCCGTCTGGGGTAGCCGAGCCGGTCCCAGGCCCGCACCGCGTCCGCCGGGGGTGAGGCCGCGAGGTCCGCGGGCGTCGGCCAACGGGTGAGCCACGCCTCCAGGCGCGGGACGACGCGCGCGACCTGCGTCTGCTGCAGCATGATCTCGCTGACCAGCGTCCCCCACGCGGGGAAGCCGGGACGCCGCCAGGGCAGGTCCCGCGCCTGGGTGCGGAACCAGGCGACGAGCGGGGTCGCGATGTCGGGACGGTCCTGCGGGTCGGCGACGGTCGGCGGGTTGTCCACATTCTGCCGGGAGGCGCGACTCGCGTTCACCACGACAGCCTACGGTGGGTGCATGGCACGTTGGGCACCCCAGGAGACCGACACCATGGCCGCGATCGCGGCCGAGGTGATCGCGCAGGTCGGCACGAACCGCACCGTCATCGGCATCGACGGACAGGAAGGCACCGACCTCGAGCGCGTGGCCTCCGCCCTGGTCGAGGGCTTCAAGCAGCACGGGGTGTCGGCGATGGCGGCCGCGGCACCGACGAGCGACGCCGACGTGCTCCGCTCGGACATCATCACGCCCTTCCGGACGACCGGTGCGGGCGACGGCGTGCTCGTGGTGCACGGTCGCGGTGTGCTGGCGCACGGAGCGCACCGGCTCTGGCGCTGGTCGCTGTGGGTGGAGCAGGAGGACGGCCGGCTCGAGCGTCGGGCCGACGTCAAGATCGCCGCGTCGGCGGTGCTCGACGTCTCCGATCCGGAGCACCCCCGCCGCGAGTGGAACGACGCCTGCTGACGTCGGCCACCGCTGGTAGCCTCCTCTGGTGCTCGAAACCGCGCCCGACGGCATCCTCCTGGTCGACAAGCCGCAGGGGATCTCCAGTCACCGCGTGGTGTCGATCGCGCGACGTCGACTCGGCCTGAAGAAGGTGGGCCACGCGGGGACCCTCGACCCGATGGCCACCGGCCTGTTGCTGCTGGGCATCGGTCCGTCGACCCGGCTCCTCACGCACCTGGTCGGCCTCGGCAAGACGTACACCGCGACCATCCGTCTCGGCGTCGCGACGGACTCCGACGACGCGGACGGTTCGCCGACCGCCGCCGTCGGCACCGCAGCGGCCGACGTGTCCGAGGCGGCGGTCGAGGCCGCCGTCGCCGCGCAACGCGGTGCGATCTCGCAGGTGCCGTCGACGGTCAGCGCGATCAAGGTCGACGGTCGCCGCGCGTACGACCTGGCGCGCAAGGGCGAGGAGGTCGTCCTGCAGTCGCGGGCCGTGACGGTCTCGCGCTTCGACGTGACCGGTCGTGACGAACACGTCGTCACCGTCGACGGGACGGACGTCGCCGTGGTCGACCTCGACGTCGTCGTCGACTGCTCGTCGGGCACCTACGTCCGTGCGCTCGCCCGTGACGTCGGCGCGGCACTCGGCACCGGAGCACACCTGACGGCCCTCCGCCGGACCGACGTCGGCCCGTTCTCGGTCGACGACGCGATCGACCTCGAGGACGACGCCGTCGACGTCCGCGCGGCCCTCGCCCGTCCGGCGGACATCGCCCGGCGACTCTTCCCCGTCGTCACCCTCGACGCGATCGGCGCGAAGGACCTCGCCGACGGCAAGCGGATCAGCGCCGACCACCCGGACACCGACGGCCCGGTCGCCGCGGTCACCGCGCGTGACGACCGCCTGGTCGGGCTCGTGTCCGTGCGACGCGGCCTGCTCCGCGTCATCACCAACTTCCCGACCCCGACCGGAGCGAACGCGTGATCGAGTGGTTCATGTGGGTGCAGCTGGTGATCGCCGTGGTCGCCGGGCTGTTCGCCGTCGTCGTCGGGTTCGTCGGGTGGAAGCCGAACGACTACACGGTGGGGTCGCTGGTCCTCGTGGAGCTGCTCCTCCTCGCCCAGGGCGTCATCGCGCTCGTCCTGCCCGCGGTCGGCAGCCCGCCGAAGGGCAACGCGCTGGAGTTCGGCGTGTACGCGGTCTCCGTCCTGCTCGTCCCGCCGGCGACGATCATCTGGGCGCTGATCGACCGGACGAAGTGGAGCACGGTCGTCCTCGGCGCCGGTGCGTTCACGGTCGCCGTGATGGTGTACCGGATGTACCAGATCTGGTTCGCGCTGAACTGACGTCCCGCGTCGTCGAGTGTCCGGAGCGTCGGTAGAATCGGTGCAATGGCGACCAGATCCTCCCTCGCGACCGGCATCGGCCGAGTCCTCATCGCCGTCTACGGCGTCCTCGCCCTGGCGGCGACCGGTCGGAGCGTCGTCCAGATCATCGAGAAGTTCGACTTCGCGCCCTTCGCCTACACGTTGAGCGCCGTCGCCGCGGTCGTGTACATCGTGGCGATGATCGCGCTCATCGTCCCGGGGCGCACCTGGTACCGCGTCGCCTGCGTCACGATCGCCTTCGAGATGACCGGCGTCCTCGTGATCGGCACGCTCTCGCTGGTCGACCGTGCGCTCTTCCCCGACGACACGATCTGGTCCTACTACGGCCTCGGGTACGCGTTCGCGCCGCTCGTGCTGCCGGCCGCGGGGCTCTGGTGGCTCCGCAAGCACCACCGCACCGCGGTCGCAGCCGACACGGCGCACCCCGCGTCCGTCTCGGCCGGCGAGTAGGGGAGCGACGTGCAGTACTACGACGACACCGCCGACGTGGCGCAGGGCTTCGGGCCGAGCGCCGTCACGATCGGCAAGTTCGACGGCGTCCACGTCGGGCACCGCGCGGTGATCGCGCACCTCGAACGTGCGGCGCGCGAGCAGGGGCTCGTGTCCACCGTCGTCACCTTCGACCGGCACCCGCTCAACGTCATCGACCCCGTGAAGGTCCCGCCGGCGCTGACGAGCGCGGCACAGCGGCGCGAACTCCTCGACGAGGTCGGCGTCGACGCGACCCTGCTCCTCCGGTTCGACCCGGACCTGCAGTCGAAGTCGGCCGAGGCCTTCGTCTCGGAGATCCTGGTCGACACCCTCCACGCGCGACTCGTCTTCGTCGGCAGCGACTTCCGCTTCGGGGCGAAGGGCGCCGGGGACGTCACGCTGCTCCGGTCGCTCGGCGCCCAGCACGGGTTCGCCGTCGAACTCATCGACGACGTCGACCTGGTGGACGACGTCCGCCCCGAGGGTGAGCGTCGCGTCTCCTCGACGTGGATCCGCGAGCTGCTCGGCGACGGGCGGGTCGCCGAGGCCGCGCGGTTGCTCGGCCGGGAACACGCGGTCCGCAGTGTCGTCGTGCGGGGCAACCAGCGGGGCCGCGCCATGGGCTACCCGACGGCGAACCTCGATCCGGCGTGCGAGGGGTTCGTGCCGGCGGACGGCGTGTACGCGGCGCGGGTGCTGCACGACGGCACCGTCTACCCGGCGGCCGTGTCCGTCGGCAACAACCCGACCTTCGAGGGCGTGCCGGCCAAGCAGATCGAAGCGCACCTGCTCGACGTCGACATCGACCTCTACGGCGACACGATCACGGTGCTGTTCGTCTCGTACGTCCGCGGCATGGTGAAGTTCTCGTCGATGGACGAGCTCGCCGAGCAGATGCGCCAGGACGACCTCGACATCCGACTCCTGCTCGGGCTGCCGGCCCCGGTCTGAGACCCGGCACGACGGGAGACCTGGCACGACAGGAGCCCCGGCACGACAGGAGCCCCGGCACGACAGGAGCCCCCGCGACCGGATGGTCGCGGGGGCTCCTGTCGTGTGTGCGAGCGGGTCAGCCGCCCAGCGCGTCGAGCCAGATCTTCCGCGCGTCGAGGGCTTCCTGGGCGTCCTTGATCTTGCGGGCGTCGCCGGAGGCCTGCGCCTCGGCGAGTTCGGCCTCGAGCTTGCCGATGGCGTCCTCGAGCTGGCTCGCGAGACCGGTCTGACGGGCCTTGCGCTCCGGGTCGGACGCCTTCCAGTGCTGGTCCTCGAGGCTGCGCACGTGGTCCTCGACGGCGCGCAGGCGGTCCTCGATGCGGCGGACGTCCCCGCGGGGCACCTTCCCGATCTCGTCCCACCGACGCTGGATGCCCGTGAGGGTCCGGCGAGCGGCGACACGGTCGGTCGCCTGGAGGAGCGGTTCGGCCTCGGTGAGGAGCTGCTGCTTCGCGACGAGGTTCTCGGAGTACTCCTCGTTCTCGGCGGCGGCCTCGGCGTGTCGCTGCTCGAACAGGACGTCCCCGGCGGCCTTGAAGCGGGCCCAGAGGGTGTCGTCGTGGCGCTTGCCCGCGCGTCCGGCGGCCTTCCAGTCGTCGAGCAGGTCGCGGTACGCACCGATCGCCTCGGCGCCGCGCGGCGCGAGCGCCTCGGCCTGCTGCACGAGTTCCTGCTTGCGGTTCCGGGCGTCGCGGTGCTGGGCGTCGAGCTCCGAGTAGAACGCGCGCCGGTGCTGGTCGACCGTCGAGCGGGCGGCGCGGAACCGCTTCCAGAGGTCGTTGGCCTCGTTCTTCGGGATGCGGGGGCCGTCGTGCTGGTGCTGCTGCCACCGCGCGAAGACGTCGTCGAGCTGCGCGGTGATCTGCTTCCACTGCGCGCGGGCGGGGTCGACCGCAGCGAGCGCCTCGGCCTCCTCGACCAGGGCGGTGCGGTGCGCGAGCGCGTCCGCCAGGGCCTGCTGGGCCTGTTCCGCCTGTTCCTTGGTGAGGGAGCCGAGCTGTTCGGTGAGCGCACCCACGCGCGTCTCGAGGGACTTGAGGTCACCGACGACCCGCGCCTCGGCCACGAGGGCCTGCAGGTGCTCCACGGTGCGGGCGACGTCGTTCGCCGAAGCGCCGCGCTGGACGCGCTGCTCGGCGATCTTCACCTGGCCCTCGAGGTCCGCGTACTTGCGCGCGAAGTAGGCCAGGGCTTCCTCCGGCGTGGCGTCGGGGTACTCACCCACGGCCTTCTCGGTGTCCTCGTACCGGACGTAGACCGTCCCGTTCTCGTCGACCCGCCCCCAGGTCGTTGCTTCGTCAGGTGCCACAGGTCTCGCCTCGATCGTGGTCGTGCATCACCGACGTCGCCGTCGGCACGGTCAGGTCGTCAGCCTATTGCACGGACGGGCTCCGCGACCCGCCGGACGGCGCGCCTGTGGACTACTTCTCGCGCTCGATCGTCGCGCCGGTGATCTTCGTCGCGACCTTCGGCTCGCCGCTGCCGTCGTCGCCGGCCGACGAGATGCCCTTCGAGGTGATCTCCGACACCAGGTCGTCGAGGCCGCTGGTCACCTTCCCGACCACGGTGTACCCGCCGGTCGACCCGTCCAGGGTGGTGTCGCCGAAGACGATGAAGAACTGCGTGGACTGCGAGTAGGGGGTCGCGCCGCGGGCGATCGCGATCGTGCCCTTCGCGTACCGGCCGTCGGTCGGGACGTTCTCGAGGGGGCCGTACTGGAACCCGGCGTCGCCCGTGCCGTCGCCGTTCGCGGACCCGCACTGCAGGAACTTGAAGTCGCTGCTGTCGGCGAGGCGGTGGCAGGTGGTGCCGTTGTAGAACTGCTCCTGGATGAGCTTGATCTCGACACTCGCGGCCTGCGGGGCCTTCCGGCCGTCGAGCTCGATGCCGAGGTCGACGTCCTTGTTCAACGTCAGTGACCCGGTCCAGGTGGAGTCCTTCGCGATGGTCTTGCTCGGGACGTCGCCGGTGTTCGCCGGGGTCGCGCTGGCGGTCGGCGTCGGGGTCGCGGTGGCACTGGCGCTCGCATCGGCCTTCCCGCCTCCGTCCTGCGATCCGGCGAAGGCCAGCTGCGAGCCCGTCGCGAGCGCGGCGACCAGCACGAGGACCGCCGGGGCGACGAGGTTGTCCCGCAGGCGACGACGGCGTTGCCGGTCGTGCAGCCCCTGTCGTGCCTCGTAGAGGCGGAGGCGCTCGCGCGCCTCGCGGTTGTCACGCGCCTGGTTCTTCGGTGCCACGGTGCTCTTCGGACCTCTCGTCGACTGTGCGACGAGCGTAGCGGAACCGGCACTCCCGAGCCCCGGGAGGCACGCCCCTGTCACCGGGTCGGCCTACGATCGACGCATGGCAACGGACCGTTCGGGCATGCGCGCGCCCACGACGGGCGGGCACGCCGGCCTCGCCCAGGGCTCCGTCCCGCTCGCGGTCCGGATGCGTCCCACCAGTCTCGACGAGGTCGCCGGCCAGCAGCACCTGCTCGGTCGCGGCAGCCCGCTCGTGCAGCTCGCCACCGGGACGCGCGAGAACCCCGGCGGCGTCTCCGTGATCCTCTGGGGGCCGCCCGGCACCGGCAAGACGACGCTGGCGCAGGCGATCGCCCGGCAGTCCGGGCGCGAGTTCGTCGAGCTCTCCGCGGTCACCGCCGGCGTCAAGGACGTGCGCGAGGTGATGGAGAAGGCGCTCACGCACCGCGACCTGTACGGCGCCACCACGGTCCTGTTCCTCGACGAGATCCACCGGTTCAGCAAGGCGCAGCAGGACGCCCTGCTGCCCGGCGTCGAGAACGGCTGGGTCATCCTCATCGCGGCGACCACCGAGAACCCGTCGTTCTCGGTCATCTCGCCGCTGCTGTCACGGTCGTTGCTCCTCACGCTCAAGCCCCTCACCGACGCCGACCTCGGCATGCTCGTGGATCGTGCGGTGGAGGACCCGCGTGGGCTCGGCGGCTCGGTCGTCCTCGGCGACGAAGCACGCAGCGCGATCGTCCGGCTGTCCTCCGGCGACGCCCGACGGGCGCTCACCGCGCTCGAGGCCGCCGCGTCCTCGGCGGTCGCAGCGCAGGGCCACGACGACGACGCGGACGACGCACTCGACGGGGTCGAGACCGTGCCCGTGATCGACGCGGACACCGTCGCCGCAGCCGTCGACCGGGCACTGCTGCGGTACGACCGGCAGGGCGACGAGCACTACGACGTCATCAGTGCGTTCATCAAGTCCGTGCGGGGGAGCGACGTCGACGCCGCGCTCCACTACCTGGCCCGCATGATCGAGGCTGGCGAGGACCCCCGGTTCATCGCCCGCCGGATCATCATCTCGGCGTCCGAGGACATCGGCATGGCCGACCCGCAGGCCCTGCCGATCGCGGTCGCCGCCGCCCAGGCCGTGCAGTTGATCGGCATGCCCGAGGGCCGGATCCCCCTGGCCGAGGCCGTGGTCTACCTGGCGACCGCCCCGAAGTCGAACGCCGCCTACAACGGGGTGAACGCCGCGATCGCCGACGTGAAGGCCGGGCGTCTCGGCGTGGTCCCGGTGCACCTGCGTGACGCCCACTACCCCGGCGCCAAGCGGCTGGGGCACGGCAAGGGCTACGTCTACTCGCACGACGCCGAGCACGGGGTGGCCGAGCAGCAGTACCTGCCGGACGCCCTCGAGGGCACCGAGTACTACACGCCGACCGGCAACGGCTTCGAGCGCGAGGTCGGCCCCCGACTCGAACGACTCCGCAGGATCACGCGCGGGCAGTGATGCTTCTCGTGCGGTCCCGACCCTGCTAGCATTGCCTGGCCTACGTCCTGGTCCTCGAGCACGGCTGCGTCGAGGACAGAGTGCCACTCCGGTGGTACGGGGGCAGAGGTTCGGACTGTAGCCGTCCGATCCCACAGGCTCATCCCTCTGGATCCCGTCGTCGGGACCGCTCGCACGTGTGCGCCCGGTGTCCGACGAGTCATTCAGTTCAGACAGAGAAAAGGACCCTGTGTCTACCAAGTCACGCACCCGCAGCAAGACCCGCCTCTCTCGCGCGCTCGGCATCCCGCTGACGCCGAAGGCGGCCCGGTACCTCGAGAAGCGCCCCTACGGCCCCGGTGAGCACGGCCGCACCCGCCGTCGTGCGGACAGCGACTACGCCGTCCGTCTCCGTGAGAAGCAGCGTCTGCGCGCCCAGTACGGCATCCGCGAGAAGCAGCTCCGCATCGTCTTCGAAGAGGCCCGCAAGACGAAGGGCCTGACCGGTGAGAACCTGGTCGAGCTCCTCGAGCAGCGCCTCGACGCCCTCGTGCTCCGTGCCGGCTTCGCCCGCACGACCGCGCAGGCCCGTCAGCTGATCGTGCACCGCCACATCCTCGTCGACGGCAAGCTCGTCGACCGTCCCTCCTTCCGCGTCAAGGAGGGCCAGCTCATCCACGTGAAGCAGCGCTCCGAGTCGCTCGAGCCCTTCCAGGTCGCCGCCGCCGGTGGCCACCAGGAAGTCCTCCCGAAGGTCCCGGGCTACCTCGAGGTCGAGATCGACAAGCTCCAGGCCCGCCTGGCCCGTCGTCCGAAGCGCGCCGAGGTCCCCGTGACCTGTGAAGTGCAGCTCGTCGTCGAGTACTACGCAGCTCGCTGATCTCCTGATCACACCCGAACGGCGGGTCGTCCTCTCCACAGGACGGCCCGCCGTTCGGCGTTCCCGCCCAGCACGGTCAGTAAGATCGTCTGGGCACGCACCGCCCGCGTGCGGAGAGGGAGAGGCACCGTGAAGCAGCTGTTCTTCGTCGTCATCGGCGTCGTCATCGGGTTCGCCGCCGCCCACCGGATCGCGAACACCCCCGGCGGGGCCCGGTTCTTCGCCGACGTGGACGCCCGTGCAAAGGCCTTCACGGGGGCCGTCGCCGACGGCTACCGCTCGCGCGACGCCGAGCTCCGCACCGACGACTGACCCGTCGACCCACCCGCAGCAGCCGCACCTCCCCGCCGAACCTGAATCAGGAAGCACCATGCAGACCGCAGAGATCCGCCGCCGTTGGCTCCAGTTCTTCGGTGACCGCGGCCACACCGTCGTCCCGTCCGCCTCGCTCGTCTCGGACGACCCGTCGCTCCTCTTCACCGTCGCGGGCATGGTCCCCTTCATCCCGTACCTGACCGGACTCGTCCCGGCTCCGTACCCGCGGGCCACCAGCGTGCAGAAGTGCATCCGCACGAACGACATCGAAGAGGTCGGCAAGACCCCGCGGCACGGCACGTTCTTCCAGATGAACGGCAACTTCTCGTTCGGCGACTACTTCAAGGAGCAGGCGATTCAGTACGCCTGGGAGTTCCTGACGAAGCCCGAGTCCGACGGCGGCCTCGGCTTCGCGGCCGACGACCTCTGGGTGACCGTCTACGAAGAGGACGACGAGGCCATCGCGTTCTGGAAGCAGCACTCCTCGCTGCCCGACGAGCGCATCCAGCGACTCGGCAAGGACACCAACTACTGGTCGACCGGGCAGCCCGGCCCGGCGGGCCCCTGCTCGGAGATCTTCTTCGACCGCGGCCCCGAGTACGGCATCGACGGCGGCCCGGCCACCGACGACGACCGCTACGTCGAGATCTGGAACCTGGTCTTCATGCAGTACCAGATCGCCGACGTGCGGTCGAAGTACGACTTCGAGATCACCGGCGAGCTGCCGAACAAGAACATCGACACCGGCATGGGCCTCGAGCGCGTCGCGTTCATCAAGCAGGGCGTCGACAACATGTACGAGATCGACCAGGTCCGCCCGGTCCTCGACCGCGCCGCCGAGATCTCCGGTCGTCGCTACGGCGCCGTGCACGAGGACGACGTCCGCATGCGTGTCATCGCGGACCACGTCCGTTCCGCCCTCATGCTCATCGCCGACGGCGTCAGCCCGTCGAACGAGGGCCGCGGCTACATCCTCCGCCGACTGCTCCGCCGCACCGTCCGCGCGATGCGGCTGCTCGGCGTCGAGGGCGCGACCTTCCCCGAGCTGTTCCCCGCGTCGCGCGACGCCATGCGCGACGCCTACCCCGAGGTCGGCTCGGACTACGACCGCATCGCCCGCATCGCCTACGCCGAGGAGGAGACGTTCCTCCGGACGCTGGCGCAGGGCACGACCATCCTCGACGTCGCGGTCGACCGCGCCAAGCAGGACGGTGCGCCGTCGATCGGCGGTGACACGGCCTTCCTGCTCCACGACACCTTCGGCTTCCCGATCGACCTCACGATGGAGATGGCGGAGGAGGCCGGCGTGCACGTCGACCGCACCGCCTTCGAGACCCTGATGTCCGAGCAGCGGGCGCGGGCCAAGGCGGACGCCAAGAGCAAGAAGACGGCCCTCGCCGACCTCAGCGTCTACAGCGCGTTCCGTGCGCACGGCGAGACGGTCTTCCTGGGCTACGACGCCCTCGAGGCCGAGACGACCGTGCTCGGGATCATCGTCGGCGGCGTGAGCGTCGACCGTGCGGTCGCCGGCGACATCGCCGAGGTCGTCCTCGGCGAGACGTCGCTCTACGCCGAGTCCGGCGGTCAGGACGCCGACCAGGGCTCGATCATCGGCAACGGCTTCGACCTCGAGGTGCTCGACGTGCAGCGGCCGGTCGCCGGCCTGTGGAGCCACACCGTGCAGGTCCGCTCCGGCGAGGTCGGTGTCGGTGCGCCCGCCACCACCGTCGTCGACGCGGAGTACCGGCGCGGCGCGACCCAGGCCCACTCGGCGACGCACCTCGTGAACGCTGCGCTGCGCGACATCCTCGGGCCGGAGGCGCTGCAGGCCGGTTCGTACAACAAGTCCGGGTACATGCGTCTCGACTTCTCGTGGTCGCAGCCGGTCTCGCTCGAGACCCGCTCCGAGATCGAGGAGGTCGTGAACACCGCGATCCGCACCGACCTCGAGGTCTCGACCCGCGTGCTGCCGCTCGACGAGGCGAAGGCACTCGGCGCCCAGGCCCTCTTCGGCGAGAAGTACGGCGCCGAGGTCCGCATGGTCGACATCGGCGGCCCGTGGTCCCGCGAGCTCTGCGGCGGCACCCACGTCGCGTCGAGCGCGCAGGTCGGCCTCGTCAACCTCGTGGGGGAGTCCAGCGTCGGTTCGACCAACCGGCGCGTCGAGGCCCTGGTCGGCCTCGAGGGCTTCCGTGACCTCGCGGTCGAGCGCACGATCGTGTCGCAGCTGTCGAGCGCGCTGAAGGCCCCGCGCGAGGACCTCCCCACCCGGGTGCAGTCCCTGATGGAGGACCTGCGGACCGCGCAGAAGCGCATCGCCGAGTTCGAGTCCGCGAACCTCCAGCAGCGGGTGCCGTCGCTGGCTCGACAGGCGACGACGATCGGTGCCACGACCGTGGTCGCCGAGTCCGTCACCGGCCTGCAGTCCTCGGACGACCTCCGCGCCCTCGCCACCGGGGTGCGCGGCCAGCTCGGCGACGGCGCGGCCGTCGTCGTGCTCGGTGCCGTCGTGGGTGACAAGCCGGTGGTCATCGTCGCCACCAACGACGCTGCCCGCTCCGCCGGTGTGCAGGCGGGCCCGCTCGCCAAGGAAGCCGCCGGTGTCCTCGGTGGTGGCGGCGGCGGCAAGCCGGACCTCGCGCAGGGCGGTGGCACGGACGCGTCCGCGCTGCCGGCCGCGCTGCGTGCGGTGACCGACCGGCTCGCGGCCTGATCGTGGCGATCCGGTCCGGGCGACGACTCGGCATCGACGTCGGACGTGCCCGGATCGGGGTCGCCGTGTGCGACCGCGACGGCCTCCTCGCGACCCCGGTCGAGACGGTCGCCCGCGACGACCGGACGGACGTGCGGCGGATCGCCGAGCTCGCGGACGAGTACGACGTGCTCGAGATCGTCGTCGGGCTCCCGCTGTCGATGTCCGGCGGGGACACCCCTTCCACCGCCGACGCCCGGGAGTTCGCGGCGCGGCTCGCTGCGCACCGGCCGGTGCGACTCGTGGACGAACGACTGTCGACCGTGACGGCGCAGCGGGGGCTCCACCAGGCGGGACGGAACACGAAGAAGTCCCGTGCCGTGATCGACCAAGCGGCCGCTGTTATCATTCTGCAACACGCGCTCGACCACGAGCGTGCGTCCAGTGCCCCACCGGGGGCCACGCTCCCCTGAACCGGGCTCCCTGCCGTCGATCGAGACGACGATGCCCAGGCGGAGTTCCCGACCGAGAGACCGAGGACCGTTGGCAGACGACCTGGACTGGAACGCGATCATCGCGCCCGGCAACGACGCCGAGCGGCGGAAGTCCACTTCCGACCGTGCGGACACCCCCGACGCGCGCGACGACCGTGCGACCGCCCCCGACCTGCGTGACGACCCTGCGGCACCGCGCGGAGCCGAGCCGGCCCGCCCGCAGGCGGAACCCACGCGGCACCTGTCCCGCCGCGAGGCGCGTGCGGCCGAGGCTGCGCGCGCGGCAGCGGCAGAGCGCTCCGCCGCACCCGAACCGGATCCGGCGCGGCAGGACGACCGTCCAGTATCGCCGGCGGACGCACCGATCGCGCGGAGCGCGGCCGAGCTGCACCCGGAGGTGCACGCGCTCCTCACCGGCGAGGTCCGCGTCGACGACGACCGTGCCGCCGCGGCGCGGAGCGCCGACCGGTCGGCGACCGGTCGTGACCCAGCCGCGAACGATGGTCCCGGCGACGACGGCCCAGGAGGCGCGGGAGACGGCGGACGCGGCGGTCGCGGCGGACGTGGGGGTGCCTCCCGGCCTCCCCGCGAGCCGCGTGAGCCGCGTCCGAAGCGTCGTCGCGGCCCGCTCATCGCGGGCATCGTCATCGTGGCCGTCGTGCTCGCGGGCGGCGTCTCCGCGTACGCCTTCGCCGCACCGAAGATCCAGGGCATCATCGCCGCGGTCGGCGGCAAGCAGGAGCCCGACGACTACACCGGCAGCGGCACCAGCAAGGTGACGGTCACGATCAAGCAGGGCGACATCGGCGAGGACGTCGCGAAGACGCTTCAACGCAGCGGGGTCGTGAAGTCGTCGAAGGTCTTCTACAAGCTGCTGCTGGCGTCGCCGGACGTCCAGTTCCAGCCGGGCTCCTACGCGCTCAAGAAGGAGATGAGCTCGAAGACCGCCCTGGCCGCGCTGCAGGACACCGCGAACCGCGTGCAGGCCTCCATCGTCATCCCCGAGGGCACCGCGCTGAAGGACATCGAGGCCGGCATGGTCTCGAAGGCCGGCCTGTCCGAGGCCGACGTCACCGCCGCGGCGAAGGACCTCTCCGCCTACGGGCTGCCGGCGAACGCCACGACGCTCGAGGGCTGGCTGTTCCCGGCGACGTACCCGATCAACCCGGGCTGGACGGCCACGCAGTACTTCAAGGCGATGGTCGACACGATGAAGGAGCACCTCGCCGCGGCAGGCGTCGCCGAGGCCGACCAGGAGCACGTGATCGTCTTCGCCTCGCTCGTGCAGAAGGAAGCCGGTCTGGCCGCCGACTACCCGAAGGTCGCCCGGGTGTTCCAGAACCGACTCGACAAGGGCATGAAGCTGCAGTCCGACGCGACGGTCGCGTACGGCACCGGCAACACGCACACGGTCACGACGACGGACGCCGAGCGCGCCGACGCCGGCAACCGGTACAACACGTACGTGCACGACGGGCTGCCACCGGCACCGATCTCGAACCCCGGCGACATCGCCATCAACGCGGTGACGAAGATGGCGACCGGCAACTGGGAGTACTTCGTCACGGTGAACCTGGAGACCGGCGAGACGGTGTTCTCGGACACGTACGCCCAGCACCTGGTCGCCGTGAACCAGTTCCAGGCCTGGCTCCGCGCGCACCCCGACTACCAGTGACGGGGCGCGTCGCACGGCGGTGCGCTGTGGGAAGATGGGCACCATGCTTCGTTGGTTGACCGCTGGTGAGTCCCACGGACCCGAACTGATCGCGATGCTCGAGGGCCTGCCCGCGGGTGTCCCGGTGTCCTTCGAGTCCATCCGAACCGACCTCGCACGTCGCAAGCTCGGGTACGGCCGTGGTTCCCGCATGAAGTTCGAGCAGGACGAGCTGCACGTGTCGGGCGGTGTCCGGCACGGGTACTCCCTCGGTAGCCCCATCGCGATCCGGATCGGCAACACGGAGTGGCCGAAGTGGGTCGAGGTCATGAACCCCGAGCCCGTGGAGCAGACCGACGCGTCCCGCGGCCGTTCGGCGCCGCTGACCCGACCGCGCCCGGGGCACGCTGACCTCGTGGGGATGCAGAAGTACGGCTTCGACGAGGCCCGGCCGATCCTCGAACGCGCGTCCGCCCGCGAGACCGCCGCCCGCGTCGCGCTCGGCGCCGTCGCGAAGGCGTTCCTCGCCGAGCTCGGCATCCGGTCGGTCGCGCACACGCTGCAGGTCGGGACCGTGCGTGTCCCGGACGGCACCGCACTGCCGCTGCCCGACGACGTCGACCGCCTCGACGAGGACCAGCTGCGCTGCTTCGACGCCGAGACGTCCGCGCGCATGGTGACCGAGGTCGAGGCCGCGAAGAAGGACGGCGACACCCTCGGTGGCGTCGTCGAGGTGCTGTTCTACGGCGTCCCGCCGGGACTCGGCTCGCACGTGCACTGGGACCGGCGGCTCGACGCCCGGCTCGCTGCCGCGATCATGGGCATCCAGGCGATCAAGGGGGTCGAGGTCGGGGACGGCTTCGCGACCGCCGGCCGGCGTGGCTCCGAGGCCCACGACGAGCTGTACCGCGAGGACGGCGCGATCACCCGCACCACCGACCGCGCCGGCGGCACGGAGGGCGGCATGTCCACCGGCACCGTGCTGCGGGTGCGCGCCGGGATGAAGCCGATCGCGACCGTGCCGCACGCGCTGCACACCATCGACGTCGCCACCGGTGAGGACGCCTCCGCGCACCACCAGCGATCCGACGTGTGCGCGGTGCCCGCAGCCGGGGTCGTCGCAGAGGCCATGGTCGCCCTCGTCCTGGCCGACGCCGTGCTCGAGAAGTTCGGCGGCGACAACGTGGTCGAGACGAAGCGCAACCTCGACGCATACCTCGCGTCCATCCCGGAGACGCTCCGCAGCCGTCGGACCGAGGCCGCCGAGCCCTCCGCCGCCTGGTGAGCACGCCCGCGGCGGCCCCCGTCGTCGTCATCGGTCCGATGGGTGCCGGCAAGTCGAGCGTCGGCAAGCGCGTCGCGAAGGCCCTCGGCGTGCCGTTCACCGACACGGACCGGGTGATCGCGCGCCAGCACGGCCCGATCCCCGGCATCTTCGCGGACCGCGGCGAACCCGCCTTCCGGGAACTCGAAGCGGAAGCCGTGCGGCGGGCCGTCGCGTCCGGCGGCGTCATCGCCGTCGGCGGGGGAGCCGTCACCCACGAAGCCACACGCGACGCGATGTCCGGCGCGCGGATCGTGCTGCTCACCGTCTCGCCCGAGGCAGTGGCGGACCGGATCGCCGGCAGCGACCGACCCTTGCTGGCGTCCGGCGGCCTCGATGCCTGGCAGACCATCCTGGACGAGCGCGCCGCCACGTACGCCGCGCTCGCGCACGCGGTGTTCGACACCTCGCGCCGTCCGATGTCGCACGTCGTCGATGACGTCGTGGCGTGGCTGCGGCGCGCGGACGACGACACCACCGGCGAGCGTGACACCGCCGCCGGCACCACCACCGAAGGAGCACCGTGACCGAGTCGGCCCAGACCCTGCCCGAGGGCACCACCGAGATCCGTGTCGGCGGCGACGAGGGCTACGTCGTGGCCGTGGGCAACGGCCTGCTCGGTGCGGTCCCGGCGTTGCTCGGACCGCGCGTCGCGAAGGTCCTCATCGTGCACGCGCCGACGCTCGGTGCCCGGGCCAACGGTCTCCGCGACCTGCTCGTCGCCGCCGGCCTCGAGGCGCTCATCGCCGAGGTGCCCGACGCCGAGGGAGCGAAGCGCGTCGAGGTCGCCGCGTTCTGCTGGCAGATCATGGGCCAGTCGGACTTCACCCGCACCGACGCCGTGATCGGGCTCGGCGGTGGTGCGGTCACCGACCTCGCCGGGTTCGTCGCCGCGACGTGGCTGCGCGGCGTGCCGTTCGTGGCGATCCCGACGAGCGTGCTCGGCATGGTGGACGCGAGCGTCGGCGGGAAGACCGGCATCAACACGAACGAGGGCAAGAACCTCGTCGGTGCGTTCTGGCCGCCGCGCGCCGTCGTCGCCGACCTCGACCTCGTCAGCACGCTGCCGCGCAACGAGATCCTGACCGGCTTCGCCGAGATCGTGAAGGCCGGGTTCATCGCCGTGCCGGAGATCCTCGACATCGTCGAGGCCGACGTCGCACGCGTGACGGACCCGACGACGCCGGAGTTCCGCCGGGTCGTGGAGCTCGCGATCGCGCTCAAGGCCGAGGTCGTGTCCGACGACCTCACCGAGCAGGGCCGCCGCGAGATCCTCAACTACGGCCACACGCTCGGGCACGCGATCGAGCACGCCGAGCGATACCAGTGGCGCCACGGCGCGGCGGTCTCGGTCGGCATGGTGTTCGCCGCCGAGCTCGCGCGCCTCACCGGACACCTCGACGACGCCACCGTCGACCGGCACCGGGCGATCCTCGAGTCGCTCGAGCTCCCGACCTCGTACGGCATCGGGCGGTGGGAGGGGCTGCTCGCGACGATGCGGCGGGACAAGAAGGCCCGCGCCGGCATGCTGCGGTTCATCATCCTCGACGGTGTCGGCAAGCCGGTGACCCTCGAGGGCCCCGAGGACCACCTGCTCTTCACCGCCTACCAGGAGGTCGGCGTCTAGTCGGCCAGGTCGCCGGACGGTGTTCCCGGAGCGTTCGCTGCCGGAAACACCCGGGAAACCGCCTGTCGGTAGCGTCCTGGCCATGTCCGGATCCGTCCTCGCCCCGTTCCCCACCGAGCTCCGCGTGGGGGTGCCCGACTGGCTTCGGGAGGCGCAGGCCGCCACTCCCGCGCAGCTGCACGACCGGTCCGAACGGTTCGCCCTCGTCACAGCGCTGGCGACGCGGAACGTCGAGGAGGGCACCGGCGGCCCGTTCGCCGCGGTGGTCGTCGACGACGAGACCGGCGACGTGCTGTCGATCGGCACGAACCTCGTGCTGCACTCGGACGTGGCGTCCATGCACGCCGAGGTCGTCACCCTCGGTCTGGCCCACGCGCGGCTGGGGTCGTGGAACCTCGGTCGTGACGTCGGGCGGCGCCGGACCCTCGTCGTGAATGCGCAGCCCTGCGTGATGTGTCTCGGGGCGCTGCTGTGGTCGGGAGTGTCCGCGGTGGAGTACGCCGCCGACTGCGCCACGGTCGAGCGCATCACCGGGTTCGACGAGGGACCGGTGCCCGAGGACTGGGACGAGCAGCTCCGCGCGCGGGGCATCGACGTGCACCAGGAGCACGGCGTCGGGGCCGAGGACGCGTTGCACCGGTTCCGGGAGCTCGTCGACTCGGGTGTCACGGCGCGGTACAACGGCGACGGCGCCTGACCCGAACCGGAGCCGCCGCGCGGCCGGAACGCCTGCCGGCCGGGACGTGTGCCGGCCGGGGCGTGTGCCGGGCATCGGGGCGCAGCACGCTGGTCCCGCCCCGTCGGGCCATCGCCGGTGGTCAGCGCAGGACGCGGCGGGTGCGACGCCACCACCACTTCACCCGCATCGAAAGGGTGACGACACCGGTCCGTTCGGCTTCGTACCACTCGGCCACGGTGGCACCGTCCACCCACGCGTCGAGGATCGCGTCGTCCTCGTCGGTGCCGTCGATCTTGAACTGCGGCGCGTCCGGCAGTGGTCGGAAGAGGCGCATCACTCGTTCTCCGGTTCTCGGTCGCGGACGTTCTCGAACCGGTGGCGCCGGAGAGCGCGTCGTGCGAGGTTCCTGTCTGGCTTTGGAGCCCACGGTACTTTCATCAACCGCTCGAGCACAGTTCGCGAGATGTCGTACTCCGACTGCGTCTCGGAGCGGCGGATCGCCCACGTGAGGCGCTCCCACGCGTGGTCACGGTCGGCCGCCCGACGCGACTGGAAGGCGCCGAACCAACTGACGACCGCGGCCACGATCGCCGCGGCCGCGGCGATGACCGCCCCGACGAGTGCTGTCTCCATGACCGCAGCCTGCCGCGGTGGGACCGGCCCGGCCGCGGTTCGGCGCCGACCTGTGGAGCGCGACCCGTGCCTCCCGGCTGTGGAGGACCCGACCCTGCGGACCGGAGCGACCGAGCCTGTGGACCACACCACCGAGCACGCGGGCCGGGGAACGCCGACCACGCGGGCCGGGGAACGCCGACCACGCGGGCCGGGGGACGCCGACCACGCAGACCGGGGGAGCACACTGGACCCGTGCCCACTCCGCCCCGCCTGAGCGACCTCGGCAACGGCCCGGACGTCGAGGTCGGAAGCCTCCGATCGCGCGGCCGCCGCTTCGCCGAGCTCCTCGCCATCGCCCGCCGCCACGAACTGCTGCCCTTCCGGCGGCTCGACTTCTCCCGCGACCCGGAGCGGTCCGACCTCCGCAGCCGCCAGGCGGACCACCTGCGCCGGGCCCTCGAGGAGGCCGGCGGCGGCTTCGTGAAGATGGGCCAGCTGCTCTCCACGCGCGACGACCTGCTGCCCGAGGAGTGGACCGAGCAGCTCGCGCACCTGCAGCGGAGCGTGAGGCCGGCCGACCCGGCCGAGGTGGCGGCCCTCCTCGAGCGGGAGCTCGGTGCGCCCGTCGAGCAGGTCTTCGCCGCCTTCGACCCGGTCCCCGTGGCGGCCGCCTCCATCGCCCAGGTGCACCGGGCGCGGCTGACGGACGGCACGAGCGTCGCGGTGAAGGTGCAGCGACCCGGCATCGACGCAGCCGTGCGGCGGGACGTGGACGTCGCGCTCCGGGTGGTGCGGTTCATGGCCCGGCTCTCGACCGAGGCGCGGCAGGTCGGCGTGCAGGACGTCGCCGCGCAGTACGCCGACGACCTGGTCCGACAGGTCGACTTCTCGTCCGAGCTCCGGAACCTCACGGCACTGCGCGCGGCCCAGGCGCGGAGCGCCCGTCCGGACGAGGTCCGCTTCCCGGACCCGTACCCGGAGCTCTCGGGTCGCCGCGTGCTCGTGATGGAGTTCCTCGAGGGCGACACCCTCAGCGCCATCCGGTCGGCGCGGTCGGGCCGGGACCTCGACGAGCCGATGCGGACGATCCTCCGTGCCTTCCTCCGGCAGGTCGTCTTCGACGGGCTGTACCACGCCGACCTCCACCCGGGGAACGTGCTCCTGCTCCCGGACGGACGGCCCGCGCTCATCGACTTCGGTTCGGTCGGCCGACTCGACCCCGGTCTCCGCGACACCGTGCAGCAGCTCCTCTCCGCGTACATCCAGGACGACACCGAGGCGATCGCCGACGCCGTGCTCCGGATGGCCCCGGTCCGCGATGCCCAGGACGAGCCGGACTTCCGCCGGGCCATCGCGCGCTTCGTCGCGGACGAACTCGGTCCGGGCGCCCGGATCGGGGTCGACACGGTGGACGACGCCGTCGAGGTGTTCGGACGCTACCGGCTCAAGCCGCCGCCGGACTTCGTGGCAGCGGCCCGTGCCCTCGCGATCTTCGAGGGGACGCTGCGCACCCTCGCGCCGTCGTTCGACCTGCTCGAGGAATCCCGCGGACTCGCCGCCGAGCAGATCCGCGACCAGCTCCGGCCCGGTCGGATCCGTGACGTCGCCGTGCGCGAGCTGTTCGGCGCGGTGTCGGCCGTCCGTCGGCTCCCACGCCGGGTGGACCGGATCGGCGAGGCGATCGAGACCGGCAAGCTGTCGGTCAACATCCGGCTGTTCTCCGACCGTCGCGACCGGCGGACCCTCGCGGGTGTCATCCGACGGGTGCTGCTCGTCCTGCTCGGCGCCGGCGCGGGCGTGCTCTCGATCGTCTACCTCGCGCTGCCGGCCCGTCCGACGGCGGTGCTGTCCACTGCTGCCGCCGGCGGGCTGCTCGGGGGAGCGGCGGTGGTGCTGCTGGTGTGGGCCGCCGTGGACGCGGCCCTCGCCCGCAAGCGGGAGTGACGGCGGGACCGCCGCGCGGGCGGGAGAGACGGTGACTCCGTCTGGACCTCCCTCGCGCGGGAGGCCCGGCGTGCTCGTCCGCTACACTCGTCCGGGGCCCACGCGGCCCGCAGACCTTCACAACACACGATCGAACGGGACACCGAAGACTCATGGCCAGTACCACTGACATCAAGAACGGCGCCGTTCTCATCATCGACGGGCAGCTCTGGTCGGTCGTCGAGTTCCAGCACGTCAAGCCGGGCAAGGGCGGCGCGTTCGTCCGCACCAAGCTCAAGAACGTCGTGTCGGGCAAGGTCGTCGACCGCACCTTCAATGCCGGTGCGAAGATCGACACCGCGACCGTCGACCGCCGCGACTACCAGTACCTCTACGAGGACGGCGACTCGTACGTGTTCATGGACACCGACACCTACGACCAGATCCCCGTCTCGGCGACGGTCGTCGGCGACGCCAAGAACTACCTGCTCGAGTCCGCGATGGTCACCATCGCGATGAACGAGGGCAACCCGCTGTACGTCGAGCTCCCGACGTCGATCGTCACCGAGGTCGAGACCGAGCCGGGTCTGCAGGGCGACCGTTCGTCCGGCGGCACGAAGGACGCGACGATCATCGCGACCGGTCACCGGATCCAGGTCCCGCTGTACCTCGAGAACGGCACCACGGTGAAGATCGACACGCGCGACGGCAGCTTCCTCGGCCGCGTCAACTCCTAGGCGCTGACCGGATGAGTGCTCGTTCGAAGGCCCGCAAGCGCGCCCTCGACATGCTGTACGTGGCCGAGGTGCGCGAGCTGCCGATCGCGGACGTCCTCGCCACCGAGACGGTCCGGCACCTGGACCAGCCGGAGCGTGCCTCCAGCTGGGACTACGCACGGCAGATCGTCACGGGCGTCGACGACGACCGGGCGCAGATCGACCAGGTGATCGTCGACCATGCCCAGGGCTGGTCCATCGCGCGCATGCCGGTGCTCGACCGCTGCATCCTGCGGATGGGCGTCTGGGAGCTGCGGTACAACGCGGAGGTGCCCGACGCGGTCGCCATCGCCGAGGCCGTCGAGCTGGCGCAGTCGCTCTCGACGGAGGAGTCGGCCGGGTTCGTCAACGGCGTGCTCGGCGCGGTCGCCGGCGGCCGCGCACCGTCCGGTCGGACGGTCGCAGAGGACCAGGAGTCCCGGTAGGGTTGACCACGTCAGCATCCTTTAAGTCCGTCCGGTGAGGCGGGGAAGGAGGTCGGCGTGGGTACCCGAACGGTCCTGCAGCACTCCGACATCACGCGTGCTCTGACACGCATCGCGCACGAGATCCTCGAGGCCAACCACGGCGCCTCGGACCTGGTGCTCCTGGGCATCCCGACGCGGGGTGCCGTCCTGGCCGAGCGGCTCGACCGCGTCCTGGCCGACATCGACCCCGAGTGGGGTCCGGCGGGCGGGTCCCGCGTCGGCACGCTGGACGTGACGATGCACCGGGACGACCTCGGCCACGGCATCGGCCGCGCTCCGCACCGCACGACCATCCCGGCGGGCGGCATCGACGGCAAGGTGGTCGTGCTGGTCGACGACGTGCTCTACTCCGGTCGCACCGTCCGCGCGGCGCTCGACGCCCTGCAGGGGATCGGTCGTCCCCGGGCAGTGCGGCTCGCGGTGCTCGTCGACCGTGGCCACCGCGAGCTGCCCATCCGGGCGGACCACGTCGGCAAGAACCTGCCCACGGCTGCCGACGAGCGGGTCACGCTGCGCCTGACCGAGACCGACGGCACCGACGAGGTCGTCATCGAGCAGAGCGAGCAGCAGCAGAGCGAGCAGCAGCGCACCGCGCCGCGGCAGAGCGCGCAGCAGCAGAGCGAGCCGCACCACAGCGCGCCGCAGCAGGGCGGTGCCTCGTGAAGCACCTCCTCTCCACCGCAGACCTCTCGCGTGCCGAGGCCGTCCACATCCTCGACGTCGCCGAGGAGATGGCCGAGGTCAACTCCCGCGAGGTCCGCAAGCTCCCCGCCCTGCGCGGCAAGACCGTCGTGAACCTCTTCTTCGAGGACTCGACGCGCACCCGCATCTCGTTCGAGGCCGCCGCGAAGCGGCTCTCCGCCGACGTGCTGAACTTCGCCGCGAAGGGCTCGAGCGTCTCCAAGGGCGAGTCCCTGAAGGACACCGTGCAGACCCTCGGTGCGATGGGCATCGACGGCATCGTCATCCGCCACGGTGCGTCCGGTGCGCCCCGGGTGCTGGCCGACGCCGACTGGATCGACGTGCCGGTGGTGAACGCCGGTGACGGGACGCACGAGCACCCGACGCAGGCGCTGCTCGACGCCTTCACGATGCGGCGGCGACTCCACGGGGCGGCGAGCCGCGGGCAGGCGCTCGACGGCGTGCGCGTGCTCGTCGTCGGGGACGTCCTGCACAGCCGGGTCGCCCGCAGCAACGCGTGGCTGCTCCGCACGCTCGGGGCCGAGGTCACCTTCGCCGCACCGCCGACACTCCTGCCCGCGGTCGACCGCCCCTTCGGCGCTGCGGTGCACCACGACCTCGACGTGGCCCTCGCCGAGGACCCGGACGTCGTGATGACCCTGCGCATCCAGCAGGAGCGGATGAACGACGCCTTCTTCCCGAACCCGCGCGAGTACACGCGGCACTTCGGCCTGACGGCTGCCCGGGCGGCAGCGTTGTCCGAGCGCACGCTGATCATGCACCCGGGGCCGATGAACCGCGGACTCGAGATCGCCGGCGTCGCCGCCGACGACCCCCGCTCGACGGTCGTCGAGCAGGTGGCCAACGGGGTGAGCGTCCGCATGGCCGTCCTGTACCTCGCCCTGACGGGCGAGCACGAACCGAAGGAGACCGTCGCATGACCGCCCACCTCATCCGCGGCGCCCAGCTGGTCGACGGCACCCGTGCCGACATCCGCCTGGAGGCGCGGCGCATCACCGCGGTCGGCTCCGGTCTCGACGCGGCCGGTGCCACCGTCGTGGACGCGGACGGCCTGATCGCCCTGCCCGGCCTGGTCGACCTCCACACCCACCTGCGCGAGCCCGGCTCCGAGGAGTCCGAGACGGTCCTGACCGGCTCGCGTGCCGCGGCCGCCGGCGGCTTCACCGCCGTGAACGCGATGGCGAACTCGTCGCCGGTCGCCGACACCGCCGGAGTGGTCGAGCAGGTGCAGGCGCTCGGCGACGACGCGGGCTACGTCACGGTCCGCCCGATCGGTGCGGTCTCGCAGGGACTGCAGGGCACGCACCTCTCGGAGATCGGCGCCATGGCGACGAGTCGTGCGAAGGTCCGCGTGTTCTCCGACGACGGCTCGTGCGTGTCCGACCCGCTCCTCATGCGCCGGGCGCTCGAGTACATCAAGGGGTTCGGCGGGGTGCTCGCCCAGCACGCGCAGGAACCGCGACTGACGATCGGTGCGCAGATGAACGAGGGCCGGCTGTCGTCGGAGCTCGGGCTCGCCGGCTGGCCTGCCGTCGCGGAGGAGGCGATCATCGCCCGCGACGTCCTGCTCGCGGACCACGTCGGCGCGCGCCTGCACGTCTGCCACGTCTCGACCGCCGGCAGCGTCGAGGTCATCCGGTGGGCGAAGTCCCGCGGCATCGACGTCACGGCCGAGGTGACCCCGCACCACCTCGTGCTCACCGAGGACCTCATCGCCGGGCAGGACGGCGCTCCCGGCTACGACGCCCGGTACAAGGTGAACCCGCCGCTGCGCTCCCGCGAGGACGTCGACGCCCTCCGGGCCGCGCTGGCCGACGGCACCATCGACATCGTCGCGACCGACCACGCCCCGCACACCGCCGAGGCGAAGTGCTGCGAGTGGCCGGCGGCGGCGAACGGCATGGTCGGCCTCGAGTCGGCGCTCAGCGTCGTGCACGCCGCCGTGGTCGAGGACGGACGCCTCGACTGGGCGGACGTCGCCCGGGTGCTCTCCGAGGAACCGGCGCGGATCGGGCAGGTCGAGGGCCACGGGCAGCGGATCGCCGAGGGCGCCCCGGCGGAGATCACGCTGTACGACCCGTCGGCGGTCCGCGAGTTCTCCGTCGCCGACCTCGCCGGTCAGTCGCAGAACTCGCCGTACCTCGGCATGCGGCTGCCGGGTCGGGTCGTCGCGACCTTCCACCACGGCGCGCCCACGGTCCTCGACGGACGCCTGGTCGACGCCGGGACGGTCGCCGCACGGGCGAAGGCGGCGACCGCATGAGCGGCGACGCCCTGCGCTGGCTCGAGGGCGGGATCATCCTCGCCCTCGTCGCCGCGCTGTTCGTCGCCATGGCGCGCACCTGGCGGACGCGGACCAGGAAGCAGGCCGAGGCCGTGCCTCCCGTCCCGGTGCCCACCGGGCTGGGACCGGCGGCCGGTTCGTGGGACGGGTTCACCGTCGCGACGACCCGTGCCGACCAGCCGCTCGAACGGATCACGGCGGGCGGTCTCGGCTTCCGGGGGCGCGGCGGCGTGACCGTCCACGACACCGGTGTGGTGATCCACCACGCCGGGACCCCCGACCGGTGGATCGAAGCCTCCGCCGTCCGCGGCGCGGACCGCGCCACGTCGGCCATCGACCGCGTGGTCGAGCCCGGGGGACTGGTCCGTCTGCGATGGACGGCGACCGGCGCCGCAGGTGCGACGGACCTCGACACCTACTTCCGGTTCCCGGAGGGCGACGCGGCAGCGCTCGTCGCCCTGCAGGGACTGTCGACGAAGCACGAACACCCGCACACCGCGGGCGAAGGGACGAACTGATGACACGCGAACGGGCCGTACTGGTCCTCGAGGACGGCACCCGCTACGACGGCTGGGCCTACGGCGCCCGTGGGCGCACGCTCGGCGAGGTGGTCTTCGCGACCGGCATGACCGGCTACCAGGAGACCCTGACCGACCCCTCGTACGCCGGGCAGATCGTGGTGCAGACCGCGCCGCACATCGGCAACACGGGTGTGAACGACGAGGACCCCGAGTCCCGCCGGATCTGGGTCGCCGGCTACGTCGTGCGCGACCCCAGCCGCGTGGTGTCGAACCACCGCGCGAACGCGACACTCGACGAGCACCTGGTGCGGGACGGCATCGTCGGCATCTCCGGGATCGACACCCGGGCCCTGACCCGCCGCATCCGCGACGCCGGTGCGATGAAGGGCGGGGTGTTCAGCGGCGCGGACGCGCAGCTCCCCGCCGCCGAGCAGGAGCAGCTCGTCCGCGACCAGGCGAGCATGACCGGAGCGAGCTTCTCGTCGATCGTCTCCACCCCCGAGACCTACGTGGTTCCGGCCGTGGGCGAGCAGATCGGCCGGCTGGCCGTGCTCGACCTCGGTGTGAAGGCCTCGACCACCCGGTACCTCGCCGCCCGTGGGTTCGAGGTGCACGTCGTGCCGCAGGACATCACCGCGGCCGAGCTCGAGGCGCTCGCCCCGGACGCCCTGTTCTACTCGAACGGCCCCGGCGACCCCGCGGCCAGCGACGCCCAGGTCGAGCTGCTGCAGGACAGCCTGCGGACCGGTCGGCCGTTCTTCGGCATCTGCTTCGGCAACCAGCTGCTCGGCCGCGCGCTGGGCTTCGGCACCTACAAGCTCCCGTTCGGGCACCGCGGCATCAACCAGCCGGTGCTCGACACCACCACGGGCAAGGTCGAGATCACGAGCCAGAACCACGGCTTCGCGGTGGACGCACCGCTCGGCGAGGTTCTCGAGTCGCCGGCCGGGTTCGGTCGCGTCGAGGTCTCGCACTACTCCCTGAACGACCAGGTCGTCGAAGGCCTCCGTGCGCTCGACGTGCCCGCCTTCAGCGTGCAGTACCACCCCGAGGCGGCGGCCGGCCCGCACGACTCGATGTACCTGTTCGACCGGTTCGCGGACCTGGTGCGCGAGCGTCGCGCCGGGGAACCGCTCGACCCCGCGACCGCCACCGCGACCACCCCGGCCGCCGACATCACCAAGGAAGCCAACTGATGCCGAAGCGCGCAGACATCAACTCCGTCCTCGTCATCGGCTCCGGCCCGATCGTCATCGGTCAGGCCGCCGAGTTCGACTACTCCGGCACCCAGGCGTGCCGCGTCCTCCGGGCCGAGGGTGTCCGGGTGATCCTCGTCAACCCGAACCCGGCGACGATCATGACCGACCCGGACTTCGCCGACGCGACCTACATCGAGCCGATCACGAGCCCGTCGCTCGAGGAGATCATCAAGATCGAGCGGCCGGACGCCGTGCTGCCGACGCTCGGCGGCCAGACGGCGCTGAACGCGGCGATCAAGCTCGACGCCGAGGGCATCCTCGACAAGTACGACGTCGAGCTCATCGGCGCGAAGGTCGACGCGATCCAGCGCGGTGAGGACCGGCAGCTCTTCAAGGAGCTCGTGCTCGAGTCCGGCGCCGACGTGGCCCGGAGCCACATCGCGCACACCCTGGACGAGGCGAAGGAGTACGCGCAGGACCTCGGTTACCCGCTCGTCGTCCGGCCGTCCTTCACCATGGGCGGCCTCGGTTCCGGCTTCGCGTACAACGAGGAGGAGCTCGTCCGCTTCGTCGGTGACGGCCTGCAGTCCAGCCCGACGACGGAGGTCCTGCTCGAGGAGTCGATCCTGGGGTGGAAGGAGTACGAGCTCGAGCTCATGCGGGACAACTTCGACAACACCGTCGTGATCTGCTCGATCGAGAACGTCGACCCGGTGGGCGTCCACACGGGCGACTCGATCACCGTCGCCCCGGCGCTGACGCTGACCGACCGCGAGTACCAGAACATGCGGAACATCGGCATCGACATCATCCGGCGCGTCGGCGTCGACACCGGCGGGTGCAACATCCAGTTCGCCGTCGACCCGTCGAACGGCCGCCTGATCGTCATCGAGATGAACCCGCGCGTCTCCCGCTCGTCGGCCCTCGCGTCGAAGGCGACGGGCTTCCCGATCGCGAAGATCGCCGCGAAGCTCGCGATCGGGTACCGCCTCGACGAGATCGAGAACGACATCACGAAGGTCACCCCGGCGAGCTTCGAGCCGACCCTCGACTACGTCGTCGTGAAGACCCCGCGGTTCGCGTTCGAGAAGTTCCCCGCCGCCGACGCCACCCTCACCACGACCATGAAGAGCGTCGGCGAGGCCATGGCGATCGGCCGCAACTACGCGACCGCGCTGCAGAAGTCCCTGCGGAGCCTCGAGAAGCGCGGATCGAGCTTCCACTGGGACACCCCGGCGGCGGAGCTCGACAAGGACGCGCTGCTGGAGAAGTCGACCACCCCGACCGACGGCCGCATCGTCACGGTGCAGCAGGCGCTCGTCGCCGGCGCCACCGCGGACGAGGTCTTCGAGGCGACGAAGATCGACCCGTGGTTCATCGACCAGATCGTCCTCATCAACGAGGTCGCGGAAGAGGTCCGGTCGGCGGACACCCTCGACGCGGACACGCTGCGGTGGGCGAAGGAGCACGGCTTCAGCGACGCGCAGATCGCCTCCCTGCGCGGGATCACCGAGCAGGAGGCGCGTGACGCCCGCCACGCCGAGGGCATCCGCCCGGTGTTCAAGACCGTCGACACGTGCGCCGGCGAGTTCCCGGCCCTGACGCCGTACCACTACTCGTCCTACGACGCCGAGACCGAGGTCGCCCCGAGCGACCGCAGGAAGGTCGTCATCCTCGGCTCCGGCCCGAACCGCATCGGGCAGGGCGTCGAGTTCGACTACTCCTGCGTGCACGCGTCCTTCGCGCTGAGCGACGCCGGGTTCGAGACGATCATGATCAACTGCAACCCGGAGACGGTCTCCACCGACTACGACACCTCCGACCGCCTGTACTTCGAGCCGCTGACCACCGAGGACGTCCTCGAGGTCATCGAGGCCGAGGCGGCGTCCGGGGAGCTCGTCGGCGTCGTCGTGCAGCTCGGCGGCCAGACGGCCCTCGGGCTCGCGAAGCCGCTCGAAGCGGCCGGCATCCCGATCCTCGGCACCTCGCCGACGGCGATCGACTCCGCCGAGGAGCGCGGGCAGTTCTCCGCCATCCTCGACGAGGCCGGCCTGCTCGCCCCGCGGAACGGCACCGCCCACGACCTCGCCAGCGCGACCGCGGTGGCCGAGGAGATCGGCTACCCGGTCCTCGTCCGTCCGTCCTTCGTGCTCGGCGGCCGCGGCATGGAGATCGTCTACGACTCCGCGACGCTCGCCGACTACTTCGACCGGATGGCCGACCAGGCGATCATCGGCCCGGACCTCCCGCTGCTGGTCGACCGCTTCCTCGACGACGCGGTGGAGATCGACGTCGACGCGCTGTTCGACGGCGAGCGGCTCTACATCGGCGGCATCATGGAGCACCTGGAAGAGGCCGGCATCCACTCCGGCGACTCCGCCTGCACCCTGCCGCCGGTCGGCCTCGGCCGCGCCGAGATCCAGGGCGTCGTCGACGCGACCGAGAAGATCGCACGTGGCATCGGGGTCCAGGGACTGCTCAACGTGCAGTTCGCCATCGGCGCGGGCGTGCTCTACGTGCTCGAGGCGAACCCGCGCGCCAGCCGCACCGTCCCGTTCGTGTCGAAGGCGCTCGGCATCCCCCTCGCGAAGGCCGCGTCCCGCATCATGACCGGCAGCACCGTCGCCGAGCTCGTCACCGAGGGCATGCTGCCCGCCCGTGACGGCGCCTTCGTCCCGATGCAGTCGCCGATCGCCGTCAAGGAGGCCGTGCTGCCCTTCCGCCGGTTCCGCACCCGCGAGGGGCAGGTCGTCGACTCGGTGCTCAGCCCCGAGATGCGCTCCACCGGCGAGGTCATGGGCATCGACCGCGACTTCCCGCGCGCGTTCCTCAAGTCCCAGGAGGCGGCGTACGGCGGCCTCCCGACGAGCGGCACCGTGTTCGTGAGCGTCGCCGACACCGACAAGCGCCAGGTCGTGCTGCCGGTGCACCGCCTGCAGCAGCTCGGCTTCACGATCACCGCGACCGAGGGCACCGCCGAGGTGCTCCAGCGCAACGGCATCGAGGTCACGCTGGTCGGCAAGTACAGCGAGGGCGGCGAGAGCGTCGTCGACCTGCTTGCGCGCGACGAGGTCGACATCGTCATCAACACGCCGTCGGGTGCCGCCGGTCGTGCGGACGGGTACGAGATCCGTGCGGCGACGGTCGCGGCGGACAAGCCGCTGTTCACGACGATCGCGCAGCTCGGGGCCGCGGTCGCGGCGATCGAGACGATCGGGTCGCCGCACAGCGTGCGGAGCCTGCAGGACTACGCGCTCGAGCGCGCGACCTGGTGAGCGACGGGCAGCCGGGAGGCGCGACCTCCTTCGGTGTCCGGCTCACGGCCGCCATCGGGTCGCGTTCCGCCCTGTGCGTCGGCATCGACCCCCACGCCGCCACCCTGGCGGCGTGGGGGCTCGGCCGCGACGAGGCCGGCCTGACGGCGTTCGGAGCGACGCTCGTGGACGCGGCCGCCGGCCGCGCGGCGGTCGTCAAGCCGCAGGTCGCCTTCTTCGAGGCGGCCGGGGTGGCGGGCTACCGCGCGCTCGACGCGACGATCCGTCGCGCACGTGACGCGGGCCTCCTGGTCGTCGCCGACGTCAAGCGGGGCGACATCGGGACGACGGGCGACGACTACGCGCTCGCGTGGTTGGACCGCGACGGGCCGTTCGCGGCCGACGCGATGACCGTGTCGCCCTACCTCGGGTACGGGTCCCTCGCCGGGACGGTCGACGTCGCGCGCCGGAACGGCGCCGGTGTCTTCGTGCTGGCGGCGACGAGCAACCCCGAGGCGCGGGAGCTGCAGACCGCCGTGCTCGCCGAGGGGCCGTGGGCAGGGAGGAGCGTCGCTGCCGGTATCGTCTTGAGCGTGGCAGACGACAACCGGGCAGGCGGCGACCAGCCCCTCGGGGACGTCGGGCTCGTGCTCGGCGCCACCCTCGACCTCGACGACTTCGGCATCGACGCGGCGGCCATCGGCACGTCGCCGGTGCTGGCCCCGGGCTTCGGCGCCCAGGGCGCGCGCATCGAGGACCTCCGTGCGCTGTACGGCAGCCGTGCCGAGCAGGTGCTCGTGAGCGAGTCCCGCGGGCTCCTCACCGACGGCCCGGAGGGTGTCGCGACGCTCGTCGCCGACCGTGCCGAGCGCATCCGCGCGGCGCTGGGGGCCGCCGCATGACGTCCGATCGCGACGCACTGCCCGCACACCGCAACCCGCCCGAGGTCGACCGTGTCGCGGCCGCGCAGGCCGCCGTCGCCGCACGGCGTGCCCGTGCCGCGGTGAAGGCGGCGATCGCGTCGGGGGAGCGGTCCGCGCTCGAGGTCTCCCGGCTGGCGTGGTCCGACGCCGAGGCCCCCGCGGAGAAGTCCCTGCGGGTGCGGGACCTCCTGACCAGCCTGCCCGGGATCGGGCCGGCACGCGCCGAGACGATCATGGGCGAGCTCCGGATCGCTCCCTCGAAGCGCCTCGGCGGCCTCGGCACCCGGCAGCGGTCGGAGCTCGCCGACTGGCTGGCGGCGCGCGGCCGGAAGCGCGGCACGTCGAAGCTCGTCGTCCTCGCCGGCCCCACCGCGGTCGGCAAGGGCACGGTGAGCGCGTACATCCGCGAGCAGTACCCCGACGTCAACCTCAGCGTCTCGGCGACCACCCGGAAGCCCCGCCCCGGCGAGGTCGACGGCGTGCACTACTACTTCGTGGACGACGACGAGTTCGACCGGATGATCCGCGACCGCGAACTCCTCGAGTGGGCCACCGTGCACAACTCGTACCGGTACGGCACCCCGCGTCCGCCGATCGACCGTGCGCTCGACGCGGGCGACAAGGTGATGCTCGAGATCGACCTGCAGGGTGCCCGCCAGGTCCGCGACGCCATGCCCGAGGCGGTCCTGGTGTTCCTGCTGCCGCCGTCGTGGGAGGAACTCGTGCGCCGCCTCGTCGGCCGCGGGACCGAGTCCGCTGAGGAACAGGCGCGCCGGCTCGACACCGCGAAGGTGGAACTCGCCGCGCAGGACGAGTTCGACGTGCGCATCGTGAACTCGGATGTCGGCACCGCGGCACGCGAGGTCGTAGACTTGTTCTCTGCGCCCTGACGGGCGCACGCGCGTGCCGGGCTCCGTCCGGCCCGCCCCGATCGTTCCGTCGACAGGAGACACCATGGCCAACCCCCAGGGCATCATCGACCCGCCCATCGACGACCTGCTCGCCAAGGTGGAGTCGAAGTACGCGCTCGTCATCTTCGCCTCGAAGCGTGCGCGTCAGATCAACGACTACTACGCCGACCTGCACGAGGGGTCGCTCTTCGACAACGTGGGCCCGCTCGTCGACTCGACGATCGACGACAAGCCGCTGTCCGTCGCGCTCCACGAGATCAACGAGGACAAGCTCACCGTCACCAAGCAGCAGCAGCCGACCGACTGATCGCGGTGACGAGCACCAACCTGCGCCTCTTCACGTCCGAGTCGGTGACCGAGGGGCACCCCGACAAGATCTGCGACCAGATCTCGGACACGATCCTCGACGCACTGCTCACGGTCGACCCGCACGCGCGTGTCGCGGTCGAGACGATGGTGACCACCGGGCTCGTGCACGTCGCCGGCGAGGTCACCACCTCCGGCTACGTCGAGATCCCGAAGCTGGTCCGTGACGTCATCACGGGCATCGGGTACAACTCGTCCGAGGTCTCCTTCGACGGCCGCACCTGCGGCGTCGAGGTGTCGATCGGCGCCCAGTCGCCGAACATCGCGCAGGGCGTCGACGAGTCCCTCGACGCGCGCTCCGGTGCCGGCGTCGACCCGCTCGACCGTCAGGGCGCGGGCGACCAGGGCATCATGTTCGGCTTCGCGACGAACGAGACCCCCGAGTACATGCCCGTCGCGATCTGGCTCGCGCACCGGCTGGCCGAGCGTCTGGCCGAGGTCCGCAAGTCGGGTCTGCTGACGTTCCTCCGTCCGGACGGCAAGACGCAGGTCACCGTCGGCTACGACGGCGTCGTGCCGAAGACCGTCGAGACCGTGGTGCTCTCCACGCAGCACGCGCCGAGCGTGACGCTCGACGAGCTGACCGCGCAGATCACCGAGCACGTGATCCGTCCGGTGCTCGACCTGGTCGACCTCGACTCGTCGCACGTCGACGTCATCGTCAACCCGACCGGGCGCTTCGAGATCGGCGGCCCCCAGGGCGACGCCGGGCTCACCGGTCGCAAGGTCATCGTCGACACCTACGGCGGAGCCTCCCGTCACGGTGGCGGTGCCTTCAGCGGCAAGGACCCGTCGAAGGTCGACCGCTCGGCCGCGTACGCACTCCGCTGGGTGGCGAAGAACGCCGTCGCCGCCGGACTCGCCGACCGCCTCGAGGTGCAGGTCGCCTACGCGATCGGCCGTGCGGCCCCGGTCGGGCTGTACGTCGAGTCGTTCGGCACGGGTCACGTCGACGACGCCACGATCGAGTCCGCGATCCGCCAGGTGTTCGACCTGCGTCCGGCCGCGATCATCCGCGACCTCGACCTGCTCCGCCCGGTCTACGCGAAGACCGCCACGTACGGGCACTTCGGCCGTGAACTCCCCGGGTTCACCTGGGAGCAGCTCGACCGCGTCGAGGAACTCCGCGCCGCCGCAGGACTCGTCGCCGCCGCCGTCTGAGGCACCGCGTGACCACCGTCGCGCGCGTCGTCCTCGACTCGCCGCTCCCGCAGTTGGACCGTCTGTTCGACTACCGGGTGCCGGACGGGCTCGAGGACGACTGCGTGCCCGGGGTCCGGGTGAAGGTCCCGCTCCGGACCGGGGCGCGGATGGCCGACGCCTACGTCGTCGAGATCGTCGACGAGGGCGACTACCCGGGTGAACTCAGCGCCGTCGAGACCCTCGTCTCGCCGGTGCCCGTGCTCGCCCCGGAGATCTGGCGACTCGCCCGGGCCGTCGCCGACCGCGCCGCCGGTGTCGCGTCCGACGTGCTCCGGCTCGCGGTGCCGACCCGGCAGGTCCGCGCCGAGAAGGCGTGGCTCGCCCGCGACACCTCCTGGTCGCCGCCTCCGGTCACCGCGCCGACCGTCACGGGCTACGCCGAGGGCGTCCTGGAGGCGCTGGTCGCCGAGCACGGTCGGGCTGCGGTGTCCGCCGTCCCCCACCCCGTCGCGCTGGGTGACGCGGAGGCACCGGTCTGGGTCCCCGGATGGGCCGCGACGCTCGCGCAGGCGGCCGCCCACGCCGTGGCGGCCGAGCAGTCCGCCGTCGTCGCCGTCCCCGACTTCCGGGACGTCACGGACCTCGAACGGGCACTGCTCGCCGTCCTGCCGCCGGAGCGCGTCGTCCGGTTCGACGCGAAGCAGACGAACGGCCAGCGTGCGAAGGCCCTGCTGCAGGCGCGCACCCACGCGGTCGTCGCGATCGGCAACCGGACGGCCGTGTACGCGCCGGCGACGGAGCTCGGACTCGTCGCGATGTGGGACGACGGCGACGCATCGTTCATCGAACCCCGCGCGCCGTACGTGCACACCCGCGACGTCGCCCTCGTCCGTGCCGCCCAGTCCGGTGCCGCGCTGCTGTTCGTCTCGCATGCACGGAGCACCGACGTGCAGCGTCTCGTCGAGCTCCACTGGCTGCAGGAGGTCACCCCGTACCGGGCCAGGACGCCCAAGGTGATCCCCACGATCCAGCAGACCGGGGCCGAGGGCTACGCCGCGCAGGCGCGGATCCCGAGCTCCGCCTGGCGCGCCGCCCGCGAGGCCAGTCAGCAGGGCCCCGTGCTCGTCCAGGTCGCGAGCCCCGGATTCGGTACCGGCCTCGTGTGCGCCGAGTGCGGGGAACGGGCGCACTGTCGGATCTGCGGCGGTCCGCTCGGCAGCCCGCACCGCGGCGCGACCCCGCAGTGCCGTTTCTGCGGAGCCCTCGCGGTCGGCTTCCGCTGCCCGACGTGCGGCAACGGCACCGTGAAGCCCGTGGGGCAGGGAGCGCAGCGCACCGCGGACGAGCTCGGACGGGCGTTCCCCGGCACCCGGATCGTGGTGGCCGACGGCTCCCGGCCCCTCGACGAGGTCCCCGCGCGACCGTCCGTCGTGGTCGCGACGCGCGGTGCCGAGCCGAGCGTGCCCGGCGGGTACGCGTGCGTGCTCCTGCTGGACGGGGAGCGCATGCTGGCCCGCGAGGGGCTTCGCGTGCAGGAGGACGTCCTGCGGTTCTGGACGAACGCCGCCGCGAAGGGCGCGCCGGGTGCCGAGACGTACCTCGTCGGGATCGGCGGGAAGCTCGCGACGGCGATGGCGCTCTGGCGGCTCGACGGCCCCGCGCACGACGAACTCGCCGACCGGCGGGAGCTGCACTTCCCGCCGGCGGTCCGGGTGGCGACGCTCACCGGGACGGACGAGGCCGTGACGGCGGCGGTCGAGGCCCTCGAGGGCGCGACGGCCGGCCCCGTGCTCGGACCGGTCCCGGTCGAGGGCGACGCGTTGCCGGGGACGGTCCGCGCGATCGTGCGGTTCCCGTACGCGCACGGGGCCGAGGTCGCGGCGGCCCTGAAGGCCGAGGTGATCCGGCGCTCGTCGACGCGGCGGGTGCTCCCCGGCGGCAACCGGCGTCGGGCGGCGCCGGCGCTCCGGGTGCGGCTCGACGACGCGGAGCCGTTCAGCGAGGTCTGAGCGCGGGGCGTGCGGGCGGTGCGGCGTTGCGTGGCGGTCCGCGCCGACGTCCCGCCGCGCCGAGGTCCCGCTGCGCCGAGGTCCCGCCGCGCCGACCCGGAACGACATCGCCGTCGTCGTACGACGGCGACCGTGTCGTTCCTGCGCGTGCGCGGTTGTGCGCGTCCGCAACGAGCGGCGTCACCGTTGTCGTACGACTTCGGCCGTGTCGTTCCAGCGCGTGCGCGTGCGGGGAGTGCGCGTCCGCAACGAGCGACGTCGTCGTTGTCGTGCGACGTCGGCCGTGTCGTTCCTGCGCGTGCGCGGGAGTGCGCGTCCGCAACGTGCGACATCGTCGTTGTCGTACGACGGCGACCGTGTCGTTCCTGCGCGTGCGCGAGAGTGCGCGTCCGCAACGAGCGACACCGTCGTCGTCGTACGACGTCGGCCGTGTCGTTCCTGCGCGTGCGCGGGAGTGCGCGTCCGCAACGAGCGACATCGCCGTCGTCGTACGACGTCGGCCGTGTCGTTCCAGCGCGTGCTCCCGCGAGCCCCCGCCCGCGGGAGGCCGCGGGGCGGACCAGCGCCGCGCCTGCCGGCCGCCACGCGTGCACGTGACGTGCACGGTCCGCGCGCCCACGATGTGGGAAGGTGGACGGCGGCGGCCACGAACCGTCACGGACACACATCACGCACGACGAGGTGACGCGGATGACGCCGATGAGGGCGCTGTACAAGCCGGACGCTGCTCCGGGACTGGTCATGACGGAGCGGCCGGTGCCGGTCCCCACCGAGGACGAGGTCCTCATCCGGGTGGTCCGCACCGGGATCTGCGGGACCGACCTCCACATCCGGCGGTGGGACGACTGGGCCGCCTCGGCGGTCACCGCCCCGCTCGTCCCCGGCCACGAGTTCTTCGGCGAGGTCGTCGAGGTCGGCGCGGCCGTCCACGACGTCGTGGTGGGGGACCGGGTGTCCGGTGAGGGGCACATCGTGTGCGGCACCTGCCGGAACTGCCGGGCCGGTCGGCGGCAGATGTGCATCCGGACGACGGGACTCGGCGTGCAGCGCGACGGCGCCTTCGCCGAGTACCTGACCCTGCCCGGCACGAACGTGTGGGTGCACCACACGGACGTCGACCCGGACGTCGGTGCGCTGTTCGACCCGCTCGGCAACGCGGTGCACACGGCGCTGGCCTTCCCGGTCGTCGGCGAGGACGTCCTCGTCACCGGGTGCGGTCCGATCGGCCTGATGGCGGTCGCGGTCGCCCGGCACGCGGGAGCGCGCTTCGTCGTCGGTACCGACGTGAGCCCGAACCGCCTGCGCATGGCCGAGGCGATGGGTGCGGACCTCGGGGTCGACGTCAGCGGGGACGCCGGAGCCGGCTCCGCGGCGGTGCACGCGGCGCAGGCCCGGCTCGGCATGCGCGAGGGGTTCGACGTCGGCTTCGAGATGTCCGGCGCCCCGACCGCCCTGCCGTCGATGGTGGCGAACATGAACCACGGCGGGCGGATCGCGATGCTCGGGTTGCCGAGCGGCCCGATCGCGGTGGACTGGGGCACGGTGGTGACGCACATGCTCACGGTGAAGGGCATCTACGGCCGCGAGATGTTCGAGACGTGGCAGACGATGAGCTCGATGCTGCAGACGAGCGAGCTGCTGCGCGACCGGATCGGCTCGATCGTGTCGGCGTGCTTCGCCGCGCGGGACTGGGAACGGGCGTTCGCCGCAGCGGCGAGTGCAGACGGCGGCAAGGTCGTCATCGACTGGACGGAGATCTGATGTACGGCGCGATCAAGGACCACCTGACGGCGGAGCTCGTCGGCATCGAAGCGGCGGGCCTGACGAAGCGGGAACGTGGCATCGCCGGTCCGCAGCGCGCCGCGATCGAGGCAGACGGTGCCGACCTGCTCAACTTCTGCGCGAACAACTACCTCGGCCTCGCCGACTCGCCCGATCTCGTCGACGCGGCGAAGGACGCCCTCGACCGGTGGGGTTACGGCATGGCGAGCGTGCGCTTCATCTGCGGCACGCAGGACCTGCACCTCGACCTCGAGCGCCGGGTGTCGCGCTTCCTCGGCACCGAGGCGACGATCCTGTACTCGTCCTGCTTCGACGCGAACGGCGGACTCTTCGAGGTCCTCCTCGGCGCCGAGGACGCGATCATCTCCGACGAGCTGAACCACGCGTCGATCATCGACGGGGTGCGGCTCTCGAAGGCGCAGCGGTACCGGTACCGGAACCGCGACGTCGCCGACCTGGAGGCGCAGCTCGTCGCCGCCCAGGGCGCCCGGTTCCGCGCGGTGGTCACCGACGGGGTCTTCTCGATGGACGGGTCGATCGCGCCGCTCGCCGAGATCTGCGACCTCGCCGACCGGTACGACGCACTCGTCATCGTGGACGACTCGCACGCGGTCGGGTTCGTCGGTGAACACGGCCGGGGGACACCGGAACTGTGCGGCGTCGCGGACCGGGTCGACGTGTACACCGGGACGTTCGGCAAGGCACTCGGCGGTGCGAGCGGCGGGTACGTGTCGAGCCGCCGGGAGATCGTCGACCTGCTCCGGCAGCGGTCGCGTCCGTACCTGTTCTCGAACTCGCTCGCGCCGGTGATCGCCGCCGGCACCGTCGCGGCGCTCGACCTGATCGAGCGTTCGGACGACGCACGGGCGCGGCTCCGGCGGAACGCGGCGCTCTTCCGCTCCCTGATGACAGACGCCGGCTTCGAGCTGCTGCCGGGCGAGCACCCGATCGTCCCCGTGATGTTCCACGACGCCGCCCTGACCGCTCGGATGGCCGACGCGATGCAGGAGCGCGGGGTCTACGTGACGGCCTTCAGCTACCCCGTGGTGCCGAAGGGCAGGGCGCGCATCCGCGTGCAGCTCTCGGCTGCGCACACCGAGGAGCAGGTGCGGCGGTGCGTCGAGGCGTTCCGGTCCGCACGGGACGCGGTGGCCTGAGCTGGTCGCACCGGCGTCGCGGCACCGCCTGCGAAGGCGGCGCCGCGGCCGATGCGGTCGTGCGGTGACGGGTCAGGCGCCGACCGGGCGCTGCCGCATGCGCGGGAACACGATGCCGAGCGCGACCATCCCGACCGCGAGCACCAGGTGCAGCCAGTTGTCCGCCCAGTTGAGCGGCACGAAGTTGGCGCCGAAGCTGTGCCCGGCGGTGAAGAGGCCGTAGATCCAGAGCACGAAGTACACGACCCCGCCGATGACGAGGTACATGCGGGAGCCCGTCGCCCGGTTCGCGGCGAGGAGGCCGACGACGCCGAACAGCAGGTGCACGATGTTGTGGAGCACCGACACCTGGAACAGACCGAGCAGCATCGCCATCGAGCCGTGCCCGGCCCCGGCGAGGTCCCCGGTCGTGAGTCCCGGGACGAAGCCGGCGATCCCGACGAGCAGGAAGACGACCCCGACGACGAGGGCGACCTTCTGGATCGAGGACCCGGCGTAGCGGTTGGTGGCGGTGGTGACGTCGCTCATGGGGATCTCCTGTGCTGTGGCGGCGTGGTGGTGGCTGCGGAGTGCTCCGCGGATCCAGCTTGCTCCTCCGCGCCGCCCGGGGGACGCAGCCCCGCGCCGACGCCCCTGCTCCCGGACCCAGCGCCGGGTGCCTCCGCACTCGTGGGAGGATCGAACCCATGCGTCTCGTCGTCGCCGGCAGCCCCGCTGCGGCCGTCCCCACCCTCCGCCGGCTGGCGGCGTCCGACCACGAGATCGTCGCGGTGCTCACCCGCCCGGCCACGCCGCAGGGCCGGAAGCGCGTCCTCACCCCGACCCCGGTCGCGCAGGCCGCCGCGGAGCTCGGGCTCCCCGTGATCGAGGTCGCCCGCGTCGACGACGAGGTCACCGCACGCATCGCGTCGCTCGGCGTCGACCTCGGCGTGATCGTCGCGTACGGCGCGTTGCTCCGCCGCCCCGCCCTCGACGCCCCCCGGCTCGGCTGGGTGAACCTGCACTTCTCGGACCTGCCGGCCTACCGCGGTGCGGCCCCGGTGCAGCGTGCCGTGATGGCCGGCGACACCCGGACGGCCGCGACGGTCTTCCAGCTCGTCGAGGCGCTCGACGCCGGACCGGTGTACGCCAGCGACCCCTTCGCGATCGACCCCGAGGCGACAGCGGGCGAGGTCCTCGCCGCGATGGCCGAGACCGGCGCCGACACCGTGGTCCGCGTCGTGGACGGCATCGCCGCCGGCACCGCGGTCGCCACCGAGCAGGTCGGCGAACCCACCTCCGCCCCGAAGACCACCATCGAGGACGGGCGCGTCGACTTCGCCGCGCCGGCCGCCGCGGTGCACGCCCACCTGCGCGGCGTCACCCCCGAGCCCGGGGCCTACGCCCACCTCGGCGAGACCCGCGTCAAGCTGCTCCGCAGCAGCAGGCTGCCGGGAGGCGCGGTGGACCCCGTCCCGTCGCTCGCCCCCGGTGCGTTGGCCGTCCAGGGCGGTCGGCTGCTCGTCGGCACCGCGGACGAACCGCTGGTGCTCACCGAGGTGCAGCCCGCCGGCAAGAAGCCGATGGACGCCGCCGCCTGGGCCCGCGGCCTCGGCACGCTGGACGGGAAGGTCCTCGCATGAGCAGCACGAACAGCAGCCGACGGCGCCACGGACCCCGGCAGACGAGTGCCCGCCGCGTCGCCTTCGACGTGCTCCGCGCCGTCCAGGTCGACGACGCCTACGCGAACCTCCTCCTGCCGACGCGGATCCGCCGCGCAGGCCTGTCCGGGCGCGACGCCGCCTTCGCCACCGAGCTCACCTACGGCACGATCCGGATGCTCGGTCGCTACGACGCGATCGTCGCCCTCGCCTCCGGTCGGCGGATCGAGAACGTCGAGTCGGACGTGCTCGACGTGCTGCGACTCGGGGCTCACCAGCTGCTCGGCATGCGCACCCCCGTCCACGCCGCGGTGTCGGCGACCGTCGAACTCGCCCGCGAGGTCGGCGCCCACCGTGCCACCGGCTTCGTCAACGCGGTGCTCCGGAAGGTCGGTGCCCGCACCGACGACGAGTGGGACGCGCTCATCACCGAGGGCCGCGGCGGCGACGCCCTGCTCGCGGCACGCTGGTCGCACCCGGTGTGGGTCGTCTCCGCGCTCCGGGACGCCCTCGCGGCGGAGCGGTCCCGCGACGAGCTCCCGGCCCTCCTCGCCGCGGACAACGTCGCACCGCGCGTGCAGCTCGCGGCGCTGCCCGGTCTCGCCACGGCGGAGGACGTGGCGGCCGCCACGGCCCACACCATCGCCGGCGACGAGGACGACCGCGACCACGCGGCCGCAGCCGACGCGGACACGGACACCGCGCCTCCCGTCCGTCCCACCGACCTCGAGGCGGACCTGCCGGTCTCGCCCGTCGGCATCCGCGGCACCACCGGCGACCCGGCACGGGTGCCGGGCGTCACCGCCGGCCGGCTCCGGGTGCAGGACGAGGGGTCGCAGCTCGCCGCCCTGGCACTCAGCCGGTCGTCCACGGTCCGGCCGGGGGAGCGCTGGCTCGACCTGTGCGCCGGCCCCGGTGGCAAGGCCGCGCTCCTCGCGGCCGAGGCAGCCGAGGCCGGAGCCACCCTCGTCGCGAACGAGCTCGTGCCCGCGCGCGCCGGTCTCGTGCGGAAGGCCCTCGCGGGCTTCGCCGACGGCGTGACCGTCGTCGAGGGCGACGGCCGCCGCTTCGGGCGCGACGGCGCGGGCGTCACCTTCGACCGGATCCTGCTCGACGCGCCCTGCACCGGGCTCGGCGCGCTCCGCCGGCGGCCGGAGGCCCGCTGGCGCAAGCAGCCCGAGGACGTCCCCGAACTCGCGGCGCTGCAGTCCGAGCTGCTCGACGCGGCGGTCCGCGTGCTCGCGCCGGGCGGGACGCTCGCGTACGTGACGTGCTCGCCGCACCTGGCCGAGACGCGCGGACAGGTCGACGCGCTCATCGCGCGGCACGGCGGGGTGCTCGAGCAGCTCGACACGGCCGGGGTCGTCCGGTCCGTGGCGGCACGTGACCCGCAGGTGCCCGACGGCGACACGGTGCAGCTGTGGCCGCACCGGATCGGGACGGACGCGATGTTCATCGCGCTGTTCCGCCGCGTCGCCTGACCTCCGTTCCCGCGTCGCCCGGGCCGCGTCGGACGGCCCAGGCAGCGTCGGTAGGCTTGCGCGGTGACGATCCGCATCTCGCCGAGCATCCTGTCCGCCGACTTCGCGAACCTCGAGCGCGAACTGCACCGCATCGAGACGGCCGACATGGTGCACGTCGACGTGATGGACAACCACTTCGTGCCGAACCTCACCCTGGGCCTGCCGATCGTGCAGCGCCTGCAGGAGGTCTCGCCGGTGCCGCTGGACGTGCACCTCATGGTCACGGACGCCGACACCCAGGCGCCGAAGTACGCCGAGACCGGTGCGTCGAGCGTCACCTTCCACTTCGAGGCGGCGGACGACCCGGTCGCCACCGCCGCGGCGATCCGCTCGAACGGGGCGCGCGCCGCCGTCGCGGTGAAGCCCGGCACCCCGATCACGCAGGTGCTGCACCACCTCGACGCCTACGACATGATCCTGCTGATGACGGTCGAGCCGGGCTTCGGCGGCCAGGCGTTCATGTCCTCGGTGATGCCGAAGCTCGCCGACGCGCGTGCCGCCGTGGACGCGTCCGGGCTCGACGTCTGGCTCGAGGTCGACGGCGGCATCGCGGTGGACACCGTGCCCGAGGCGGTCCGCAGCGGCGCGGACACGCTCGTCGCGGGGTCGGCCGTGTACGGCGGCGAGCCGGCATCGCGGATCGCGGACCTGCGCGCGGCTGCTGCGGCGGCGACGCGGTCGTGACCGGCGGGGCGGGGACGAGCCGCGCCTCCCGTCCGGACGGTGCGTCGGCGGAGTCCGCGCAGGACGGTAGCCTGGTCGGCGTGAAGACGTTCGACGACCTGTTCCAGGAGCTCACCGAGAAGGCGCGCACCCGCCCCGAGGGTTCCGGCACCGTCGCCGAACTGGACGCCGGCGTGCACCAGATCGGCAAGAAGATCGTGGAAGAGGCGGCCGAGGTCTGGATGGCGGCCGAGTACGAGGGTGACGAGCGCACCTCCGAGGAGATCTCGCAGCTCGTGTACCACCTGCAGGTCCTGATGATCGCGAAGGGCCTGACCCCGGCGGACGTCTGGCGACATCTGTAGGACGGCGCGTCCCGCGCCGGCCCGACCGACCCGGACTCCTCCCACAGAAAGCAGACCACCTGATGCTCCGCATCGCCGTGCCCAACAAGGGCTCGCTCTCCGAGACCGCCTCCGAGATGCTCAAGGAGGCCGGGTACGCCGGTCGCCGTGACCCGAAGGCGCTCCACCTCGTCGACGAGCGCAACGGGGTCGAGTTCTTCTTCCTCCGCCCGCGCGACATCGCCACGTACGTCGGTTCCGGCGCGCTCGACGTCGGCATCACCGGCCGCGACCTCCTGCTCGACTCCGGGTCGGCCGCGCACGAGGTCGACGCCCTCGGCTTCGCCGACTCGACGTTCCGGTTCGCCGGCACCCCCGGTCGGTTCTCGTCGCTGCAGGACCTCGACGGCGTCCGCGTGGCGACGAGCTACCCCGGCCTCGTCGGCGACTTCCTCGCGAAGCACGGCGTGACCGCGACCCTCGTGAAGCTCGACGGCGCCGTCGAGAGCGCCGTGCGCCTCGGTGTCGCCGACGCCGTCGCGGACGTGGTCTCCACCGGCAGCACGCTGCGCCAGGCGGGGCTCGAGATCTTCGGGCCGGTCATCCTCGAGTCGACCGCGCTCCTGGTGTCCACGGACGAGTCGATCCCGGGTATCGACGTCCTCCGCCGCCGACTGCAGGGCGTGCTCGTCGCCCGCGGCTACGTGATGCTGGACTACGACATCCCGACCGACCTGCTCGAGCAGGCCACCGCGATCGCGTCGGGGATCGAGTCGCCGACGGTCTCGCCGCTGCACGGCCGCGACTGGTCGGCGGTCCGCGTGATGATCCCGCGCGACGACGCGAACCTCATCATGGACGCGCTGTACGACCTCGGCGCCCGCGCGATCCTCGTCAGCCCGATCCACGCCGCCCGCCTGTGAGCGGCGCAGCGGGGGTCGCCGGGGGCGTCTCCGTCCGGGTCGTCCCCTGCCTCGACGTGCAGGGCGGCCGGGTCGTCAAGGGCGTCAACTTCCTCGACCTGCAGGACGCCGGCGACCCGGTCGAGCTCGCCGCCCGGTACTACGAGCAGGGCGCGGACGAGCTCACGTTCCTCGACGTCGGTGCCACCGTCGAGAACCGCGCGACGATGTACGAGACCGTCACCCGCACGGCGGAGCAGGTGTTCATCCCGCTCACCGTCGGTGGCGGCGTCCGGAGCGTCGACGACGTCTCGCGCCTGCAGCAGTGCGGTGCGGACAAGATCGGCGTGAACAGCGCGGCGATCGCCCGTCCGGACCTCGTCGGTGAGATCGCGGACCGGTTCGGCGCGCAGGCGGTCGTGCTGTCGCTCGACGTCAAGCGTTCGGACCGGATGCCGTCCGGCTTCGTCGTCACCACCCACGGCGGCCGCACCGAGTCCGACCTCGACGCCGTCGCATGGGCGCGCGAGGCCGTGCAGCGCGGCGCGGGGGAGCTGCTGGTCAACTCCATCGACGCGGACGGCACGAAGAACGGGTTCGACCTCGAGCTCGTGGCCGCCGTGCGCGCGGTCTCCTCGGTGCCGGTCATCGCCTCGGGAGGCGCGGGTCGGCTCGAGCACTTCGCCCCGGCCGTCGAATCGGGTGCCGACGCGGTCCTCGCCGCCAGCGTGTTCCACCGGGGCGAGATGACCATCGGCGACGTCAAGGCCGCGCTGCGCGCGGCCGGGCACCCGGTCCGCTGAGGCGAACGCCTCGTCGCGGCGGCCGCGGGGCGGGCGCCCGCCGCGCCTCCCGGTCGCGGAGCGGGCGTGCACCGCGGGTTCCGGCCGTGTGGCGGGCGTACACCGCGCCTCCCGGCCGTCCCGGGCCGACCACACGCCGTAGGCTAGGAGCCTCATGACCGACAGCACCAGCACCAGCACGGACGCGGTCCTCGACCGCGCGCGGTTCGGTGCGGACGGGCTGCTCCCCGCCGTCGTGCAGGAGGAATCGTCGAAGGACGTCCTCATGCTCGGCTACATGGACCGGGAAGCCCTCCGCCGCACCCTGACCGAGGGGCGTGTGACCTTCTGGTCCCGGTCCCGCAACGAGTACTGGCGCAAGGGCGACACCTCCGGTCACGCGCAGTACGTGCGCGGGGCGGCGCTCGACTGCGACGCGGACACGTTGCTCGTCACGGTGCACCAGGTGGGCGCGGCCTGCCACACCGGCGCGCACCGGTGCTTCGACGTCGACCCGCTCGACCCGGTGACGGCGTCCGCGCCGGCGGAGGCGACCGCGTCTGCTCCGGCGAGCGGGGCAGTGGAGGCGACCCGATGACCACCGCGACGCTCTCCGACCAGCCGCACACGACCTCCCGGCCGGAGTTCGACGGCCTGCTCGACGACCACCGCGTCGTGCCGGTGGTGCGTGCCCTCTTCGCCGACAGCGAGACGCCGGTCGGCGTCTACCGCAAGCTCGCCGACGGCCGGCCCGGCTCGTTCCTGCTCGAGTCGGCGGGGCAGGGCGGCCTCTGGTCGCGCTGGTCCTTCGTCGGCGTCCGCAGCTTCGGCGTGCTCACCCAGGACGGCGACCGGGCGGCCTGGATCGACACCGGCATCCCGGCGTCCCGCGCCGTCGACTCGCTGGACGGCGAGCCGCTCGAGGTCCTCGCGCGGTTGCACGAGCGCTGGGCCACCCCGCGCATCCCGGGCACCCCGCCGCTCGTCGGCGGCACCGTCGGCTTCATCGGCTGGGAGGCCGTCCGCCAGCTCGAGCACCTGCCGAACGTGCCCGCCGCGGACTTCGACGTGCCGGGGCAGTCGCTCGCGTTCGTGTCCGAGCTCGCCGCCCTCGACCACCGCACCGGCCTGGTGCTGCTCGTCGCGAGCGTGCTCAACGACGGCACGGACGACGCCGACGTCCTGTGGGCCGACGCGCAGGCACGGCTGGACCGGATGCAGGCCGACCTCGTCGTCCCGAGCGTCGCGACCGTCGCCGAGGCGTTCGACATCGCGGAGCCCACCCCGACGCACCGGTCGTCGCCGGCCGACTACATGGCCGCGGTCGAGCGGTCGAAGGACTTCATCCGCGACGGCGACGTGTTCCAGGTCGTGATCTCGCAGCGCTTCGACCACGAGGTGACCGCCGACCCGCTCGACGTCTACCGGGTGCTGCGGACGCTGAACCCGAGCCCGTACATGTACTTCCTGTCGCTCGCGGACACCGCTGACGAGCGCTTCTGGATCGTCGGCGCCTCGCCCGAGGCACTGGTGAAGGTGCAGGCCGGCCGGGCCATCACGCACCCCATCGCCGGGTCGCGCCCGCGCGGGGCCACCCCGGAGGAGGACGTCCGCTTCGGCGAGGACCTGCTGGAGGACCCGAAGGAGCGCGCCGAGCACCTCATGCTCGTCGACCTCGCCCGCAACGACCTGCAGAAGGTGTGCGAGCCGGGGACCGTCGCCGTGACGGAGTTCATGACCGTCGAGCGCTTCAGCCACATCATGCACCTGGTTTCGAGCGTCGAGGGCGCGGTGCGACCGGAGGCCTCGGCGATCGACGTCTTCCGCGCCACCTTCCCCGCGGGGACGCTGTCCGGTGCGCCGAAGCCACGCGCACTCGAGATCATCGACGAGCTCGAACCCGCCAAGCGCGGGGCGTACGCCGGGGTGGTCGGGTACTTCGACTTCGCCGGTGACGCCGACCTCGCGATCGCCATCCGGACGGCCCTCATCAAGGACGGGGTCGCCCGTGTGCAGGCCGGCGCCGGCCTCGTCGCGGACTCCGACCCGGAGACCGAGCACGTGGAGGCCGTCAACAAGGCCGCCGCCCCGCTCCGGGCCGTCGCCACGGCGAACACGATGCGCGAGGTACGGGCGTGAGGGCCCGGCGGTCCCGGCCGCTCGTGGTCGTCGCGGGTCTCGCGGTCGCGGGCGTCATCATGCTCGCGTGGACGCAGACCTGGTTCACCGTGCACCTGCAGGCGGGCGCAGCGGTCACCAACCGGGTCGCCGCCGACGGTGCCGCCGTCGTGCCGCAGTACACCGCGTTGGCCATCGCGAGCCTGGCGCTCTTCCTGGCAATGACCATCGCCGGTCGCGTCGTCCGGGTCGTGCTCGCGTGCGTCGAGGTCCTCCTCGGCCTCGGCGTCGTCGTGTCGGGCATCACGGCCCTCGCCGACCCGGTCGCGGCGGCCAAGGGGGCCGTGGGTGAGGTCGCCGGCGTCAGCGACCTCGGGGCGGTCCGGAAGGTCGTCGACACCGTGGACGTCTCGGCGTGGCCCGTCGTCGGCATCGCCGGCGGTGTGCTCGCGGTGTTGCTCGGCGTCGTCGTCCTGGTCGTGCAGCGCTCCTGGCCCGGACCCAGCCGGAAGTACGGCGCCGCCACCGCCGGTGCCGCTGCACAGGCGCGGGCTGCCGCCCTCGTCGAGCGCGACGCGGTCGTCGACTGGGACGACCTCAGTGCCGGTGTCGACCCGACGGACCTCGCCGAGGCGGGCGACCCGGCGTCCGGCTCGGGATCGCAGTCCGCCGGAACCGGTAGGATCGACGACAGGCGCCGGTCGAACGACGGCGTCGGAACAGAACGAGGAGCACCGTGAGCAACACTGAGCCCGCAGAACTCGGCGAAGGCCACTCGCCGGCAGCCTGGACCGCCGTCGTGATCATGTTGATCGGATTCGCGGCCGGCACGCTGTTCTTCTGGTTCGACCAGCCGTGGGGCGTCTGGGCCTCCGCCGGTGTCGTGCTCATCGGCCTCATCGTCGGTGGGGTCATGAAGAAGGCCGGCTACGGCGTCGACGGTCCGAAGTTCGTCCCCAAGCACCACGCCGAGTAGGTCCGGCATGCCGAACGTGCTCGAGACCCTCGTCGCGGGCGCGCTCGAGGACGCCGCCGCCCGTCGTGTCGACCGTCCCTGGGCGGACGTCGAACGCGACCTCGACCGGGTGGCGTCCCCGCTCGACGCCCTCGCGTTCCTCGCCCCCGGCGACCGCGTGAAGATCCTCGCCGAGGTCAAGCGCGCCAGCCCGTCCCGCGGGTCGATGGCCGCGATCGAGGACCCGGCGTCCCTCGCCGCCGACTACGAGCGCGGCGGTGCGTCGACGATCAGCGTGCTCACCGAGGGACGCAAGTTCCTCGGCAGCCTGGCGGACCTCGAGGCCGTGAAGGCCCGTGTCGGCGTCCCCGTGCTGCGCAAGGACTTCATCGCCGACCCGTACCAGGTGATCGAGGCGCGGGCGTCCGGCGCGGACGTCGTCCTCCTCATCGTGGCGGCGCTCGAGCAGCAGCGGCTGGTCGAGCTCCACACCCTGGCCGAGGAACTCGGGATGCGGGTCCTGGTCGAGGCGCACTCCGGCGACGAGGTCGCCCGCGGTCTCGACGCCGGCGCGCGGATCCTCGGGGTCAACGCCCGCGACCTGACCGACTTCTCGCTCGACCGTGACCTCTTCGGTTCGCTCGCCGACCGCATCCCCGACGGGGTCGTCCGTGTCGCCGAGTCCGCCGTCGCCGGTCCTGCCGACGTCGCGCACTACCGCTCCGCGGGTGCCGACGTCGTCCTGGTGGGGGAGGCGCTCGTGACGGGCGACGACCCCGCCGCCACGCTCGCGTCGTTCATCGCAGCCGCCGACGGCGCCTGACGACGTCCATCCGGGCCCGCTCCGTCGAGCCCATCCCAGCCCGGTCCGCCGGGCTCGTCCCGGGAGACCCAACGTGACCTCACTCCGCGACCTGCACGGGCCGTACTTCGGCGACTTCGGCGGACGCTTCGTCCCCGAGTCGCTCGTCCTGGCCCTCGACGAACTCGAGGCGGCCTTCCGCGAGGCCTGGGCCGACCCGGCCTTCCGCGAGGAACTCGACACCCTCCAGCGCGACTACACCGGGCGTCCCTCGATCATCAGCGAGGCACCCCGCTTCGCCAAGCACGCCGGCGGCGCCCGCATCATCCTCAAGCGCGAGGACCTCAACCACACCGGTTCGCACAAGATCAACAACGTGCTCGGCCAGGCGCTCGTCGCCCGGCGGCTCGGCAAGACCCGCCTCATCGCAGAGACCGGTGCCGGACAGCACGGCGTCGCCACCGCGACGGCGGCGGCCCTGTTCGGCATGGACTGCGTCGTCTACATGGGCGCGGTCGACACCGAGCGCCAGGCCCTGAACGTGGCGCGCATGCGTCTGCTCGGCGCCGAGGTGATCCCGGTCGAGACCGGGTCGCGCACGCTGAAGGACGCGATCAACGACGCGCTGCGCGACTGGGTCGCCAACGTCGACTCGACGCACTACCTGCTCGGCACGGTCGCGGGTCCGCACCCGTTCCCCGAGATGGTCCGTGAGTTCCACAAGGTCATCGGGGAAGAGGCCCGGCAACAGGTCCTCGACAAGGTCGGCCGGCTCCCGGACGCGGTCGCGGCCTGCGTCGGCGGCGGGTCCAACGCGATGGGGATCTTCGAGGCGTTCCTCGACGACGAGTCCGTCGCGCTGCACGGGTTCGAGGCCGGCGGCGAGGGGGTCGAGACCGGTCGTCACGCCGCGAGCATCACGCTCGGCCGCGAAGGCGTGCTGCAGGGCACCAAGTCGTACCTCATGCAGGACGAGGACGGTCAGACGATCGAGAGCCACAGCATCTCGGCCGGGCTCGACTACCCGAGCGTCGGACCGGAGCACGCGTACCTGGCCTCCATCGGTCGGGCGAAGTACCAGCCGATCACGGACTCCGAGGCGATGGAGGCGTTCCGGCTCCTGAGCCGCACCGAGGGGATCCTGCCGGCGATCGAGTCGTCGCACGCCCTCGCCGGCGCCATCAAGCTCGGCCAGGAGCTCGGCCCGGACGGCGTCATCCTGGTCTCCCTGTCCGGCCGTGGCGACAAGGACGTGGCGTCCGCCAGCCGCTACTTCGGCATCCTCGACGAGGACGCGGTGCAGCTGTGAGCGCCCCCACGACCGAGCGCGGCCGGTCCGTCGCCGAGACGATCGACACCGCCAACGCCGAGCGAGCCGGGGCCGTCGTCGGGTACCTGCCCGCCGGCTACCCGGACCTGCAGACCAGCGTCGACGCCGCCGTCGCCCTCGCCGAGAACGGCGTGGACGTCATCGAGCTCGGGTTGCCGTACTCCGACCCCGTCATGGACGGCCCCGTCATCCAGCGCGCAGCAGAGGAGAGCCTGGCGAACGGCTTCCGGGTCGCGCAGGTCTTCGACGCGGTGCACCAGATCACCGAGCGGGCCGACGTGCCCGTGCTGGTCATGACGTACTGGAACCCGGTCCTCCGGTACGGGGTGGACCGCTTCGCGGACGACCTCGTCGCCGCCGGTGCCGCCGGGCTCATCACACCCGACCTGGTGCCCGACGAGGGCGCCGAGTGGATCGGCGCCTCGGAGCGCACCGGCCTGGACCGCGTCTTCCTCGCGGCGCCGTCGTCGACCGACACCCGCATGCGGCAGGCCGTCGAGACCAGCCGCGGCTTCGTCTACGCCGTGTCGACCATGGGCGTCACCGGTGCCCGCGTCGGTGTGGACGTCGCCGCGCGGACCGTGGTGTCCCGCCTCCGGGACGCCGGTGTCGAGCGCACGTGCGTCGGCCTCGGCATCTCGACCGCCGAGCAGGTGGGCGAGGTCCTCGAGTACGCCGACGGCGCGATCGTCGGGTCGGCGTTCGTGCGGGCGCTGGCGGACCTCGGGGTCCAGGGCGTGGCCGACCGGGCCGCGGACCTCACGACGGGCGCACAGCGCCGCTGACGCGGACCGAGCCAGGAGGCACGGTGCGGGTGGCCGAGGTCGGTCACCTCCACCGCGCCTCCCGTCCGACGGTGCGTGCGTGCAGGCGCGTGCGCGTGCACGTGTGGCAGCGTGCCAGCGGGCGCGTGCGTGCGTGGGGGCGCTTGTGCGTGCGTGCGAGCGTCACAGTTTCCACAGGAGCGGGCCCCCGGTTCCTGACCGGGCCACGTCCCGCGCTACAGTGAGCGGGTCCGGCGACACGTCGGCACGCCCAGCCAGCACCGAAAGGCGACAGCACCTCCATGCCCCTCCTGAGCATCCCGAGCCCGAGCACCGCCTGGCAGTACTTCGACCTCACGGCCTGGCTGCGTGACGTGTTCGGCTGGTCGCTGCCGCTCGACTTCCGGATCCACGCCTACGCGATCTGCATCCTCCTCGGGATCGTCGCCGCCGTCGTCCTGGCCAACCGCCGCCTGAACGCACGCGGGGTCGAACGCTGGATCATCATCGACATCGCGATCTGGGCGGTGCCCGCCGGCATCATCGGCGGCCGGCTGTTCCACGTGTTCACCCACGTCAGCGACTACTTCGGGCCGGGCCGCGACCCGCTGTCCTTCCTCTACATCTGGGAAGGCGGACTCGCCATCTTCGGCGCCCTGATCCTGGGATCGGTCGGTGCGTGGATCGGCTGCCGACAGGTCGGCCTGCGCTTCAGCGCGTTCATCGACGCGGTCGCGCCGGGCGTGCTGCTCGCCCAGGCCTTCGGCCGCCTCGGCAACTACTTCAACCACGAGCTCTTCGGCATGCCGACCAGCCTGCCGTGGGGTCTGCAGATCGAGTCGTCGAACGCCGCGTTCCCGAAGGGCCTCCCCGAGGGCACGCTGTTCCACCCGACCTTCCTGTACGAGATCATCTGGAACGTCGTGGGCGTCGTCGTGATCCTCCTGCTCGACCGGAAGTTCCGGCTCCAGTGGGGCAAGGTGATGGCGCTCTACCTGGTCTGGTACGGCACCGGCCGCTCGGTCCTCGAGTCGATCCGTGTCGACACCAGCGAGACCTTCTTCGGCATCCGCACCAACGTGTGGGTGGCCTTCGCCGCGATCATCCTCGGCATCGTCATCTTCCTGGTGCAGTCGCGTCGCCACGTCGGCAAGGAGCCGAGCCCGTACCTGCCCGGTCGCGAGCCCGGCTCGAAGTCCGATGTAGACTCGGACGACACCTGGTCGGACGACGATGACGACGCTCCGGCGGCGGAGATCGAAGCCGATCAGGCTCCCGCCACGACGACCGGTCGCGCGTAGGACCACCCCTCCTGCGTGACCGCTCCCGGGTCGGTCACGCTCGCCATCAGCAGCACCCCTCCGGACCCGCCACAAGCGAGTCCGACACCAGTCCCAGCGTCGGCGCAACGCACTGACGACGGGCACGGGCACCAGTCCCGCCCGCTCGGGCGGAACGCACCACCGGGCCACCGCTGTCCCTGTTCCACTTCCTCGTGAGGACGGTTCCCCATGGCGCTCCAGCCACCCCAGTCCGCAGCCCTCGTGCCGCCGCACCGGCGGTTCTCCGCGGTCCCCGACGCCGTCGGCGCGTACGACCCGGCGAACGAGAAGGACGCCTGCGGCCTCGCCATGGTCGCGACGCTCCGCGGCACGGCGGGCCACGACATCGTGGACGCCGCCCTCGGCGCGCTGCGCAACCTCGAGCACCGCGGTGCCGTGGGTTCCGACGCGGGCACGGGCGACGGTGCCGGCATCCTGTGCCAGGTGCCCGACGAGTTCTTCCGCTCCGAGGTCGCCTTCGACCTGCCGGCGGCGGGGGAGTACGCGGTCGGCACGGCCTACCTGCCCGTCGACGAGGACGACCGGCACGCCGTCAAGGGAGCCGTCGAACGACTCGCGCGCGAAGAGGGCCTGCGCGTCCTCGGGTGGCGTGAGGTCCCGGTCCGCCCGGAGGTCCTCGGCACGCTCGCACGCGCGGCGATGCCGGCGTTCGAGCAGCTGTTCGTGGCCTCGATCCGCCACGACGTGCACGGTGCGTCCTGGAGCGGCATCGCCCTCGACCGGCAGGCCTTCCGCCTCCGCAAGCGTGCCGAGCACGACACCGAGGCCTACTTCATGTCGCTGTCGAGCCGGACCATGGTCTACAAGGGCATGGTCACGACGCTCCAGCTCGAGCCGTTCTACCCGGACCTCAGCGACGAGCGCTTCGCGTCGAAGCTGGCGATCGTGCACTCCCGCTACTCGACGAACACCTTCCCGTCGTGGCCCCTCGCGCAGCCGTTCCGCACGCTGGCGCACAACGGCGAGATCAACACCGTGCGCGGCAACCGCAACTGGATGCGTGCACGCCAGTCGCAGCTGCAGAGCGAGCTGCTCGGCGACATGGCACCGTTGCTGCCGATCGTCAGCCCCGGTGCGAGCGACTCCGCCTCCTTCGACGAGGTCCTCGAGCTCCTCACGCTGACCGGGCGGTCCCTGCCGCACGCGGTCTCGATGATGGTCCCGGAGGCCTGGGAGAACCAGGTCGGCATGGACCCGGAGCTCCGGGCGTTCTACGAGTACCACTCGATGCTCATGGAGCCGTGGGACGGCCCCGCCGCGATCACGTTCACCGACGGTTCGGTGGTCGGTGCCACGCTCGACCGCAACGGTCTGCGTCCGGGGCGGTTCCTCGTCACCGACGACGGCCTCATCGTGATGGGCTCCGAGACCGGCGTCATCGACGTGCCGCCGGGCAAGGTCGTGCGAAAGGGTCGCCTCCGGCCCGGGCGCATGTTCCTCGTCGACACCGAGGCCGGCCGGATCATCGAGGACGACGAGGTCAAGCGCGAGCTCGCCACCGCCGGTCCGTGGGGCGAGTGGCTCGAGCAGGGCCGCATCAACCTCGGCGACCTGCCCGACCGCGAGCACATCGTGCACACCCCGGCCTCCGTCACGCGCCGCCAGCGTGCGTTCGGGTACACCGAGGAAGAGGTCCGCATCCTGCTCCGCCCGATGGCGCAGACCGGCGCGGAGCCGCTCGGGGCCATGGGGTCGGACACGCCGATCGCGGTGCTGTCGCAGCGTCCGCGGCTCCTGTTCGACTACTTCACGCAGCAGTTCGCCCAGGTCACGAACCCGCCGCTGGACTCCATCCGCGAGCAGGTCATCACCTCGATGGGCATGGGGCTCGGGCCGGAGCGCAACCTCCTCACCGCCGGACCGGAGCACGCGCGCCAGATCACGCTGGACTTCCCGGTCATCGACAACGACGAGCTCGCGAAGATCCAGCACTTCGAGACCGCCTCCGGCCGCCACCTGACGGTCACGATCAAGGGGCTGTACCGCGTCGACGCCGGCAAGAAGGCGATGCAGAAGCGGATCGCCGCCGTCTGCGACGAGGTCGACGCCGCGATCGAGTCCGGCAAGCAGTTCATCGTGCTGTCCGACCGCGACGGCAACGCCGAGCAGGCGCCCGTACCGAGCCTCCTGCTGCTCGCCGCGGTGCACCACCACCTGATCCGCACCGAGCAGCGCATGAAGGTCGGCCTGATCGTCGAGGCAGGCGACGTGCGCGAGGTCCACCACGTGGCGACCCTCATCGGCTACGGCGCGTCGGCGATCAACCCGTACCTCGCCATGGAGACGTGCGAGATCCTCGTGCGGCAGGGCATGATCACCGGCATCACGCCGGAGCAGGCCGTCAAGAACGTGATCAAGGCCCTCGGCAAGGGCGTCCTCAAGATCATGTCGAAGATGGGCATCTCGACGGTGTCCAGCTACGCCGGCGCCCAGGCGTTCGAAGCGGTCGGACTCAGCCAGGAGTTCGTCGACCGCTACTTCACCGGCACGTCGTCCATCCTCGGCGGGGTCGGCATCGAGGTCATCGCCAAGGAGAACGCCGAGCGGCACGCCCAGGCGTACCCGCAGGACGGCGCAGTGCTCTCGCACGAGCGCCTGCAGACCGGCGGCGAGTACCAGTGGCGCCGCGAGGGACCGCCGCACCTGTTCAACCCGGACACCGTCTTCCGGCTGCAGCACGCGACACGTTCCCGTCGGTACGACATCTTCCGCGAGTACTCGAAGGCCGTCGACGACCAGTCGGAGCAGCTCATGACGCTCCGCGGGCTGTTCCGGTTCGACCAGGGCGGCCGCAAGCCGGTCCCGCTCGACGAGGTCGAGCCGATCGAGTCCATCGTGAAGCGGTTCAACACCGGCGCGATGTCCTACGGGTCGATCTCGAAGGAAGCGCACGAGACGCTCGCGATCGCCATGAACCGTCTCGGCGGGCGCTCGAACACCGGTGAAGGCGGCGAGGACGTCGACCGGCTGCTCGACCCGGAGCGCCGCAGCGCCATCAAGCAGGTCGCCTCGGGGCGCTTCGGCGTCACGAGCATGTACCTGACGCACGCGACGGACATCCAGCTGAAGATGGCCCAGGGTGCCAAGCCCGGCGAGGGCGGCCAGCTGCCGCCGACGAAGGTCTACCCGTGGGTCGCGCGCACCCGGCACGCGACCGCCGGCGTCGGCCTCATCTCGCCGCCGCCGCACCACGACATCTACTCGATCGAGGACCTCAAGCAGCTCATCTTCGACGTGAAGCGGGCGAACCCGTCCGCTCGCGTGCACGTGAAGCTCGTGAGCCAGTCGGGCATCGGGGCCGTGGCCGCCGGGGTGACGAAGGCCCTCGCCGACGTGGTGCTCGTCTCCGGGCACGACGGCGGGACGGGCGCGTCGCCGCTCAACTCGCTGAAGCACGCGGGCACCCCCTGGGAGATCGGTCTCGCCGAGACCCAGCAGACCCTGATGCTGAACGGCATGCGCGACCGTGTGGTCGTGCAGGTCGACGGCCAGATGAAGACCGGGCGCGACGTCGTGGTGGCGGCGCTGCTCGGTGCCGAGGAGTACGGCTTCGCGACCGCGCCGCTCGTGGTCGAGGGCTGCATCCTGATGCGGGTCTGCCACCTCGACACCTGCCCGGTGGGCGTCGCCACGCAGAACCCCGAGCTCCGCAAGCGCTTCTCCGGCAAGCCCGAGTTCGTCGTCAACTTCTTCGAGTTCATCGCCCAGGAGGTCCGCGAGCTCCTCGCCGAGCTCGGCTTCCGCAGCCTCGACGAGGCGATCGGCAAGGCGGACGCCCTCGACGTCGACCGCGCCGTCGAGCACTGGAAGGCGTCGGGCCTCGACCTCGGACCGGTCCTCAAGGGCCCGCGCTTCGAGGCCGACGAACCCCGTCGACACCTGCGCGACCAGGACCACGAGCTCGACGAGCACTTCGACGTGCAGCTCATCCAGCAGACGTCAGACGTGCTCGAGCACGGTGGGTCGATCGCGCTCGACCTGCCGATCCGGAACACCGAACGCGCCGTGGGCACGATGCTCGGGCACGAGGTGACCCTGCGCCACGGCGAGAACGGGCTGCCGGCCGGGTCGATCGACATCACCCTGCGCGGGTCTGCCGGGCAGTCGCTCGGCGCGTTCCTGCCGGCGGGCATCACGCTGCGGCTCGTCGGCGACAGCAACGACTACGTCGGCAAGGGGCTGTCCGGCGGCGAGGTCATCGTGCGGCCGGACGCCGGATCCGGGTTCGACCCGGCGGAGAACGTGATCGCCGGCAACGTCATCGGCTACGGGGCGACCCAGGGCAGCATGTTCATCCGCGGGATCGTGGGCGAGCGGTTCCTGGTGCGCAACTCCGGTGCCACCGCCGTCGTCGAGGGCGTGGGCGACCACGCGCTCGAGTACATGACCGGCGGACTCGCGCTCATCCTCGGTGAGACCGGGCGGAACCTCGGTGCCGGCATGTCCGGTGGCACCGCGTACGTCCGGGGGCTGCGCGAGGAGCACGTCAACACCGACGCGCTGGCGACGGGTGAGCTGCGGCTCGGACCGCTCGACAGCGCCGACGTCGAGATCGTCACCGACCTGCTCGCCCGGCACGCCGCCGAGACGGGGTCGTCGCTGGCGAGCGAGCTGCTCGAGTCCGGCGACCTGAGCGACTTCGTCAAGGTGCTGCCGCGCGACTACGCCGCGGTGCTCGAGACCCGCAAGCGGGCCGTCGACGAAGGCCTCGACCCCGACGGCGACGTCGTCTGGAACCGCATCCTCGAGGTGACCGGTGGCTGAGCGTCACGCACGGCCGGAACCGGCAGCGACCACCACGACCCGTACCCACACCCCGGAGGTGACCCGTGGCTGACCCCAAGGGCTTCCTGAAGGTGCAGGAGCGCGAGCTCCCGCCCCGTCGACCCGTCCCCGTGCGGCTCATGGACTGGAAAGAGGTCTACGAGCAGCAGGAGTCCGGCGCGCTCAAGCGGCAGGCCGGTCGCTGCATGGACTGCGGCGTGCCGTTCTGCCACCAGGGCTGCCCGCTCGGCAACCTGATCCCGGAGTGGAACGACCTGACGTGGCGCGGCGAGGGCCGCCAGGCGATCGAGCGGCTGCACGCCACGAACAACTTCCCGGAGTTCACGGGCAAGCTCTGCCCCGCCCCGTGCGAGGCGTCCTGCGTGCTCGGCATCAACCAGCCGCCGGTGACCATCAAGCAGGTCGAGGTCTCGATCATCGACGAGGCGTACAAGAACGGCTGGGTCACCCCGCACCCGCCGGAGCGCCTCACCGGCAAGACCGTCGCCGTCGTCGGGTCCGGCCCCGCCGGCCTCGCCGCCGCGCAGCAGCTGACCCGGGCCGGGCACACCGTCGCCGTGTACGAGCGCGACGACCGCATCGGCGGCCTGCTCCGCTACGGCATCCCGGACTTCAAGATGGAGAAGCGCCAGATCGACGCGCGGCTCGCCCAGATGCAGGCGGAGGGCACCCGCTTCCGTGCGGGCGTCGAGATCGGCCGGGACATCACCTGGGACGACCTGAAGTCCCGCTACGACGCCGTCGTCGTCGCGACCGGCGCCACCGTGCCGCGCGACCTGCCGATCCCGGGGCGCGACCTCGAGGGCGTGCACTTCGCGATGGACTACCTCGTCCAGCAGAACAAGGCGAACGCCGGCACGAAGGTCGACAACCAGCTGACCGCCGAGGGCAAGCACGTCATCGTGATCGGCGGCGGCGACACCGGCGCGGACTGCATCGGTACCGCGCACCGGCAGGGCGCGCTCAGCGTGACGAACCTGGCGATCGGCAAGCAGCCGCCGCTGGAGCGTCCGTCCGAGCAGCCGTGGCCGATGTTCCCGACCGTGTTCGAGGTCACGAGCGCGCACGAGGAGGGCGGCGAGCGGCACTTCCTGGCGTCGACGGTCGAGTTCCTCGCGAACGAGGCCGGCGAGGTCCGGGCGCTCCGCGTGGCGGAGACCGAGTACCTCGACGGTCGCCGCGTCCCGAAGGCCGGCACCGAGCGCGAGATCCCCGCGGACCTCGTCCTCATCGCGATGGGCTTCACCGGCCCCGAGACGGACACGCTCGAGCCGCAGCTCGGGCTGCCGACCACGGTCTCCGGTGCGGTCTCGCGGCAGGCGGACTACACGACCAACGAGCCCGGCGTGTTCGTCGCCGGCGACGCCGGCCGCGGCCAGTCCCTCATCGTGTGGGCGATCGCCGAGGGGCGTGCCGCCGCGGCGAAGGTCGACGAGTACCTCGAGGGGTCGACGATCCTCCCCGCACCCGTCAAGGCGACCGACCGGGCGATCTCGGTCTGACCGTGACGGCGCACCAGATGCTCACCGTCCCGTGAGCGACAGGCCACCAGCACTCGATAGGGTGCTGGTGGCCTCGCTTCGTTCCGCGCGGCCCCACAGCGCGGAAACCCAAGCACCATCCGAAACCACGAAGGAATCCATTGAGACGCGCAAAGATCGTTTCGACGCTCGGACCGGCAACGTCGGAGTACGAGACCGTCAAGGAGATCATCGAGGCGGGCGTCGACGTCGCCCGACTCAACCTCAGCCACGGTGACTACAGCGTCCACGAGGCCAACTACGACAACGTCCGTCGTGCCGCCGAGGAGCTCGGCAAGCCCGTCGCGATCCTCGTCGACCTGCAGGGTCCGAAGATCCGCCTCGCGAAGTTCGCCGACGGTCCCCACGAGCTCGCGGTGGGCGACGTCTTCACCATCACGACCGAGGACGTGCCCGGCTCGAAGGAGATCTGCGGCACGACGTTCAAGGGCCTCCCGCAGGACGTCAAGCCCGGCGACCCGCTGCTCATCGACGACGGCCGCGTCCGGCTCCGGGTGCTCGACACCGACGGCGTGCGCGTCCGCACCGAGGTCGTCGTCGGCGGCACCGTGTCGAACAACAAGGGCATCAACCTGCCCGGCGTCGCCGTCAACGTCCCCGCGCTGAGCGAGAAGGACGAGGCGGACCTCCGCTGGGCGATCCGCCAGGGTGCCGACCTCATCGCGCTGTCGTTCGTGCGGAACGCCGCCGACGTCGACCGCGCCCACGAGATCATGGACGAGGAGGGCAAGCGCCTCCCGGTGATCGCCAAGGTCGAGAAGCCGCAGGCCGTCGACGCGCTCGAGGAGATCATCGACGCCTTCGACAGCATCATGGTCGCCCGTGGTGACCTCGGCGTCGAGCTCCCGCTCGAGGCCGTCCCGATCGTGCAGAAGCGCGCCGTCGAGCTGTCCCGCCGCATGGCGAAGCCGGTCATCGTCGCGACCCAGATGCTCGAGTCGATGATCTCGTCGCCGATCCCGACCCGCGCCGAGACGTCCGACGTGGCGAACGCCGTCCTCGACGGGGCGGACGCGGTCATGCTCTCCGGCGAGACGAGCGTCGGTGAGTACCCGGTGCAGACGGTCCGCACGATGGCCCGCATCGTCGAGTCCACCGAGGACCACGGCCTCGAGCGCATCGCGCCGCTCGGCACGAAGCCCCGCACCCTCGGCGGTGCGATCACGCTCGCCGCGGTCGAGATCGCGGAGTTCACCGAGGCGTCGTACCTCTGCGTGTTCACCGAGTCCGGCGACTCCGCCCGACGCATGTCGCGCCTGCGCCACGGTCTGCCGATCATCGCGTTCACCCCGAACGAGGCGACCCGTCGCCGCATGGCGCTCACCTGGGGTGTCCGCTCCTTCCTGGTGGAGCGGAAGACCCACACCGACGAGCTCTTCTCGCAGGTGGACGACGTCCTCCTCGAGAACGGCCTCGCCGCGCCCGGCGACCGCGTCATCGTGACGGCCGGTTCGCCTCCCGGCATCGAGGGGTCGACGAACGACCTCCGGGTGCACCGCGTCGGTGACGCGCACGCCGAGGCCGCGCCGGCCTACGTGCGCGACTGACCGCAGCGTCCGACGTCCCACGGGGCGCGGACGGGAGGCACGGCGCAGCTCGCGCACGGCGCCTCCCGTCCGCGCCCCGTCGCGTTCCCCCTCCACGGCGACCGGGCCACGTCGGTGACCCACAGGTGCCCTGCGGTGGTGCGTCCCCGTCGTCGGGACCGGGCAGGATGGTGGTGTGAGCCTCCAGACCGGATCCACGGCGCAACGCGCCGACGTGCGCCGTTGGCGCCGCTACCTCGCCGACGAGCGCGCCGAGGCGGCCGTGTACCGCAACCTCGCCGCGCGCCGCGACGGCGAGGAACGCGAGATCCTGTCGGCCCTGGCCGAGGCCGAGGGACGGCACGAGCAGCACTGGCTCGACCTCCTCGGCGACGACGTCGGTCGCCCGCAGCGGGGGAGCCTCCGCACCCGCGTGCTCGCCGTCCTCGCGAAGCGCTTCGGCTCGGTCTTCGTGCTCGCGCTCATGCAGCGGGCGGAAGACCGGTCCCCCTACGCCGACGACGACGACGCGACCGCGCGGATGGCCGCCGACGAGCGCATCCACGGTGAGGTCGTCCGGGGCCTCGCGAACCGCGGGCGGATGCGGCTGTCGGGGACGTTCCGGGCGGCGGTGTTCGGCGCGAACGACGGCTTGGTGTCGAACCTCGCCCTGATCATCGGCATCAGTGCGTCGGGCGCCGACCGGCACTTCGTCCTGTTGAGCGGCATCGCCGGTCTGCTCGCCGGAGCCCTGTCGATGGGCGCGGGGGAGTACGTGTCGGTCCGGTCGCAGCGCGAGCTCCTCAGGGCTTCCGCACCGCACCCGGAAGCCGGACGCGCCGTGGCCGACCTCGACGTCGACGCCAACGAACTCGCGCTCGTCTACCGCGCGCGGGGCATGTCCGAGGCGGCGGCCCAGGACCACGCCGCCGAGGTCCTCGGCGGCCGGGCGACCACGAGCACCGTTGCCACGGACGACCACGAGGCCATCGGCAACGGCATGAGCGCAGCGGTCTCCAGCTTCTGCTTCTTCGCCTCCGGGGCGATCATCCCGGTGCTGCCGTACCTGTTCAGGCTCGAGGGCTGGGCTGCGATCGCGCTCGCTGCCGTGCTCGTGGGCATCGCGCTGCTCGGCACCGGGGCCGTGGTCGGCGTGCTGAGCGGCGCGTCCCCGCTCCGGCGGGCGCTCCGTCAGCTCGCGATCGGCTTCGGTGCCGCGGCGGTCACCTACGGTCTCGGTCTGCTGTTCGGCACGGGGAGCGCCTAGCGCCGGACCGACGCCCGCGGGGGCAGGAGCAGGAGTGCCCCGGCCCCGACGACGATGAGCGCGATGCCCGAGAACACCATGAAGACCGTCAGCGCCAATCCCGGTGCGACGAGGACGACCACGCCGCCGAGGATCGACAGCACGCCGCTCACGATCGTCGGCACCCGGGACGACCCGGGGTGCCCGACGAACCCGCCGACGAGGGCGGCGACCCCCTCGATCAGGAACGCGATGCCGGCGAGGACCGCGTAGACGACGAGCGGGACGGCCGGGTCGAGCAGGGTCACGAGCCCGGCGACCCCGACCAGCGCGCCGACGACCCCCGAGGTCCACCGCCAGACCGGGGGTGTGCCGTGTCCCCGGACCGCCGCGAACACCCGGAGGGCGCCGGCCACGACGAGGTAGACACCGAAGAGCAGCGCCACGACGACGAGCGTCGGACGCGGCAGGACGATGGCGACGATGCCGAGCGCGATGGCCACGACCGCAGTGACGACGACGAAGACCCGGAAGGTCCGGACGGCACGAGAATCCACGAGCACCCCTCCTGTCAGACCTGCTCGATCCGACGCTACCTCGGCCGGCCGCGACCGGTTCGTCAGCCGTCGGCGCCGCCCGAGACCTCGAGGGGCCCTGACACGGCGGTCGGACGGGAGGCGCGACCTGCTGGACCGAGGTCGGCTGCGGGTCGCGCCTCCCGCGTCCGGCGTCAGGAACCGCTGCCCGCCTCCGGGGTCGCCGTCGCGTCGGGGGCCGTCGGCGTGGGCTTCCCGCCGTCGGCATCGGGCTTGGGCGGGGTGGGTACCTTGCCGTCGGCGTCGGGCTTGGGCGGGGTGGGTACCTTGCCGTCGGCGTCGGCGTCGGGCTTGGGCGGGGTGGGCTTCCCGCCGTCGGCGTCGGGCTTGGGCGGGGTGGGCTTCCCGCCGCCCGCGTCCGGCTTCGGCGGGGTGGGCTTCCCGCCGTCGGCGTCCGGGGCCGAGGGCGTGCCCGTCCCGGTCGGGCCGGGCAGTGCGGCGCAGCCCGGCGCGGGCGCGGTCCCGTCGCCGGGCGCCGCCTTCCCCGAGGGACCGGCGGTCGGCGGCCCGCTCGGGACCACCGTCGGCGCTCCCGACGGAGTGCCGTCCGACGGGCCGTTCGACGCGGCCGTCGCCGCGGTGACGCCGAAGCCGCCGAGCACCAGGGCGGCGGCCACGCCGGCGCCGATGCCGGTCCGACGGAGCAGGGTGCGGCGCCGGGATCCCGGGGTGCCGGTGGTGGGGGTGTCGCGTTCGTCGTGCATGGGGTCTCCCGTTCGGGTCCGGGCGGATCAGGCCGATCCGCCGATGTGGACGACGCTCGGGTCCGAATCTGAAGCATGACTGAAGCACAGGGATTCTCCAGCGTCCTCCATGCTCCGTGCTCGACGACACCACCTACCGTGTCCGCCGTGCCAGCTCCCGCCCGAGTCCTCGTCGTGGACGACGACGACGCCATCCGGACCGCCGTCGCGACGACCCTGCGCGCCGAGGGCTTCGTCGTTGCCGAGGCCCCCGACGGCCGTTCCCTCCACGACGACCTCCGCCGCACCGCTCCCGACCTGGTCCTCCTCGACTGGATGCTCCCCGGACCGAGCGGCATCGTGCTGGCCGCCCGCGTCAGGTGCGCCTCCGACGCCGCCGTGGTGATGATGACGGCGCGCGACGAGCTCGACGAGCGGCTCCGCGGGTTCGCCGAGGGAGCGGACGACTACGTCGTGAAGCCCTTCGCGATGGCCGAGCTCGTTGCCCGGGTGACGGCGGTCCTGCGGCGTCGCGGGCGGATCCCGTCGGTCGTCGAGGTGGGCGACCTCGTGGTCGACCCCGACGCCGCCACGGTGCGCCGCGGCGGGGTGCTGCTCGACCTCACCGCGACCGAGTACCGACTCCTGCGGTTCCTGGCCGAGAGCCGCGGTCGCACCGTCTCCAAGGGGCAGATCACGACGCAGGTCTGGGGCTACGACGACGTCGCGGCGAACGTCGTCGAGGTCCACCTCAGCGCGCTCCGCCGGAAGATGGAGGCGCACGGCCCGCGGCTCGTGCACACGGTCCGGGGGATCGGCTACCGGCTGAGCGACGACCGGGTGACCACGTGACACCCACGACCCGGCGGCTCGCCACGACGTCGCTGCGGCTGCGGACCGTCGTCGCGATCGTGGTGCTGCTCGCCGTGCTGCTCGCCGGACTGTCCGTGGCGGTCGAGCTCCTGCTCGGCGTCCGGCTGCGCGCCCAGGTCGAGGACCGCCTCCGCGACCGGGCGTCCGCCGCCGCCGCGCTCGTCGGCACCGTCGGCGCCGAGGACCTCGCCGACCGGCTGTCCGCCCAAGGCCTCTCGGTCCGGATCGTCGAGCCGGACGGCGACGCGGTGGAGGCCGGACCGACCCCCGACCAACTCCGGGCCGGACCACCCGACCCGGGCTCGCTCCCCGGCCCCGTGCCGCGTGGCTCCGGGGCCGCAGGCTCCACCGCGTCGACGGAGGCCACACCGGCCGCCACCACGCCGCGGGTCGTGTCCTCGCGCGCCACCGAGGACGACGGCGTCCTCACCCTGGTCAGTCGCCTCGACGACGGGACGCGCATCACGCTCACCGCCGGCACCCGGGACGTCCAGGACACCCTGGCGCAGCTCGCGTGGGTGCTCGGCGGCGCCTCCGCGGCGTTCCTCGGCGTCGCGGTGCTCGGCGTCGTCCTCGTGGTGCGGCGCTCGCTCCGCCCGCTCGACGAGGTCACCGCCACCGCCCGCTCCATCGCGGCCGGCGACCGCGGCCGCCGGCTCCGACCCGTCCGACGCGACACCGAGATCGGACGGGTCGCCGTCGCCATGGACGAGATGCTCGACGCCGTCGAGGGTGCCGAGCACGAGGCGGTCGCCGCGGAGGCGCGGGTCCGGTCGTTCCTGTCCGATGCGGCGCACGAACTCCGCACCCCGGTCGCCGGCGTGCGGGCCGCCGCCGACACGCTGGTGCGCGGCGGGGGCGACGACACCACCCGCGAGGCGCTCGCCGTCCACGTCGTCCGGCAGGCGGACCGCGCCGCGCGGCTGGTCGACGACATGCTGACGATGGCGCGTCTGGACCGGGGGATCGCACTCGACCGGCAGGTCGTCGACCTCGGCGCCGTGCTCGTCGCCGAGGGGGAACGACTGCGCCTTCGGCTGCACGCCGTCGACCTGTCCGTCGTCGTGCCGGAGCTCCCGGTGCCCGCGGCCGTCGACGCCGAACGGCTCGCGCAGGTCGTCGGCAACCTCGTCGACAACGCCGCGCGCGCGACCGGCGGCTCCGGGCGCGTCGTGGTGACCCTCGACGACCGCGGCGCCGACGCCGTCGTGCGCGTCGAGGACGACGGCCCGGGGATCCCCGCGGGGGACCGTGAGCGGGTGTTCGACCGGCTCGTGCGGCTGGAGGTGTCACGCGACGCGCGGTCCGGCGGAGCCGGCCTCGGGCTCCCGATCGCACGCGGGATCGCCGAAGCGCACGGCGGTGCACTCCGGCACGGGGACGAGGGGGTGCTCGGCGGCGCCGTGTTCGAGCTGACGCTGCCGTCGGGGGCCGTGGCGGCCCGGGGGTCCTGCTAGCCTGGAGGCCTCGCGAGTGTGGTGGAATCGGCAGACACGGGGCACTCAAAATGCTCTGCCTCACGGCGTGCGGGTTCAAGTCCCGCCACTCGTACAACGCGGCTCGCGGCTCACGGCGTGCGGGGCAGTCCCGACACTCGGGTCCCGCCACTCGTACGACGCAGCTCACGGCGTGCGGGGCAGTCCCGACACTCGGGTCCCGCCACTCGTACAACGCGGCTCACGGCGGGCGGGGCAGTTCCGACACCCGGGTCCCGCCACTCGGACAACTCGGACTGCACGGTTCTAGTAGGCTGCACGTCGTGAGTGACACAGAAGCAACTGCAACAGCACCCCGTCGCGTCGTCGTCGCCGAGGACGAGTCGCTCATCCGCCTCGACATCGTGGAGATCCTCCGCGACAACGGGTTCGACGTGGTCGGCGAAGCCGGTGACGGCGAGACCGCCGTGCAGCTCGCCACCGACCTCCGCCCCGACCTCGTCGTGATGGACGTCAAGATGCCCCAGCTCGACGGCATCTCCGCGGCCGAGAAGCTCTCGAAGAACCACATCGCTCCGGTGGTCCTCCTCACGGCGTTCAGCCAGAAGGACCTCGTCGAGCGTGCGACCGAGGCCGGTGCGCTCGCCTACGTCGTGAAGCCCTTCACCCCGAACGACCTGCTCCCCGCGATCGAGATCGCCCTCTCGCGTCACCAGCAGATCATCACGCTCGAGGCCGAGGTCGCCGACCTCGTCGAGCGCTTCGAGACGCGCAAGCTCGTCGACCGCGCCAAGGGCCTGCTGAACGAGAAGATGGGCCTGACCGAGCCCGAGGCCTTCCGCTGGATCCAGAAGGCGTCGATGGACCGTCGCCTGACCATGCACGACGTCGCCAAGGCGATCATCGAGCAGCTCAGCGCCAAGAAGTAGCCGCGCGATCGCGCACGGAGCGCCGCCGGACCCCGGTCCGGCGGCGCTTCCGCGTTCCCGGACGACGCGACCACCTGGCAGGCTGGACGCATGGACGACGTGGTGATCCGTGCCTCCCGGCCGGACGACATGCCCGCGGTGGCCGACCTGCGGTGGCGGTGGAGCGTGGACGAGGGCGGGGCGACGCCCGCCGTCACGCAGCAGCAGTACCGCGAGGCGATGACCGCGTTCGCCGCCGCGCACCCCGAGACCCACCGGTGCGTCGTCGCGGAGCACGACGGCCGGGTGCTCGGCATGGCGTGGCTCGGACTCGTCGCGCGCCCGCCCACCCCGGACCGACCCGGCCGCCGACTGACCGCGGACGTGCAGACGGTCTACGTGCACCCCGACCTCCGCGGGCGCGGCGTCGCGGGACGACTCGTCTCCGCGGTGCTCGAGGCGGTCGACGGACTCGGCGTCGAGCGCACGTCGGTGCACTCGAGCGTGGACGGCGAGCGGCTGTACCGGCGCCTCGGGTTCGGGGACGCGCGGCTGCTGCTGCAGCGTCCGCCGGAGGACTGACCGCGGTCGGTCGCCTCAGCGGGCCTCGCGGATCATGTTCGTGATCCGCACGGTCGAGCAGCGCCGGCCCTGGTCGTCGGTGAGGACGATCTCGTGCGTCGTGAGCGTGCCCCCGAGGTGGATCGCGGTGCAGGTGCCGGTGACGATCCCGCTCGTCGCGCTCCGCGAGTGCGAGGCGTTCAGCTCGATGCCGACGGCGTAGCGGCCGGGTCCGGCGTGGACGTTGGCGGCCATCGACCCGAGGCTCTCCGCGAGGACGACGTACGCGCCGCCGTGCAGGAGCCCGACGGGCTGGCGGTTGCCCTCGACCGGGATGGTGCCGACGGCCCGCTCGGCCGAGAGCTCGGTGATGACCATGCCCATCTTCTCGGCGAGCTCGCCCATCCCGCGGTCGGACAGCCGCTCGTCGACGACGCCTGCGGTGGTCGGTTCGTGGGTCACGTCGTCGGTCACGCTGGCGGACTCCCGTGTCGGATGGCGTCGGTAGGCTGTCCGGGTGTCGGACTCCGCAAAGCCTACCCTCATGGTCATCGACGGCCACTCGCTCGCCTTCCGGGCCTTCTACGCGCTCCCGGTCGACAGCTTCGTGAACCGCGAGGGGCAGCACACGAACGCCATCCACGGCTTCATCTCGATGCTGCTCATGCTCCTCCAGCGCGAGAAGCCCACGCACCTCGCGGTCGCGTTCGACATCTCCCGGTTCTCGTTCCGCACCCGCGAGTACGAGGACTACAAGGGCACCCGCTCCGAGACCCCGGCCGAGTTCAAGGGCCAGATCCCGCTCCTCCAGCAGGCGCTCGAGGCGATGGGCATCACGACCGTCACGAAGGAGGACTACGAGGCCGACGACATCCTCGCCACCTTCGCCCGGCAGGGGGCCGAGCAGGGGTACCAGGTCTACGTGGTCTCCGGCGACCGCGACTCGATCCAGCTCGTCAACGACGACGTCACGCTGCTCTACCCGTCCGTCCGCGGCGTCTCCGAGCTCACCCGCTACGACCGCGACAAGGTGTACGAGCGCTACGGCATCGAGCCGCACCAGTACCCGGACATCGCGGCGCTCGTCGGTGAGACCAGCGACAACCTGATCGGCATCGACAAGGTCGGCGAGAAGACCGCCGTCAAGTGGATCACGCAGTACGGCTCGCTCGACGGGGTGCTCGAGCACGCCGACGAGATCAAGGGCGTGGTCGGCGGCAACCTGCGCGACCAGAAGGACCGGGCGATCCGCAACCGCAAGCTCAACCGGCTCGTGAACGACGTCGAGCTGCCGGTCGGTCCCGCCGACGTCGCGCTGCGCCCCCTCGACGAGGACGCGGTGCGCGAGCTCTTCGCGAAGCTGCAGTTCCGGACCCTGCTCGACCGTGTGTTCAAGGTCGCGGGCAACGGCGAGCCGTCCGAGGGCGGCTCGACCAGTGCCGAGGGGGCCGTCGACAGCGGCGCCCCGACGCCGCCGCCGGTGAAGACGCTGATCGACGAGGAGCTCGGCTACTGGCTCGAGCGCCGGAACGCGTCCGAGGCCGCGAACGGCTACGGCGTCGCGGTCGAGGTCATCGACGGGCGGCTCAGCGCGATCGGCATCGCGACCCACGACGACGCCGTGATGGTGCCGGGCGGCAGCGGCGCGAAGGACTACGAGCAGCTCGCGGCGTGGTTCGCGTCCGACGCCCCGAAGCACTTCCACGACGCCAAGGCCTCGATCAAGGCGCTCGCGTCGGTCGGCTTCCAGGTCGACGGGATCGCCGGTGACGCCCGGATCATGGGCTGGCTCGCCCAGCCGGGCAAGCAGGGGCAGCCCCTCGGCGACCTCGTGTACCAGGAGCTCGGCGAGGAGCTCCCGACCGGCGACCCGAACCAGCTCGTCCCCGAGACCGACCCGGTCAACGTCGGCGTGCACGCGTGGTTCGTCCTCCGCGTGACCACGGCGCTCCGGGCGCGGATCGACGAGTCCTCGCTCCGGGTGCTCGACGACATCGAGCTGCCGCTCGTGCCGGTGCTCGCCGGCATGGAGACGATCGGCGTCGGGATCGACCGCCCGGTGCTCACCGGGCTGTCGCACGACCTGGGGGAGCGCGCGGCGGGCCTCGCCCAGCAGGCCTTCGCGGAGATCGGGCACGAGGTCAACCTCGGCTCGCCGAAGCAGCTCCAGGAGGTCCTCTTCACCGAGCTCGCGATGCCGAAGACCCGCAAGACGAAGACCGGCTTCTCGACCGACGCCGCGAGCCTCGCCGACCTGCAGGACCAGCACCCGCACCCGTTCCTCGGCCTGCTGCTGCAGCACCGTGACGCGACGAAGCTCCGCCAGATCGTGGACACCCTCGACGCCTCGGTCGTCGACGGCCGTATCCACACCCGGTACGAGCAGACCGGCACGAGCACGGGGCGCATCTCCTCGACGGACCCGAACCTGCAGAACATCCCGGTCAAGACCGCCGAGGGTCGCCGGATCCGCTCGGCGTTCGCCGTCGCGGAGCCCTACACGACGCTCGTCACGGCCGACTACTCGCAGATCGAGATGCGGATCATGGCGCACCTCTCCGGCGACCCCGGACTGATCCAGGCCTTCAACGAGGGCGAGGACCTGCACCGCTTCGTCGGCGCCCGGGTGTTCTCGGTCGAGCCGGCCGACGTCACGCCCGAGATGCGCACGAAGGTCAAGGCGATGTCCTACGGCCTGGCGTACGGCCTGAGCCCGTTCGGCCTGTCCAAGCAGCTCCGCATCGAGCAGTCCGAGGCGCGGACGCTGATGAACGAGTACTTCGCCCGGTTCGGCGCGGTCCGCGACTACCTGCGCGGCGTCGTCGAGCAGGCCCGCGAAGACGGCTACACCGAGACCATCTTCGGTCGGCGTCGTCCGTTCCCCGACCTCAAGAGCCCCAACCGCGTCCTGCGCGAGAACGCCGAGCGCGCTGCGCTCAACGCGCCCATCCAGGGCTCGGCCGCCGACATCATGAAGATCGCGATGCTCGGTGTCGCCGCCGACCTGCGCGACGGCGACCTGGCGTCGCACCTGCTCCTGCAGGTGCACGACGAGCTCATCCTCGAGGTCGCTCCCGGCGAGCAGGACCGGGTCGAGGAGATCCTCCGCACCCGGATGGGTGCCGCCGCCGAGCTGACGGTCCCGCTGGACGTCTCCGTCGGGGTGGGGCCCAACTGGGAAGCCGCCGCCCACTGACGTGCGTCGCGGGGCGGACCGGAGGCGCGCCTCCCGTCCGCCCCTCGCGTCACCGCCGCCGGACGGCTCGCGCTCGATAGGGTCGGGAGCATGACCGAAGACCGTCCCGTCCGCCAGCCCTCCGCCGTCGACCGCGTCGCCGAGGAGTGGGTGTCCACCCTCGTCGACCTCGACCCCACCGTCGCCACCTACATCGGCGTCCCGGGGCGCACGGGGGAGTACGGCGACACGTCGCCCGCCGGTGCCGCGGCGATGGCCGACGCCGCCCGCGCCGCGAAGCACGCGCTCGACGCCGCCGAACCGGTGGACGCGGTCGACCGCGTGACGAAGACCGACCTCGGTGCCGAGCTCGACCTCGTGCAGGAGTCGTACGACCGCAAGCTGCACCTCCGCGACCTCAACGTGATCGCGAGCCCGGCGCAGGCAGTGCGCGAGGTGCTCGACCTCATGCCGACCGGCACCGAGACCGACTGGCAGGACATCGCGAGCCGGCTGCAGGCGCTGCCCGACGCGCTCGAGGGCATCCGCGAGACGCTGCTCCAGGGCACGCGCGAGGACGTCACGCCGGCGAAGCGCCAGGTCGCGCTCATCGCCGAGCAGGCTGCGCGCAACGGCGCCGAGGACGGCGTGTTCCGGCAGCTCGTCGACGGCGCGGCGTTCGAGGACGGCAGCCAGGTGCCGGAGGCGCTCCGCACCGAGCTCGCCCGCGGCGCCGAGGTGGCGGCCGCGGCCTACCGGTCGTTCGGCCAGTTCCTCGAACACGAGCTCCTGCCGCTCGCCACCCCCGTCGACGCCGTCGGCCGCGAGGCGTACGAACTGCACTCCCGCCGCTTCCTCGGGGCCGTGGTCGACCTCGACGAGACGTACCAGTGGGGCATCGAGGAGCTCGCCCGGATGCGCGACGAGCAGGAGCGCATCGCCGACCGCATCGAGTCCGGCGCGAGCGTGGCCCGCGCGATCGAGGTGCTCGACGCCGACCCGGCCCGGGTGCTGCACGGCACCGACGCCCTGCAGCGCTGGATGCAGGAGACCAGCGACGAGTCGATCCGTGCGATGGACGGCAAGTACTTCGACATCGCCGACCCGATCAAGCGCCTCGAGTGCCGGATCGCGCCCACGCAGGAGGGCGGGATCTACTACACCGGGCCGTCCGACGACTTCTCCCGCGCCGGCCGCATGTGGTGGTCCGTGCCGCAGGGCGTCACCGAGTTCGGGACCTGGCGCGAGAAGACCACGGTGTACCACGAGGGCGTCCCGGGGCACCACCTGCAGATCAGCCAGGGCGTCTACAACCGCGGCGAGCTGAACACCTGGCGGCGCCAGCTGGCCGGTTCGTCCGGGCACGTCGAGGGCTGGGCGCTCTACGCCGAGCGCCTGATGGAGCAGCTCGGGTTCCTCGACGACGACGGCGACCGGCTCGGCATGCTCGACGGGCAGCGGATGCGCGCGGCCCGCGTGGTGCTCGACATCGGTGTGCACCTGCAGAAGACCAACCCCGACGGCGGCGCCTGGACGTGGGAGTACGCCCTCGACTTCATGCGCCGGAACGTCAACATGTCCGACGCCTTCGTGCAGTTCGAGGTCGCGCGGTACTTCGGGTGGCCGGGGCAGGCGCCGTCGTACAAGGTCGGGCAGCGCGTCTGGGAGTCGATCCGCGACGAGGTCGCCGCCCGCGAGGGGGCGTCCTTCGACCTCAAGGCGTTCCACCACCGCGCGCTCGCGCTCGGCAGCATCGGGCTCGACACGCTGCGGTCGGCGCTGCTCGACTAGCCGGCGGTGGCGGGGTCGTCCGGTCCCCGCCACGCCGGGCACACCCGGTTGTGGGGCTTCCCCCGCTCCGGTTAGACTTGTGCGGCGCAATCCGCGCCATCCAACCAATCGCCACGGCGACACCTCGCGGGGATCGAACCCCTCGTCGCCACGGCCCGACTCATGTCCGTTCGGAGCAATCTCTACATGACAACCACTACGACCAAGGCTCCTAAGCAGGTCGCCATCAACGACATCGGTTCGGCTGATGACTTCCTGGCCGAGGTCGAGAAGACCCTGAAGTTCTTCAACGACGGTGATCTCATCTCCGGCACCGTCGTGAAGATCGACCGCGACGAGGTCCTCCTCGACGTCGGTTACAAGACCGAGGGTGTCATCCCCTCGCGCGAGCTCTCGATCAAGCACGACGTCGACCCCAACGAGGTCGTCGAGGTCGGCGACGAGGTCGAGGCCTTGGTCCTCCAGAAGGAGGACAAGGAAGGTCGCCTCATCCTGTCGAAGAAGCGCGCGCAGTACGAGCGTGCGTGGGGCGACGTCGAGAAGATCAAGGAGTCCGACGGCGTCGTGACCGGTACGGTCATCGAGGTCGTCAAGGGCGGTCTCATCGTCGACATCGGCCTCCGTGGCTTCCTCCCCGCTTCGCTCATCGAGCTGCGCCGTGTGCGCGACCTGACGCCGTACCTCGGCCAGGAGCTCGAGGCGAAGATCCTGGAGCTCGACAAGAACCGCAACAACGTGGTCCTCTCGCGCCGCGCCCTGCTCGAGCAGACGCAGTCCGAGTCGCGCACCACCTTCCTCAACAACCTCCACAAGGGCCAGGTCCGCAAGGGCATCGTGTCGTCGATCGTCAACTTCGGTGCGTTCGTCGACCTGGGTGGCGTCGACGGTCTCGTCCACGTCTCCGAGCTCAGCTGGAAGCACATCGAGCACGCCAGCGAGGTCGTCGAGGTCGGTCAGGAAGTCACCGTCGAGATCCTCGAGGTGGACCTGGACCGCGAGCGCGTGTCGCTCTCGCTCAAGGCCACCCAGGAAGACCCGTGGCAGGTCTTCGCCCGCACCCACGCGATCGGCCAGATCGCACCGGGCAAGGTCACGAAGCTCGTGCCGTTCGGTGCGTTCGTCCGTGTCGCCGACGGCATCGAGGGCCTCGTGCACATCTCGGAGCTCTCGAACAAGCACGTCGAGCTCGCCGAGCAGGTCGTCTCGGTCAACGACGAGGTCTTCGTCAAGATCATCGACATCGACCTCGACCGTCGCCGCATCTCGCTCAGCCTCAAGCAGGCGAACGAGGGCGTGGACCCGGAGAGCACCGAGTTCGACCCGGCGCTCTACGGCATGCCGACCGAGTACGACGACAAGGGCGACTACAAGTACCCCGAGGGCTTCGACCCGGAGACGAACGAGTGGCTCGAGGGCTACGACACCCAGCGCACCGAGTGGGAAGGCCAGTACGCGGCCGCCCAGGCGCGTTGGGAAGCCCACAAGGCGCAGGTCGCGAAGACCATCGCCGACGAGGCGCAGGGAGGCTTCGACCTCCCGGCCAGCGCTTCCACCTCGGCGTCGTTCACGAGCGAGGCGAACGGTCAGGGCACCCTGGCCGACGACGCGTCGCTCGCGGCACTCCGCGAGAAGCTCAGCTCGACCAACTGATCGAGCGGCTCGTCCGTCCCGGAAGCCCGGCATCCCTGAGAAGGGGTGCCGGGCTTCCGGCCGTTCCGGCAGGTGTGCTCGTTACGCTGTTCCCGTGCGCATCATCGGTCTGACGGGCGGCATCGCCGCGGGGAAGTCGACGGTCTCGGCGCGGTGGGCCGAGCACGGGGCGGTCGTCGTGGACGCGGACCGTCTCGCACGGGACGCCGTCGCCCCGCGCAGCCCCGGGCTCGCGCGGGTGGCGGAGCGGTTCGGTCCGGCGGTGATCGCGGCCGACGGTACGCTCGACCGGCCGGCCCTCGGCGCCGTCGTGTTCGCTGACCCGGCAGCACGCAAGGACCTCGAGGCGATCACCCACCCCGAGGTGTGGCGGCTCGCGCAACTGGCGTTCGACGCCGCCGAGAGCGCCGACCCGGATGCGGTCGTCGTGTACGACGTCCCGCTCCTCGCCGAGGCGCGGGGGAGCCGCCCGCTGCGGTTCGACGCGGTCGTCGTGGTCGACGCACCCGCCGCGCAGCGGATCGAACGGCTCGTCGAGCGCCGCGGCATGACCCACGAGGAGGCGGAGCGGCGCGTGTCCGCGCAGGCGAGCGACGCCGACCGACTCGCCCTGGCCGACCACGTCGTCGACGCGACCGGCACCCTCGCGGACACACTCCGCTCGGCTGACGCCGTGTGGGAGCGCATCGCCCGATGAAGCACCGGGTGTTCCTCGTCCTCGCAGCCGTCCTGCTGCTGGCGATCGGTGCGGCGTCGCTCGTCGCCGCGAACGTCCTCGGTGGTCAGCGTGTCGAACAGCACGGGCGCGTGGCCGCCGCCGACCGGCCGCACGGCGACGCCCGCGGGCCGGACGGCGAGTTCCACCGCTTCCGACTCGGCACCATCAACGGTCAGCGGCTGGAACCGAACCGGGACGACTTCGCGGCACGGACCGACGCGCAGGGACCGCTGCTGCTCTTCCTGCCGGCGACCCGGGCGAAGCCCGCGGACTACCAGCGCTTCCTCGGCACGGCCCTGCAGGACGGCTACCACGTGCTCGGGCTCGACTACTGGAACCTCGGCAAGACCCTCTCCGGCACGTGCGAGGCGGACCCGTACTGCTACGGCGCGGTCCAGCGGAACCGGTTCGACGGCAGTCGTCCGTCGTCCTTCAGCTCGGTGCGGCCGTCCGGGTCGATCGTGTCGCGCTTCCGCGACGCCATCGGCTACCTGGCGGACCACGACCCCGACGGGGGCTGGGGCCGCTTCGTCCGCGGCGAGCGGGACATCGCCTGGCGTGACATCGTCGTCGCCGGGCACTCGCAGGGTGGCGGTGAGGCGGCGTACATCTCGCACATCCGGTCGGTGCGTGGCGCGCTGATGTTCTCGTCGCCGGTGGAGTCCCTCGGCGCCGAACACGCCGCCTGGATGGACCGACCGGGACGCACGCCGGTCGACCGGATGTACGCGATCGACGACGTCCGCGACGTGTTCGGCCCGCGGATCCGCGGGTCGTGGACGGTGCTGGGGCTCGACGGGGAACACGGGCCGTTCCGCACCGACACCGCGCCACCCGGTACCGGCGGCGACCCGCACGCGATCCTGACGGACATCCGGGTGGGGACGCCGGCGGAGTCGCACTCCAGGACCATCAAGGACTCGACCCCGCTCACCGCGGACGGCACCCCGCGCATGCTCCCGCTGTGGCAGTGGCTGCTGAGCCGCTTCTCCACGGAGCGTGCCGCGGTTTCCTCGGGACGACCATAGGGACGCGCAATACGCTGGGGCGGTGCAGCGACCCGGCGACGAACCCGACCTGCGCTCGATCATCCGTGCCCGAGCGGCGCACGAGGGCGGGCGCACCTACCTCGAGGACGCGCGGAGCGCCCGCGTCCTGACCTACCGCGCTCTGGACGACGCCGTCGCCGCCTGGTCCGCCACGTTCGACGCCATCGGCGTCGGCCCGTCCGGAGCCGTCCTCGTCGACCTCGGCGACCCGCTCGCGTTCGCCGTCGTGCACCTCGCGGCCGTCGCCTCCGGGCGACGCGCGGTCCCCGTCGACACCGGACAGCCGACCACCGAGCCCGGCCGCCTCGCCGACCTGATCGGTGGCGCGTCGATGGTCGTGTCGGACCGCGCCGTGGACGCGACCGTCCCCGGGACGCCCGCCAGCGGGATCGACGCGACCACGTTCCTCCCGGCCGGCATCCGTGACGGCGACCTGCCCGCGGAGAACCCCGACGCTCCGGGGGAGGGCTCCGTCGTCCTCTTCACCTCCGGCTCCACCGGCACGCCGAAGGGCGTCGAACTGCCGGAGTCGCAGCTGCTGTTCGTGGCGCGCGCGGTGGCGCGGCACAACGCGCTGACCCCGGAGGACCGCGGGTTCAACTCGTTGCCGCTCTTCCACGTCAACGCCGAGGTCGTCGGGCTGCTCGCGACGCTGGTCGCCGGTGCGACGCTCGTGCTCGACCGGCGCTTCAGCCGCACGGGCTTCTGGGAGCTGCTCGCCGAACGCCGGATCACCTGGCTGAACGCCGTGCCCGCCGTCCTCGCCGTGCTGGCGAAGACCGGGCCGCTCGACTTCCCCGCCGGACTGCGGTTCGTCCGCAGCGCGTCGGCTCCGCTGCCGGACCCGGTCCGTGCCGCGCTCGGCGACGTCCCCCTCGTCGTGAGCTGGGGGATGACCGAGGGTGCGTCGCAGATCACGGCGACCCCGCTCGGTGCGCCGGCCCGTGTCGGGACCGTCGGCGTGCCGGTCGGGAGCGAGGTGCAGGTCCGTGCCGAGGACGGCACGCCGCTGCCCGCCGACGAGGTCGGTGCCCTGTGGGTCCGCGGCCCGGGGATCGTCCACCGCTACCTGTTCGGTCGGGCGTCGGAACGCTTCGACGCGGACGGCTGGCTGAGCACCGGGGACGTCGGCTCCGTGTCGGAGGACGGGTGGGTCTCGCTCGCCGGTCGGTCCGACGACGTCATCAACCGGGGCGGCGAGAAGGTCTACCCGTCCGAGGTCGAGGACGTGCTGCTCGGCGACGACCGGGTGCTCGAGGCCGTCGTCGTCGGGCGGCCGCACGACGTCCTCGGGGCCGTCCCCGTCGCGTACGTCATCCCGCAGCAGACCGAGGGCGGCGCGACGATCGACCCCGAGCAGCTGGTCGCCGACCTCACCGCCCGCGCCGAGGCCCGGCTGACGCGCTTCCGTCGACCGGTCGAGATCGTGGTCGTGCCGGACCTGCCGCGGGCGCCGACCGGCAAGGTGCAGCGGGCGAAGGTGCGGACCATGGCGGAGCACCCGTGAGCACGGACGCAGTGCACTCCGGTCGTCAGACGCCGACACGGACCGCCGAGGGCAAGCCGCGGCACCTCTACGAGGTCGACGTCCTCCGGATCCTGACCTTCGCGTGCGTCATCGGCGTGCACACCACGAGCCACACCGTCGCTACCGACGACGTCCCCTTGAACGCCCTGCTCGGGCTGCTGCACTTCACGCGGCTGGTCTTCTTCTCGCTCACCGCGTTCGTCCTCGTCTACAGCTACACGCTCCGACCGCGTCCGATGGCGCAGTTCTGGCCGAAGCGCTTCCTGCTCGTCGGCGTTCCGTACCTCGCGTGGTCGTTCGTCTACGTCGGGTCGTCGTGGCTCCTCGACGCCGGTCGGCGCGGTGACGTCCCGGACCTCGTGCGGACCTTCGCCGAGGGCGTCGTCACGGGCACCTCGTGGTACCACCTCTACTTCCTGCTCGTCACGATGCAGGTGTACCTGCTGCTGCCGGTGATCGCCTGGCTCGTCCGGCGGACCCGGGGACACCACGTGGCGGTCCTCGCCGTCGCCCTCGTCCTGCAGCTGGTGGTCTACGCCGGGTACAAGTACTTCCCCGCCAGCGACGCCTGGATGCACGGGTACCAGAAGCAGTTCTTCTTCTCGTACGTGTTCTTCATCGTGTCCGGCGCCGTCGCGGCCGACCACGCCGACGCGTTCCTCCGCTTCATCCGTGTGCACCGCCACGCCGTCCTGTGGGGGTTCGCCGGGGTCGGCGTCCTGACCCTCGGTGTGTGGGCGCTCCAGGTCGGACTGGGACAGTCGCTGTACGCCGCCGGCACCCCGCTCCAGCCGGTGCAGGTCGTCTGGAGCTCCGCGGTCTTCGTCGGCTTCCTCGCCATCGGTGCCCGCTGGGCCGACCGACGCCGTCCGGGGAGCCCGCTCGCGCGGGTCGTCGACTACGGGTCCGACCGGTCGTTCGGCATCTTCCTGAGCCACCCGTTCATGATCTGGATCCTGCTCTACGGGGACAGCTGGCTCGAACAGGTCGTGCCGAAACCGTGGCTCACCCTGGTGACGTACCTGCTCGTGCTCGTGCTGTCGGTCGCGGTGACGGAGCTGTTCCGGTGGACGCCGCTGAGCGTGCCGTTGACGGGGCGTCCGTCGCTCGCGTCGCGGGGGCAGCGCGAGGTCCGGGCGCGGCGGAGGGCTGCGAGGGCCGGTACTGGGGCGTCGTCTTCGGACTCCTCGTCGACGCCCGCGACGTCCTCCGCGCCCGCGCCTCGGGTCTCGCCGTCGCCGTCGCCGTCGTCGTCACCGTCGGCGGAGCCGGTCGAGCCCGACGACGCGCTGGTCGGCGAGACGGACGACGTGGGGCGGCGTCCCGGCCGCTGACGCGGCGGCGTTCCGTCGCTGCCCCGCGCCGCTGCGCTGACGCGGTGCGTCACGGTCCGGAGGCGCGTGGCGGCCCGGTGTCGCGCCTCCCGTCCGGCGTCGCGCTGCGCTCGCTGACGTGCTGACGGTCTGGAGGCGCGGCGAGGGTCGCCGTCCTGGCTCGCGCCCGTCGCGGGCGCGGCTGGGTCGCCGCCCTGACCCGCGCCCGTCCCGGCGCGAGCGGGCGGAGCCGCGCCGCCCGGCGGGCTCAGGCGGACTGCTGCTCGGCCTTCGGGGTGCCGACCTCGAGCACGCCGTCGGTCATCGTGAGCCGCTGCGGCTTCATGAACCAGGCGACGACCGCGGCCGCGGCGAGCAGGACGCAGGAGAGCGCGAAGGGGATCTGCCAGCCGGTGGTGTCGATGAGGGCTCCGAAGACGATCGGCGAGACGACGCCGGCGACGCCGAAGCCGGTGTTCATGAAGCCGGAGGCCGTGCCGGACCACTGCGGGGCGACGTCCATCGGGATCGCCCAGAGGTTGGCGTTGCACAGCTCCAGGAAGAAGAACGACAGGGCGAGCGAGATCGTGGCGACGACGAGCCCCTGCCCGATGACGAGCGGGATGAGGCAGACGAGGGAGCCGCCGAGGCCGATGACGAGGATGGTGCGTCGGGCGTTCCGGGTGTTCCCGCCGCGGTGGATGATCCGGTCGCTGAGCATGCCGCCGACCGTGTCGCCGACGACGCCGGCGAGCAGCACGAGGGTGGTGAAGAGGGCGAACTGGCTGATCGGCAGGCCGAAGGTCGAGCTGAGGAAGGTCGGGATCCAGGTGAGGAACACCCAGAGGACCCAGCCGTAGCCGAAGTCGACGAAGGTGACCGGCAGGATCTGCCGTGCGAGCGTGCGCCAGGGGACGGGCGGCCGGGTCGCACGGGTCTCGACGGGCGGGAGCTCGTCGAGCTCGACCTGCGCGATGCCGGCGGTGTCCTCGGGTTTGTCGCGGAACCAGACGAACCAGACGATGCCCCAGGCGATGGAGAGCACGGCCGTCGCGAAGAACGCCCACCGCCAGCTGCCGGTGGCGCCGATCACCCAGGCCACGAGGAGCGGCGCCAGGGCGTTGCCGAGCCGCGCGGCCGAGTGCACGACGCCCTGGGCGAAGCCGTTGCGGTCGCGGGGGATCCACCGGCTCATGGCCTGGGTGGCCGCGGGGAACGCCGCGGCCTCGCTGAGGCCGAGGAGTGCCCTGGCGGCGAAGAGGGTCCAGAACCCGACCGAGAACCCGGTCCAGAGGGTCGCGACGCCCCAGATGACGGTGATGACGAAGAGCGCCTTCCGCGGGCCGAACTTCTCGGCGATGGTGCCGCCGAAGACCTGGAGCAGCGCGTAGGGGAGCGCGAACGCGGACACGATGAGCCCCGCGGTCGTCTCGTTGAAGCCGAAGTCCTCGGTGATGTGCGGGAGCGCCGTGGAGATGTTGGTGCGGTCGATGTACGAGATCGCGTACATGCAGCACAGCAGGACGAGCACTCGCCCGCGGATGCGTCCGCGGAACGGGGTGCCCTTCGTCGGTGCGGCGGGGGTCGCCGTCGTCATGGGGCCTCTTCGGGGAGTGGAGGGGAACGGGATGCTGAACGGATCGGAGGCTAGAGCGCTCCGCTATCAGCCGACTCGGAAGCCGCTCTGGGTGGACGATACGCCGACGGCGAGCACGGGGCTCCGGTGTCAGCGGTCGCGACTACCGTTGAGCGCATGGCAGTGTCAATCGAGCCCACCCGCGCGGTCCGACCGTTCGAGGTCATCAGCGAGTACTCGCCGAGCGGTGACCAGCCCGCCGCGATCGCCGAGCTCGCGGGTCGGATCAACGCCGGTGAGACCGACGTCGTGCTGCTCGGTGCGACCGGTACGGGCAAGTCCGCCACCACGGCGTGGCTCGTCGAGCAGGTGCAGCGCCCGACGTTGGTGCTGGCGCACAACAAGACCCTCGCAGCCCAGCTGGCGAACGAGTTCCGCAGCCTGCTGCCGAACAACGCCGTCGAGTACTTCGTCTCGTACTACGACTACTACCAGCCCGAGGCGTACGTCCCGCAGACCGACACCTTCATCGAGAAGGACTCCTCGGTCAACGCCGAGGTCGAGCGGCTGCGGCACTCCACGACGAACTCGCTGCTCAGCCGCCGCGACGTCATCGTCGTCTCCACCGTCTCCTGCATCTACGGCCTCGGCACGCCCGAGCAGTACATGAACGCGTCGGTGGCGCTGCACGTCGGCCAGACGATCTCGCGTGACCAGCTCGTCCGGAAGTTCGTCGCCATGCAGTACCAGCGCAACGACGTCGACTTCGCGCGGGGCACGTTCCGCGTCCGCGGCGACACGATCGAGATCATCCCGATGTACGAGGAACACGCGATCCGCATCGAGATGTTCGGCGACGAGATCGAAGCGCTGTCCTCGCTGCACCCGCTGACCGGCAACGTCATCGACGACCTGCCCGCGGTGTCGATCTTCCCCGCGTCGCACTACGTCGCCGACACCGACGTCATGCACCGTGCCATCGCCGACATCAAGGTCGAACTGGCCGAGCGGCTCGCCGAGCTCGAGGGCCAGGGCAAGCTGCTCGAGGCGCAGCGGCTCCGGATGCGCACGACGTTCGACATCGAGATGATGGAGCAGATCGGGTTCTGCTCGGGCATCGAGAACTACTCGCGGCACATGGACGGACGGCTCCCCGGCGAGGCGCCGCACTGCCTCATCGACTACTTCCCGGACGACTTCCTCATCGTCATCGACGAGTCGCACGTCACCGTGCCGCAGATCGGCGCGATGTACGAGGGCGACGCGTCCCGCAAGCGCACGCTCGTCGAGCACGGCTTCCGCCTGCCGAGCGCCCTCGACAACCGACCGCTGACGTGGGAGGAGTTCCTCGACCGCGTCGGCCAGAAGGTCTACCTGTCGGCGACCCCGGGCAAGTACGAGCTCGGCGTCACGGACAGCGTCGTCGAGCAGATCATCCGCCCGACCGGCCTGGTCGACCCCGAGATCGTCGTGAAGCCGAGCGACGGCCAGATCGACGACCTGCTCGAGGAGATCAAGCAGCGCGTCGAGAAGGACGAGCGCGTCCTCGTGACGACGCTGACGAAGCGCATGGCCGAGGAACTCACCGACTTCCTCGGCAACGCCGGCGTCCGGGTCCGGTACCTGCACTCGGACGTCGACACCCTGAAGCGTGTCGAGCTGCTCACCGAGCTGCGCCAGGGCGTGTACGACGTCCTGGTCGGCATCAACCTGCTGCGTGAGGGGCTCGACCTGCCCGAGGTGTCCCTCGTGGCGATCCTCGACGCCGACAAGGAAGGCTTCCTGCGCTCGTCGACGTCCCTCATCCAGACCATCGGTCGCGCGGCTCGCAACGTCTCGGGCCAGGTGCTCATGTACGCCGACAAGATGACCGACTCGATGCGGAACGCGATCGAGGAGACCGACCGCCGGCGCGAGAAGCAGGTCGCCTACAACCTCGAACGCGGCATCGACCCGCAGCCGCTGCGCAAGAAGATCGCCGACATCACCGAGGTGCTGCAGCGCGAGAACGACGACACGAAGGCACTGCTCGAGGGACGTCCGGGTGCCGACGGCCGCCGGTCGCCGACGCCGAACCTCAAGCGGACCGGCATCGCCGGCGAGGGGGCGACCCAGCTCGAGGCCACCATCGCGGACCTCAACGACCAGATGCTCCAGGCAGCGGCCGAGCTGAAGTTCGAACTCGCGGCACGACTGCGCGACGAGGTGCAGGACCTCAAGAAGGCGCTGCGGCAGATGGAGTCCGCCGGGCATGTCAACTGATCCGACACGGCGCACCGTCGTCGTGACCGGAGCCAGTGCCGGGCTGGGCTACCACGCCGCGGAACAGCTCGCGGCGGCCGGACACCGGGTCGTGCTCGCCACGCGGGACGCCGCCCGTGCCGCAGCAGCCGAGCGCAGCATCCGCCGCCACGTCGACGACGCGGACCTGACGCACCTGCACCTCGACCTCGCGGACCTCGACAGCGTGCGTGCCGCCGCCTCCGAGCTCGCCGGGATCGCGCCGGACGGGATCGACGCCACGGTGAACAACGCCGGTGTGGTCGGTGCGGGCGAGTACCGCACCACCCGGCAGGGCACCGAACTCCAGATCGGGACGAACCACCTCGGTCACTTCGCCTGGTCCGCCCTGCTGATGCCCCTGCTCGAGCAGCGTGGCGGCCGGGTCGTCCACCTCGGCTCGATCGCGCACCGGTGGGCCCGTCTCGACCGACACGATCCCCTCGGTGCCGGTCACTACGCGGACCACCGGCAGTACGGACGGAGCAAGCTCGCGGTGATGCTCTTCGGCTTCGAGCTCGCGCAACGGCTGGGTGACGCGGACTCCGCCGTGACGAGCGTCGTCGCGCACCCCGGGCTCGCGCTCGACGTCCTGAGCCCGGTCCGTCCCGAGGTCACGCCGTCCCGTGCGGAGCCCACGTGGTTCCGTCCGGTGCGGCGGTTCGTGTCCCAGGGCAAGGACGCCGGTGCGGCGCCGCTCGTGCACGCGGCCGTCGCTCCGGGCGTCCGGTCGGGGGAGTACTGGGGCCCGTCGGGGTGGATGCAGCTCCGCGGCACCGCAGCGGTCGTCTTCGCCGAGCCCCGTGCGCACGACCGGACCGAGGCGGCCCGGCTCTGGGACGCCAGCGAGCGGGCCTCCGGGGTGTCGTTCGCTCTCGACGCACTCGTCTGACCGTCCCGGGCGGCCGAATGTCGGTCGGGGTTCGTAGAATCGACGACGATGACCATCACCTCTGACCGCGGAACCTCGACGTCGGCCCGGAACGCGTTCGGCGAGCCCGCAGACCTCCACATGCCCGGGGGCACGGCACCCCACAGCACCTCCACGCTCAGCGTCCGGGGTGCCCGCGTGCACAACCTGCGGGACGTCGACCTCGAGATCCCGCGCGACTCCCTCGTCGTGTTCACCGGTCTGTCCGGTTCGGGCAAGTCCTCACTGGCGTTCGACACGATCTTCGCCGAGGGACAGCGCCGCTACGTGGAGTCGCTCTCCGCGTACGCGCGGCAGTTCCTCGGGCAGGTCGACCGCCCCGACGTCGACTTCATCGAGGGACTGTCGCCCGCGGTGTCGATCGACCAGAAGTCGACCAACCGGAACCCGCGCTCGACCGTCGGCACGATCACCGAGGTCTACGACTACATGCGTCTGCTCTGGGCGCGCATCGGCGTCCCGCACTGCCCCGTCTGCGGCGAGGTGATCAGCAAGCAGAGCGTCCAGCAGATCGCGGACCAGCTCATGGAGTTCGAGTCCGGCACCCGCTTCCAGGTGCTCGCGCCGGTCATCTCGAAGAAGAAGGGCGAGTTCGTCGACCTCTTCCAGGAACTCGCAGCCTCCGGCTACGCCCGCGCGATCGTCGACGGGGAGCGCATCCAGCTCAGTGACCCGCCGAAGCTCAAGAAGCAGGTCAAGCACGACATCTCGGTGATCGTCGACCGTCTGGTCGCGAACGAGGACATCCTCGGCCGCCTCACCGACTCGCTCGAGACGGCGCTCCGCCTCACCGACGGCACCGTCGCGATCGACCTCGTCGACGCCGAGGGACCCGGCGCCGTCCGGACCTACTCCGAGAACCTCTCCTGCCCGAACAACCACCCGCTCGCGCTGACCGAGATCGAGCCCCGCACGTTCTCGTTCAACGCACCGTTCGGCGCCTGCCCGGAGTGCTCCGGCCTGGGCACCCGGATGTCGGTCGACCCGGACCTCGTGCTCGGCGACCCCGAGGCGTCCCTCCGCGACGGCGTGCTGCTGCCCTGGACGGGCACGAGCGGGCTGTACTCCTACTTCGAGAAGCTGCTCGCCGGTCTCGGCAAGGACCTCGGGTTCGACCTCGACACCCCGTGGAGCCGGCTCGACCCCTCCGTGCAGGCCGCGATCCTCACCGGCAAGGACTTCCAGGTCTCGGTGTCGTGGCGCAACCGGTTCGGCCGCGAGATGCGGTACACGAGCGGGTTCGAGGGCGTCATGCCCTACATCGAGCGCAAGTTCGCCGAGGCCGAGTCGGACTCGCAGCGGCAGCGCTTCCAGGGCTACCTGCGCGAGGTCCCGTGCCCGGTCTGCGACGGCACGCGCCTGAAGCCCGAGGTGTTGGCGGTCACGGTCGCCGACCGCAGCATCGCCGACGTCACGAACCTGTCGCTCGACGACGCGTACGCGTTCATGGACAGGCTCACGCTGACCGAGCGCGAGGCGCACATCGCCGCCGCCGTGCTCCGCGAGATCCGGGCGCGCCTCGAGTTCCTGCTCGAGGTCGGCCTCAACTACCTCACGCTGGCGCGCGGTGCCGGTGGTCTCTCCGGCGGCGAGGCGCAGCGCATCCGCCTGGCCACGCAGATCGGATCCGGTCTGACGGGCGTGCTCTACGTCCTCGACGAGCCGAGCATCGGCCTGCACCAGCGCGACAACCGACGGCTCATCGACACCCTCGTGAAGCTGAAGGACCTCGGCAACACCCTCATCGTCGTCGAGCACGACGAGGACACGATCCGTACGGCCGACTGGGTCGTCGACATCGGTCCGGGGGCCGGCGTCAACGGCGGCAACGTCGTGCACTCGGGTTCCTACGAGGGCATCATCGAGAACCGCGAGTCGATCACCGGCGACTACCTCGCCGGCCGACGCGCGATCGAGGTGCCGGCGGAGCGTCGGAAGGTCAACCTCAAGCGCACGATCAGTGTGCAGGGCGCCCGTGCGAACAACCTCAAGTCGATCGACGCCGACTTCCCGCTCGGCGTCTTCACCGCGGTCACCGGGGTGAGCGGTTCCGGCAAGTCGACCCTGGTGAACGACATCCTCTACAAGGTGCTCGCGAACCAGCTCAACGGGGCGCGCCACATCGCCGGCAAGCACACCCGCGTGAAGGGCCTCGACCAGCTCGACAAGGTCGTCCACGTCGACCAGGCGCCGATCGGCCGCACCCCGCGGTCGAACCCGGCGACCTACACGGGCGTCTTCGACCGGATCCGCCAGCTGTTCGCCGAGACGACCGAGGCGAAGGCCCGCGGCTACCAGCCCGGTCGCTTCAGCTTCAACGTCAAGGGCGGAAGGTGCGAGAACTGCGCCGGTGACGGCACGATCAAGATCGAGATGAACTTCCTGCCCGACGTGTACGTCGCGTGCGAGGTCTGCGGCGGTGCACGGTACAACCGCGAGACCCTGCAGGTCCACTACAAGGGCAAGAACATCTCCGAGGTCCTCGACATGCCGATCAGCGAGGCGGCCGAGTTCTTCGAGCCGATCTCCGCGATCCACCGCTACATGGCGACCCTGGTCGACGTGGGTCTCGGGTACGTCCGACTCGGCCAGAGCGCGACGACCCTCTCGGGCGGCGAGGCGCAGCGCGTCAAGCTCGCGACGGAGCTGCAGCGTCGGTCGAACGGCCGCACGGTCTACGTGCTCGACGAGCCCACGACGGGTCTCCACTTCGAGGACGTCCGGAAGCTCCTCCTCGTGCTGCAGAGCCTGGTCGACAAGGGCAACACGGTCATCACGATCGAGCACAACCTCGACGTCATCAAGTCGGCCGACTGGCTGATCGACATGGGCCCCGAAGGGGGTTCCGGTGGCGGCACGGTCCTCGCCACGGGGACGCCGGAGCACGTCGCGAACGTGCCCGAGAGCCACACCGGCGTCTTCCTGAAGGAGATCTTCGACGCGCAGGACGCCCGTGTCGGCAAGGAGCAGGCCGTCGGCGCACGCCAGGTCACGTCCAAGAAGCAGGCAGGGAAGCAGCCGACCGGCACCGCCGGCAAGCAGAAGGCGGGTGCTCGGTAGGTGGCGGACACCGTCTCGTGGCGGCCGAAGGCAGGGGAGATCCCGACCGATCCGGGCGTCTACCGCTGGCGTGACGAAGCCGGTCGGGTGCTCTACGTCGGCAAGGCCAAGAACCTCCGCGCGCGCCTGAGCAACTACTTCGCACCGCTGCCGACGCTGCACGAGCGCACCCGTCGGATGGTCCTCACGGCTCGCAGTGTCGAATGGACCACCGTCGGCTCCGAGATCGAGGCGCTCCAGCTCGAGTACACGTGGATCAAGGAGTTCGATCCGCCGTTCAACGTCAAGTTCCGCGACGACAAGTCGTACCCGTACATGGCGATCACGCTCGGCGAGGAAGCGCCGCGGGTCATGGTGACCCGCAACCGCAAGATCAAGGGCGCCAAGTACTTCGGCCCGTACCCGAAGATCTGGGCCGTGCACGACACGATCGACCTGATGATCAAGGTCTTCCCGATCCGGACCTGCTCGGACTCGTCGTACAAGAAGGCGATGCAGACCGGCAAGCCGTGCTTCCCGGGGCAGATCGGCAAGTGCGGCGGACCGTGCTCGCAGAAGGTCACGATCGCCGAGCACCGTGCGATGGTCGAGGAGTTCGTCCGCTTCATGGCGAGCTACGACCGCCGGGTGATCACGCAGCTCCGGCAGCGGATGGCCGCGTCGGCCGATGCGATGCAGTACGAGCAGGCCGCCCGGTTCCGCGACCAGGTCGGTGCGCTCGAAGCGGTGCTCGAGAAGTCCGCCGTGGTCCTCCGCGACTCCGTCGACCTCGACCTCTTCGGCATCGCCGAGGACGAGCTCGCCGCGGCCGTGCAGCTGTTCTCGGTGCGCGGCGGCCGCATCCGCGGTGTCCGCGGCTGGGTCGTCGACAAGGAGCTCGACATCTCGACGGGCGACCTCGTCGAGCAGATCGTCCAGGGCCAGTACGCCACCACCGAGGAACCCCCGCGCGAGGTCGTCGTGCCGGAACTCCCCGAGGACGCCGAGGCGCTGCAGCAGTGGCTCAGCGAACGGCGTGGTGGTCGGGGGACGAAGCTCAGCACCGCGCAGCGCGGTGACCGCGCCGGGTTGGCACGCACCGCGGCGCAGAACGCCGCGCAGGCGCTCATGCTCTACAAGACGAAGCGCTCCGCCGACTACACGACGCGGTCCGCTGCCCTGGCCGACATCCAGGACGCCCTCGGCATGACCGAGGCGCCGTTGCGCATGGAGTGCTACGACATCTCGCACCTGCAGGGCACGAACGTCGTGGCGTCGATGGTCGTCTTCGAGGACGGCCTGCCGCGCAAGGACCAGTACCGCCGGTACACGATCGCCGAGACCACCGACGACACGGACAGCATGTACCAGGTGCTCTCCCGGCGGCTGGCGCGTCTCGACGAGGACGCGACCGTGCCCGACGTCCCCGACGTCACGAGCGACGACGTCGTCGAGGGTTCGAAGCCGACGAAGCGCTTCGCGTACCGTCCCCAACTGCTCATCGTCGACGGCGGGCAGCCGCAGGTGCAGGCGGCGAAGCGCGCGATGGACGAGGCCGGCGTGCACGACATCGCACTCGTCGGCATCGCGAAGCGCCTCGAGGAGCTCTGGCTGCCCGACGACGACTTCCCGGTGATCCTGCCCCGCAACTCCGAGGCGCTGTTCCTCGTCCAGCGCATCCGTGACGAAGCGCACCGGTTCGCGATCACGCACCAGCGCACGCGTCGCAAGCGGGACGTGCGGTCGCAACTGTCCGAGATCCCCGGGCTCGGCCCGACCCGCGTCAGCGCGCTGCTGAAGCACTTCGGATCGGTCGCGCGTCTGCGCGAGGCGACGGCGGAGGAGATCGGCGAGGTGCCGGGCGTCGGTCCGGCAACGGCGGCGGCGGTCGTCACCAAGCTGCGGCAGACCCCGACCAGCGCACCGGTCGGGCCGACACCGCCGACGGCGGCCAGCGCGCCGTCGCCGGTCAGCGCGCCCGACGCCGACGCCGCGACCGGCGACGTCGCCGGTGCCGACGCCGTGGTCGATCCCACCACCGACGGTGTCACCGACCCGGTGACCGGCGCGGCCAGCCCGGGAGGCACGGCTCGGCTCCCACAGGTGACCCCCGACGGACCGCACCTCCCGTCGTGACGCACACCGCGCCTCCCGTCCGGGCGAGCGTCGCGACGAGCGTCGCCGTGGGCACGGCGACGAGCCTCGCCACGGGGACCCCGACGAGCCTCGCCACGGGGACCGCAGACCGTCACGACACCTGTCGCCGAACGTCCCGACACGTGTCGTCTGCCGTCCCGCCCCGCGTCCCGCCGCGACCAGCCGGACGCGCCGCCCCCGACGGACAGCCGCGTCACCCCCGTGGGACCGCGGCGCGACGGGCCGTCCGTCCGCCGAGGTGACACCGACGGTGACGGCGGACCGCTCCCGAGCGTTACCCTTGACCAGCAGCCGAGACCGACCCGCAGCCGAGACCTCCCCGGGCGACGCGCCCGGGGCCGCCACGACGGAGCCCACTCCCAGATGACAGACAGCGCCCGATGACCGCCTCCGCGCGAGGCGTGCTCGCATGACCGACGGCGACCCGACGACGGCACGACCGTCGCAGCAGCACGACATCCTCATCGTCACCGGGATGTCCGGCGCCGGTCGGTCGACCGTCGGCAAGGCGCTGGAGGACCTCGGCTGGTACGTGGTCGACAACCTGCCGACACAGATGCTCGCGCCGCTGACCGAGCTCGCGGACCGCGCCGGCGAGAAGATCCCGAAGATCGCCACGGTGGTCGACGTCCGCGGTGGCCGGTTCTTCACCGACCCGGAGCAGGCGGTCGAGCAGGTCCGGTCGACGACGTCGGCTCGCGTCCGGGTGCTCTTCCTCGAGGCGACGGACGCGGTGCTCGTCCGGCGCTTCGAACAGGTCCGCCGACCGCACCCGCTGCAGGGCGAGGACACGCTGCTCGACGGGATCGCCCGCGAACGCGTCCGGCTCTCGGCGCTGCGCGAGGCGTCCGACCTCGTGATCGACACCTCGGACCTGAACATCCACCAACTCGCGAACGCCGTCACCGACCGGTTCGCCGACGACCACTTCGTCGGCGTCCAGGTGACGCTGATGAGCTTCGGCTTCAAGTACGGCCTGCCGGCGGACGCCGACATGGTCGCTGACGTGCGGTTCCTCCCGAACCCGTACTGGGTCCCGGAACTGCGGCCGCACACCGGTCTCGACCGGCCCGTCTCGGACTACGTGCTCGCCCAGGCGGGAGCGCGTCCGTTCGTGGACCGCTACGCTTCCGTGCTCGAGCCGGTGTTCGAGGGCTACCAGCGCGAGAACAAAAGACACGCTACGATCGCCATCGGCTGTACCGGCGGCAAGCACCGCTCGGTCGCCATCGTCGCCGAGTTGGCGAACATCCTCCGCGGGATGCCCGGCGTCGCCGTGCGTGTGAAGAACCGAGATCTCGGCCGGGAGTGACCGTCCCTCCGGCCGCTCCACACGCCGTGCGCCGGACACGCGGACCCCACCAGAAGAAACGTTAGGAATGATGCTGTGCCGTTGACTGCCGAGGTCAAGGACGAACTGGCCCGGGTCGTCGTGAACCGCAACACGGTCCGCGCCGCTGAACTGGCGACCATCCTGCGGTTCGCGGGCGGCCTGCACGTCATCTCGGGCAGGATCGCCGTCGAGGTCGAGCTCGACACCCGGATCATCGTCCACCGCGTGCGGAAGGACCTCGCCGAGCTGTACGGCGTGCGGAGCGAGGCGTCGGTGGGGTCGTCCGCGTCCGCTCGTCGCGGCACCCGGTACCTGGTGCGCGTGCTCGAGGCGGGGGAGACCCTCGCGCGGCAGACCGGGCTGATGGACGCCCGTCGCCGTCCGGTCCGCGGCCTGCCGAACCGGCTCACCACGGGCAACCGCGAGGACCTCGCCGCGATCTGGCGCGGGGCCTTCCTCGCCGCCGGCACGTTGACCGACCCGGGCCGAGCCGCAGCGCTGGAGGTCACCTGCCCCGGCAACGAGGCGGCGATGGCCCTCGTCGGCGCCGCGTCCCGCCTGGGCATCGCCGCGAAGGGCCGTGAGGTCCGCGGCGTGCACCGTGTGGTCATCCGCGACGGCGAGGCCATCGGTCAGATGCTCACCGTGATGGGTGCTGCCCGCACCACCGCCGAGTGGGAGGAGATGCGGCAGCGCCGCGAGGTCCGCGCGACCGCCAACCGCCTGGTCAACTTCGACGACGCGAACCTGCGCCGGTCGGCACAGGCCGCCGTCGCCGCGTGCGCCCGTGTGGAGCGCGCGTTGGAGATCCTCGGCGACGAGGTGCCCGACCACCTGCAGTACGCCGGGTCGCTCCGACTGCAGCACCGCGACGCCTCGCTCGACGAGCTCGGCCAGCACGCCGACCCGCCCATGACGAAGGACGCCATCGCCGGGCGCATCCGCCGCCTGCTCGCGATGGCCGACAAGCGTGCGTCGGACCTCGGCATCCCGGGCACCGAGGCGAGCGTCCCGGAGGAGCTCGAGGGCGCCTGATCGCGGTCCTCGGACCTGCCCGACGGGAGGCGCGGTGCCAGCTGGCACCGCGCCTCCCGTCCGTCCGTGGGCAGGGTCCGGGACGGCCCTCGCGACCGTCCGGACGGACCGTCATCCGCGCAGGGCACGCAGAGACCGACTGCTAGGGTCGTTACGGCGACGTTACGGGGCGTATCGTCCACCACACGCGGGCCCGCGGGGCCCGCGACTCCGAAAGCAGCGCCCCCGGGCGCTCCACACCCACCAGGAGATCCATTGACCGTCAAGATCGGTATCAACGGCTTCGGCCGCATCGGCCGTAACTTCTTCCGGGCCGCCCTCGCCAAGGGCTCCGACCTCGAGATCGTGGCGGTGAACGACCTCACCGACAACGCCGCGCTGGCCAACCTGCTGAAGTTCGACTCCATCACCGGTCGTCTCGGCGCATCCGTCGAGCTCGACGGCGACAACATCGTCGTCGACGGCAAGGCGATCAAGGTCCTCGCGGAGCGCGACCCCGCGAACCTCCCCTGGGGTGAGCTGGGCGTCGACATCGTCATCGAGTCGACCGGGTTCTTCACCAAGGCCGCCGACGCGCAGAAGCACATCGACGCGGGCGCCAAGAAGGTCATCATCTCCGCCCCGGCCACGGGTGACGACGTCACCATCGTGCTCGGCGTGAACGAGGACCAGTACGACCCGGCGAACCACAACATCATCTCGAACGCGTCCTGCACCACGAACAGCCTCGCGCCGCTCGCCAAGGTGTTCCACGACAAGTTCGGCATCGAGCGCGGGCTCATGACGACGGTGCACGCGTACACCGCCGACCAGAACCTGCAGGACGGCCCGCACAAGGACCCGCGTCGTGCGCGTGCGGCCGCGCTGAACATCGTCCCGACCTCGACCGGTGCCGCCAAGGCCATCGGGCAGGTCATGCCGGAGCTCGCCGGCAAGCTCGACGGCTACGCGCTGCGCGTCCCGGTCCCGACCGGTTCGATCACCGACCTCACCCTCGAGACCAAGTCCGAGGTCACCGTCGACGAGATCAACGCCGCCTACAAGGAGGCCGCCGAGGGCCCGCTCAAGGGCATCCTGCTCTACAGCGAGGACCCGCTGGTGTCGACCGACATCACCACGGACCCGCACTCCTCGATCTACGACTCCGGCCTGACCAAGGTCATCGGCGGCCTCGTGAAGATCACCTCGTGGTACGACAACGAGTGGGGCTACTCGAACCGCCTCGTCGACCTGACCGAGTACGTCGGCGAGCGTCTGTAACACATGGCCCTCCGCACCCTCGAGGACCTCGGTGACCTCGCCGGCAAGCGCGTCGTCGTCCGCTGTGACCTGAACGTCCCGCTCAAGGACGGCACGATCACGGACGACGGCCGCATCCGCGCGTCGCTGGGGACCCTGAACACCCTCATCACCGCCGGCGCCCGCGTCGTCGTGATCTCCCACCTGGGCCGACCCGACGGGTCGCCGGCTCCGGAGTACTCGCTCGCCCCCGTGGGGCAGCGGCTCTCCGAGCTGCTCGGCAAGGAGGTCACGTTCGTCGGTGAGACCGTCGGCGACGAGGCGACCGCCGCTGCCGAGGCCCTCGAGGACGGTGACGTCCTGCTGCTCGAGAACCTCCGCTTCAACCCGGAGGAGACCTCGAAGGACGCCGCCTCGCGTCAGGCGTTCGCGGACCGCATCGCCGCCCTCGGGGACGCCTTCGTCTCCGACGGCTTCGGTGTCGTGCACCGCAAGCAGGCCTCCGTCTACGAGCTCGCCTCGGCGCTGCCGTCGGCGGCAGGCTCGCTGATCGAGACCGAGCTGCGCGTGCTCGAGCGCCTCACGAAGGACCCGGAACGCCCCTACACGGTGGTGCTCGGTGGTTCGAAGGTCAGCGACAAGCTCGGCGTGATCGACCACATCCTGCCGAAGGTCGACACCCTGTGCATCGGTGGCGGCATGCTCTTCACCTTCCTCGCGGCCCAGGGCCACGGGGTCGCGAAGTCGCTGCTCGAGCAGGACCAGCTCGACGTCGTCCGCGAGTACCTCTCGCGGGCTGACGAGCTCGGCGTGACGATCGACCTGCCGACCGACGTGGTGGTTGCCTCGGGCTTCGCTGCGGACGCCGACCACGAGACCGTCGCCGCGGACGCGATCGAGTCGTCCTCGTTCGGCGCCGACGGCATCGGCCTCGACATCGGCCCGGAGACCGCTGCGCGCTTCGCGTCGGCGGTGTCCGGTTCGAAGACCGTGTTCTGGAACGGCCCCATGGGCGTGTTCGAGTTCCCTGCCTTCGCCGCCGGTACGAAGACCGTCGCGCAGGCCCTCACCGAGGTCGACGGCCTCGGTGTGGTCGGCGGTGGCGACTCCGCTGCTGCCGTCCGGTCGCTCGGGTTCTCGGACGACCAGTTCGGGCACATCTCCACCGGTGGTGGTGCGAGCCTCGAGTTCCTCGAGGGCAAGTCGCTGCCGGGTCTCGAGGCGTTGGGGTGGTCGGCATGAGCCGGACGCCGTTCATCGCCGGTAACTGGAAGATGAACCTCGACCACCTGCAGGCGATCGCCACGGTGCAGAAGCTCGCGTGGACCCTGAAGGACGCACGCCACGACTTCGACGACGTCGAGGTCGCCGTGTTCCCGCCCTTCACCGACCTCCGCAGCGTGCAGACGCTGATCTCGGCCGACAAGCTGCCGATCCGCTTCGGCGCGCAGGACCTCTCGCAGTGCGACTCCGGTGCCTACACCGGCGACGTCTCCGGGGCGTTCCTCGCCGCACTCGACGCCCAGTACGTCATCGTCGGACACTCCGAGCGGCGCACGCTGCACGGTGAGACCGACGAGATCGTGGCGGCGAAGACCGCGGCGGCCGTCAAGCACGGACTGGTGCCCGTCGTCTGCGTCGGTGAGACCGGTGCGCAGCGCGAGGAGCGCGGCGCCGGTGTCGTGCCGGTCGAGCAGCTCGCGGTCGTCCTCGGAGCGGTCCAGCCGTCCGAGATCGTCGTGGCGTACGAGCCGGTCTGGGCGATCGGCTCCGGCCAGGCCGCGACCGCCGAACAGGCGCAGGAGGACTGCGCCGCCCTGCGTCGCGGCATCGCCACGGCCTGGGGCGACGAAGCGGCTGCCGCCACCCGCGTGCTCTACGGCGGCTCGGTGAAGTCCGGCAACATCGCGGGCTTCCTCCGCGAGCCCGACATCGACGGCGCGCTCGTCGGTGGCGCCTCGCTCGATGTGCAGGAGTTCGCCGCGATCGCGCGCTTCCGCCAGCACGTCGGGCTCTGATCCACCGCGGTCACAGGCCGGTCGCTCCGTGCGGCCGGCCTGTGCCACGCCCAGCCCGGGAACCTCGGCCGACCACCTGGCCGGTATACTCGGATGGCTGACTGACACGAAAGGTACGTCGTGGCGATACTCTCCGTCGTGCTGCAGGTCCTGCTCGCAATCACGAGTCTCCTGCTCACGCTCCTCATCCTGCTGCACAAGGGCCGCGGTGGCGGCCTCTCCGACATGTTCGGCGGCGGCGTGACGAGCAACCTCGGGGCGTCCGGCGTCGCCGAGCGAAACCTCAACCGCATCACGGTGATCCTCGGTCTGGTCTGGATCGTGTCGATCATCGTGCTCGGTCTCATCAACAAGTTCACGGCGGGGAGCTGATCCATGGCAACCGGAGGCAGTGCAATCCGGGGTTCGCGCGTCGGCGCGGGTCCGATGGGGGAGCAGGACCGCGGGGTCCAGGCCGAGCGTGTGGCGATCTCGTACTGGGACGCGCTCGGCAACGAGGTCGTGCGGTACTTCGCCGCCGGCCTTCCTGAAGAAGAGATCCCCGAGACGGTGGACTCGCCGTCGACCGGGCTCCCGGCCGGCCGCGACAAGGAGAACCCTCCGCAGGTCGCGAAGACCGAGCCCTACAAGACGCACCTCGCGTACGTGAAGGAGCGCCGCACCGAGGAAGAGGCAGCCCAGCTCCTCGAGGACGCGCTGCAACAGCTCCGGCAGCGTCGCGGTACCGCGAAGTAGCACCCAGCGCCACGAAGGCCCCCGCACCGAGAGGTGCGGGGGCCTTCGTCGTGCGTGCAGTTGGCCGGCGGGTCCGCCGAGATCGCACTCCGTACGCCCGACCGGGCTGTCCCGACCGCCGAAGTGCGATCTCGCGGGCGGTGTGGACGCGTTCCGCCGGGCGCCGGGCGCCGAGCGGGCAGGACGCGCCGCCTGCGTGCTGCCGAGCGGGCAGGACGCGCTACGCCGAGCGCCGGCCGCCGGCCACCGCGGAAGCGTGCGCCGAGCGCCGAGCGCCGAGCGGGCAGGACGCGCCGCCTGCGTGCTGCCGAGCGGGCAGGATCGGCTGGTTCGGCCCGGCGAGCGTGACGTATTGTGCCCGCTCGGGAGCGGGAGCGGGAGCGGGAGCGGGAGCGGGGGAGGGGGGCGCGAGGCGCGCACAGACGGACGGGAGGCGCGGTGCCAGCTGGCACCGCGCCTCCCGTCCGTGAGGGGTCGCGCCTAGTAGGTCGACGCGATGAGGTTCTCGGGGACGTCGCGGGCGGCGTCCTGGTCGACGAAGAACACGGTCCGCTTGCGTCCCTGGACGCCACCGACCGGCACCTCGTCGACGGACGCGCCGGCGAGGGCGAGCCCGAGCACCGACGCCTTCTCGGCACCCGACAGGATGACCCAGACCCGCTGCGACGCGTTGATCACCGGGAAGGTGACCGTCAGGCGCTGCGGCGGCGGCTTGGGGGAGTCGTCGACCGACAGCACGGCGCGGTCGGTGACGGCGAGCTGCGGGAACTCCGGGAACAGCGACGCGGTGTGGCCGTCCGGGCCGACGCCGAGCAGCGTGATGTCGAAGCGCGGAGCGACCGCACCCTCGGGAGCGGCGTCCTGCAGCTCGCGCTCGTACTGCGCCGCGGCCTCGTCGATGCTCAGTCCGGCGTCGGAGGCAGCGATCGGGTGGATGTTCGACTCCGGGATGTCGACGTGGTCGAAGAAGTCGGTCTGCGTGCCGGTGATGTTGCGATCGGCATCGCCTGCCGGCACCCAGCGCTCGTCGACCCACCACACGTGCACCTTCGACCAGTCGACGCTCTCACGCGCCGGGGACTGGCCGATCGCGGCGAGGACCAGGGACGAGACCGACCCACCGCTGATCGCGATGTCCGCCCGCTCCTGCTCGTCGAGCACGTCGATGATCTTCGTGATGAAGCGTGCGGCGACCGAAGCGCCGAGGGCCTGCTTGTCCGGGTGCACCAGCACCCGCCGTTCGTTGGTCACGTGACTCCCGTGTTCGTGGCGGCTCGTCGGTGCGACGACCGCCTTCGGTCCGACCGGGCCTCCTGCAGGTGCAGGGGCCCGGTCGTGTGGGGTGTGCTCAGCCGTCGATCGTCTCGAGCAGCTGCGGTACCCCGTGCTTGACGACGTCTCCGAAGAGGACGTCCGGGTCGAGTCTACGGAGTTCCTCGGCCAGGCAGTCGCGCAGGTTGCGGCGCGGCAGCGACAGGTCGTGCGTCGGCTGTCCGGGCATCGAGAGCGTCGCGACGTCCACCAGGGACCGCTCGAGCTCGATGGTGCCGGACTCGCGGACGAGCTTCACGCCGTGGATGCCGCTGGAACCGGTCGCCCGAGGCGAGGTGACGACGGACACCGGCACCTCGAGGCGCAGCTGCAGCCACGCGGCGAGGAGGATCGTCGACGGGCTGTCGTACGCGCCGGAGACCTCGACCCCGGTGACGGGCTCGTACGGCGGCTGGTCGAGCGCGGCGGCGAGCTGGTTCCGCCACAGGGTGAGCCGCGTCCACGCGAAGTCCGTGTCGCCCGGGACGTACGAGGCACCGAGCGCCTCGATCGCACCGTTCGGGTCCTTCTGTGCAGCGGCGTCCGTGATCCGGCGCTGTGCGATGCGGCCCAGTGCGGATGCGGCGGGCTGGTCGGGCGCGGTCTGCGGCCACCAGGCGACGACGGGGGCGTCCGGCAGCAGGAGGCCCGTGACCAGGCTCTCCTCGTCGGTCGCGGTCTCGCCGTACGCGCGGAGGACGATGACCTCGCTCGCGCCCGCGTCGCTGCCGACGCGGATCTGTGCGTCGAGGCGACCGGGCGACTTCGTGTCGCCGTCGTTCTTCGACACGATGATGACGCGCATCGGGTGCTCGCGGGACGCCTCGTTCGCCGCCTCGATCGCCTCTTCCTCGTGACCGAGGGCGGTCGAGATGATGAGGGTCAGGACGCGTCCGAGGGCGACGGCGCCGCCCTCCTCGCGGATGTGGACGAGCTTCTTCTGGATCTTCGAGACCGTGGTGTTCGGCAGGTCGATCTTCATGGACGCCTCCAGGTCCGACCGTCGCGGGCGAGCAGGGCGTCGGCGGATGCCGGACCCCACGTGCCGGGACGGTACTGCTCGGGCTGGCCCTGCGTGGCCCAGAACTCCTCGATCGGGTCGAGGATCTTCCACGACAGTTCCACCTCTTGGTGACGGGGGAAGAGGGGCGGGTCGCCGAGGAGCACGTCGAGGATGAGTCGCTCGTACGCCTCGGGCGAGGCCTCGGTGAACGCGTGGCCGTAGCCGAAGTCCATCGTCACGTCGCGCACCTGGGTGCCGACGCCGGGGACCTTCGAGCCGAAGCGGAGCGTGACGCCCTCGTCCGGCTGCACGCGGATGACGAGCGCGTTCTGGCCGAGGGGCGACTGCGTGTTGCCGTAGACGTCCTCGGGGACACGCTTGAACACGATGGCGATCTCGGTGACGCGTCGGCCGAGCCGCTTGCCGGCGCGCAGGTAGAACGGGACGCCCTGCCAGCGACGGGTCGCGATGTCGAGCTTGATCGCCGCGTAGGTCTCGGTGCCCGACTCCGGGTTCATCCCGGCCTCGTCGAGGAACCCGAGCACCTTCTCGCCGCCCTGCCATCCGCCGGCGTACTGCCCGCGGGCGGTCGACGTCGCCAGGTCCGCGGGGAGGCGGACCGCCGACAGGACCTTCTCCTTCTCGGCGCGGAGGTCCGCGGCCTTGAACGAGACGGGCTCCTCCATCGCGGTGAGCGCGAGGAGCTGCAGCAGGTGGTTCTGGATGACGTCGCGCGCCGCGCCGATGCCGTCGTAGTAGGCGGCCCGTCCCGCGACCCCGATGTCCTCGGCCATCGTGATCTGCACGTGGTCGACGTAGTTCGAGTTCCAGATGGGTTCGTACATCTGGTTCGCGAACCGGAGCGTCAGCAGGTTCTGGACGGTCTCCTTGCCGAGGTAGTGGTCGATGCGGAACACGTCGTCAGGAGCGAAGACGCTCTCGACGATCGCGTTCAGCTCGCGCGCGGTGCGCAGGTCGGAGCCGAACGGCTTCTCGACGACCACACGGCTCCACGATCCGTCGCGCTTCTCGGTCAGACCGGACAGCTTGAGCTGCTCGGTGACGACCGGGAACATCTTCGGCGGGATGGAGAGGTAGAACGCGTGGTTGCCGAGCGTGCCGCGTTCCGCGTCGAGGTCGTCGACGGTGCGCTTGAGCTCGCGGAAGGCCTCGGGGTCGTCGAACGACCCCTGCACGAAGCGGATGCCCTGTTCGAGTTGACGCCAGACGTCCTCGTCGAACGGGGTGCGCGAGTGCTCCTTGACCGCGTCGTGGACGAGCTGGGAGAAGTCTTGGTCCTCCCAGTCACGCCGAGCGAACCCGACGAGCGCGAACCCCGGGGGCAGGAGCCCCCGGTTCGCGAGGTCGTAGACCGCGGGCATCAGCTTCTTGCGGGACAGGTCGCCCGTCACGCCGAAGATGATGAGGGTGCTGGGTCCCGCGATCCGGTTCAGTCGACGATCCGTCGGCAGCCGGAGCGGGTTGTGCTCCGGGGTGATTGCCACCGGTGACATGAGTCGGTGAACTCCTTCGAGAGTCAGAGGGAGACGGCGGACGCGAGTGCTGCGGTGACAGCCGCGACGTCCGTCGTGGTGAGGGTCAGGACCGGGCGGCCGTGCTGCGCGAGGACACTCGCGTCGCCGGAGGCCTGGGCCTGGATGAGCTGCCCGAACGTGAACGGGCGCCCCGGGATGGGCAGGTCGTCGGGCTGGTCCGCGACGATCTGCAGGAACACGCCGTTCGCGGGACCACCCTTGTGGTACTGGCCCGTCGAGTGCAGGAAGCGGGGACCGTAGCCGAAGGTGACCGGTCGGCCGGCGCGCGCCGCCAGGGCGTCGCGCAGCGACTCGAGGTCACGGTTCGCGGTGCGGTCCACGTACGCCTGCACGGCCAGGTAGCCGGTCGCGTCGAGTTCGGACAGGAGGCCCGTCACGGCTTCCGCGATCGACGTCCCGACCGACAGTCCCGGCGTCGCGCGGACGGCGGTGCCGCCCTCGGTGAACGCGGGCTCAGCGGGTGCCGGACGGTCGTCCAGGAGGGCCCGTGCGGCCACCTTGGCGGCCTCGACGTCGGGCTGGTCGAACGGGTCGATGCCGAGCAGGCGCCCGGCGACGGCGACGGCGTACTCCCAGACGAGGAACTGACCACCGAGCGTGCCGGTGATCTCCACCTCGCCGTCGGCGACGTGTCGCTCGTCGTCGCGGGAACCGACCAGGCGGAGGATCTGCAGGTCGGGCAGGCCGGCGGTCACCTCGGGGGAGTCGACGTCGAGGACGACCGGCAGCAGGCCGCGCCCGCTCTTGCCGGTCGACTCCGCGATCAGCTGCTCCACCCAGTCGCCGAAGCCGACGATGTGCGTGCCGTCCGGGACGATGCCGATCTTGTCCCGCAGGGGACTGGTGCCGGCGAGGACCGCGCCGAGCACGAGGCCCGGGTTCTCGTCGATGTCCACGGAGAGGAGCGCCGAGATGGCGTCCGCCTCGTCGAGGAGTCCGGCGATGTCCGCCCCGGCGAGGCCGGAAGGCACGAGACCGAAGGCGGTCAGCGCGGAGTACCGTCCGCCGACGTTCGGGTCGGCGGAGAACACGCGGTAGCCCGCGGCGACGGCCTCGGCCTCGAGCGGCGAGCCCGGGTCGGTGACGACCACGATGCGCCCGGCCGGGTCGATGCCCGCGTCGCGGAACGCCTGCTCGTACACACGACGCTGCGAGTCGGTCTCGAGGGTCGAGCCCGACTTCGAGGAGACGACGAGCACGGTGCGCTCCAGCTCGTGCTCGACCGCGGCACGGACCTGCGCCGGGTCGGTCGAGTCGAGGACGGTGAGCGCGACGCCGGAGGTCCGGGTGATGACCTCGGGCGCGAGCGACGAGCCGCCCATGCCGGCGAGGACGACGTGGTCGACCCCTCCGGCTCGGAGCGACTCGCGCAGGGCGACCACCTCGTCGACGAGCGGACGGGAGACCGAGACGGCCTCCACCCACCCGAGACGCTTCGACGCCTCGGTCTCGGCGGCGGGACCCCAGAGCTCGGGGTCCTGGGCGGTGATGCCCGACGCCACCAGGTCGGTGACGAGGCGCGGGACCACCGAGTCGATGGCCCGCGCCGCGTCACCGCTGGCGGCGATGGAGACCGTCACTACTTGGCGCCCTCGAGGGCCGTCTTGACGGTGTCGACGAGCTCGCCCCAGGAGACGTTGAACTTGTCCACGCCCTCCTTCTCGAGGAGTGCCACGACGTCGTCGTAGTCGATGCCCTGCGCGGCGAGCTGGTCGAGGACGGCCTGCGCGTCGTCGAAGGTGCCGGCGATGGCGTCGCCGTGGATCTCACCGTGGTCGAACGTGGCGTCGAGGGTCTTGCCCGGCATGGTGTTGACGGTGTTCGGGGCGGCGAGCTCGGTCACGTAGAGCGTGTCCGGGAGCGACGGGTCCTTGACACCGGTCGAGGCCCAGAGCGGACGCTGCGTGTTCGCACCGGACTCGAGCAGGCCGAGGGCGCGCTCGGTTGCGAACGCCTCGGTCCAGACCTGGTAGGCGAGCTGCGCGTTCGCGATGCCGGCCTTCGACTTGAGGGCCTTGGCCTCGTCGGTGCCGACGGCGTCGAGACGCTTGTCGATCTCGGAGTCGACGCGGGACACGAAGAACGAGGCGACCGAGTGGATCTTGGACAGGTCGTGGCCCGCGGCCTTGGCCTTCTCGAGACCACCGAGGTAGGCGTCGATCACGGCGCGGTAGCGCTCGAGCGAGAAGATCAGGGTGACGTTGACCGAGATGCCGGCGCCGATGACCTCGGTGATCGCCTCGAGGCCCTCGAGCGTCGCGGGGATCTTGATGAGGACGTTCTCGCGTCCCACCTTGTCGAACAGGAACTTCGCCTGCTCGATGGTCTTCTGGGTGTCGTGGGCCAGGCCCGGCTCGACCTCGATCGAGACGCGGCCGTCGAAGCCCTTGGTCTCGTCGTAGATCGGCTTGAAGACGTCGGACGCGTTGGCGACGTCCTGCGTCGTGATCTCGAAGATCGCCGCGGTGACGTCGGTGCCCGCGGCGGCGAGCTCCTTGACCTGCGAGTCGTAGCGCTCGCCCTTGGCGAGGGCCGAGGCGAAGATCGTCGGGTTCGTCGTGACGCCGACGACGTTCTTCTGCTCGATGAGCTCGGTGAGCTTGCCGGTCTCGAGGAGCTCGCGGGAGAGGTCGTCGAGCCAGATGCTCACGCCGACCGCGGAGAGGGCGGCGGTGGGGGTGGTGTCAGCCATGTGTTTCTCTTCTTCTTTCATCGACGGGGCCGACGTCGTGGATGCGACGAGGGCCGTGAAGTCGGGGTAGGGGGTCCCGGGAGTCGCGTGGCGGGGCCGAGCCGCGCCTCCCGGAAGAAGGGCCGGGTCCGGCGAACCGGACCCGGCCCCTGCGGGTCAGGAAGCCGCGATCGATTCCTTCGCGGCGGCCACGACGTGCTCCGTCGTGAAGCCGAACTCCTTGAACAGCGTCTGGTAGTCGGCCGAGGCACCGAAGTGCTCGATCGAGACGCTGCGGCCCTTGTCGCCGATGATGTCGCGCCAGCTCATGGCGATGCCGGCCTCGACCGACACGCGGGCGGTGACGTCCTTCGGCAGGACCTGGTCCTGGTAGTTCTCGGACTGCTCGCGGAACCACTCGAGGGACGGGGCGCTCACGACGCGGGCGTTGATGCCCTCGCCCTTGAGCTGCTCGCGGGCGTCGACCGCGATCTGGACCTCGGAACCGGTCGCGATGAGGATCACGTCCGGGGTGCCGTTCGGCGCCTCGGCGAGGATGTACGCGCCCTTGGCGACGTTCTTCGCCGAGGCGAAGGTCTCGCCCGAGGCCTCGCCCTCGCCGCGCTCGAACACGGGGAGGTTCTGACGGCTCAGCGCGATGCCGGCCGGACGGTCCTTGTGCTTGAGCATCTCGAGCCAGGCGTAGGCGACCTCGGTCGCGTCGGCCGGACGGACGACGTCGAGGCCCGGGATCGCGCGGAGGGCGCTGACCTGCTCGATCGGCTGGTGCGTCGGGCCGTCCTCGCCGAGGGCGATGGAGTCGTGCGTCCAGACGTAGATCGCCGGCGCCTTCATGAGCGCGGCGAGACGGACCGCCGGACGCATGTAGTCGCTGAAGATCAGGAACGTGCCGCCGAAGGGGCGGGTGTTCCCGTGCAGGACGATGCCGTTCAGGATCGCGCCCATGGCGTGCTCGCGGATGCCGAAGTGCAGCACGCGGCCGTACGGGTCGGTGCTCCACGTCTTCGTCGAGGCCTCGACCGGACCGAAGGACTTCGCACCCTCGATCGTGGTGAGGTTGGACTCGGCGAGGTCGGCCGAACCGCCCCAGAACTCGGGCATCAGCGGCGCGATGGCGTTGATGACCTTGCCGGACGCGGCACGGGTCGAGACGGCCTTGTCGGTCGGGAAGACCGGCAGTGCCTCCTCGAGGCCCTCGGGCAGCTCGCCGGAGTTGATGCGGTCGAGCATCGCCTTCTTCTCCGGGTTGGCCGTGGCCCACGCGTCGAAGGTCTTCTGCCACTCGGCGTGCTGCGCCTGGCCCTTGGCGACGGCGCCGCGGGTGTACTCGAGGACCTCGGGGTCGACGTGGAAGGTCTGCTCGGGGTCGAAGCCGAGGACCTCCTTGAGACCCTTCAGCTCGTCGGCGCCCAGGGCGGAGCCGTGGATCTTGCCGGAGTTCTGCTTGGTCGGGGACGGCCAGCCGATGATCGTCTTGAGGACGATGAGCGAGGGCTTGTGGGTCTCCGCCTTGGCGGCCTCGACCGCGCGGTACAGCTCCTCGACGTCCTCGGAGTACTCGCCGGTCTTCTTCCAGTCGACGTGCTGGACGTGCCAGCCGAGCGCCTCGTAGCGAGCCGCGACGTCCTCGGAGAAGGCGATGTCGGTGTCGTCCTCGATGGAGATCTGGTTCGAGTCGTAGAAGACGACCAGGCGACCGAGCTGCTGGCGGCCGGCGAGGCTCGCGGCCTCGTTGGTGATGCCTTCCTGCATGTCGCCGTCGCCGGCGATCACGTAGGTGAAGTGGTCGAACGGCGACTCGCCGTCAGCGGTCTCCGGGTCGAACAGGCCGCGCTCGAAGCGCTGCGCGTAGCCGAAGCCGACGGAGGAGGCGAGACCCTGGCCGAGCGGGCCGGTCGTGATCTCGACGCCGTCGGTGTGGCCGTACTCCGGGTGACCCGGGGTCTTCGAACCCCACTTGCGGAGGTGCTGGAGGTCCTCGAGCTCGAGACCGTAGCCGTGCAGGTAGAACTGCACGTACTGCAGGATCGAGGCGTGACCGGCCGAGAGGATGAAGCGGTCGCGGCCGATCCAGGTGGAGTCGCTCGGGTCGCGACGCATCACCTTCTGGAAGAGCAGGTGTGCGAGCGGTGCGAGGCTCATCGCGGTGCCGGGGTGACCGTTGCCGGCGGCCTCGACCGAGTCTGCGGCGAGTACGCGGGCCGTGTCGACGGCCTTCCGGTCGATGGCGTCCCAGGTGAATTCAGCCACTTGGATGTTGACCCTTCTTGATGCGACATGTGCGAGGGCTCGTGCCATCGCACGGACATGATCGCCATCCCGGGGCCTACGTCGTGTCGCCGTCTCGCGGCCACCGACCGGCTCTTCGCGGCCGACGTCATCGGGGCACGCACTGCGGGAGGGCGTCTCCAGCATAGTGACCATGCACTCAGAAGGGGTTCAGGTGACGCGAGTCGTGCACTCGGCATCACCGTCGCCACGGACGAGCCGGGCGTGTCGATCAGGAGCGGGGCACCGTCGCGGCGCTTCCATCACGTAAACTGGTCGCGACCCGTGGACATTCCGGGTCAGCGCACGCCCGGACGCCGCCGCAGTCGTCCACCGAGTGTGCGAGCTGATGCGAACAGACTGAGGTTCCCCCGTTGACTGCAACCGTGACCCGGCCCGACACCGATCGACCCCGCTCGACGCTGTCCCGCAAGGTCCGGGCGTACGTGTCGCTGACGAAGCCACGGGTGATGGAACTGCTCCTCGTCACCACGGCGCCGACGATGTTCCTCGCCGAGCGTGGAGTGCCGGACCTGTGGCTCGTCTTCTGGACCATGCTCGGCGGCGCCATGTCGGCCGGGTCCGCCTCAGCCTTCAACTGCTACATCGACCGTGACATCGACCGTCTGATGAAGCGCACCAGCACGCGCCCCCTCGTCACCGGAGAGCTGTCGGACCGCGAAGCGCTCGTGTTCTCGTGGGTGCTCGGCGTCCTGTCGACGGCGGTGCTCGGGTTCCTGGTGAACTGGCTCGCAGCCGCGCTCAGCGTCGTCGCGATCCTCATCTACGTCTTCGTGTACACGCTCTGGCTCAAGCGCCGCACCCCGCAGAACATCGTGTGGGGCGGATCCGCCGGGTGCATGCCCGTGCTGATCGGCTGGGCGGGCGTCACCGGCTCGCTCTCGTGGGCGCCGGTCATCCTCTTCATGGTGATCTTCCTCTGGACGCCGCCGCACTACTGGCCGCTGTCGATGAAGTACCGCGACGACTACGACGCTGCCGACGTGCCGATGCTGGCCGTGGTCCGGGGGCGGACGGTCGTCGGGCTCCAGGTCGTCCTGTACGCCTGGGCGACGCTGGTCTGCTCGCTGCTGCTCATCCCCGTGGCGCACATGGGGCCGCTCTACACGGTCGTGGCGCTGGCGGGCGGCATCTGGTTCGTCGTCGAGTCGCACCGGCTCTACTCGCGGGCGATCCAGCACGTGGAGCACGTGCAGCCGATGCGGGTCTTCCACAGCTCGATCACGTACCTGACGCTGCTCTTCATCGCGGTGGGCATCGACCCGCTGCTGCCGCAGGTCTTCAGCTTCTAGACGGGGCGCGGCTCCGGGTGTCGGTCCGCGTCTGCCCTGTGCGGCGTCGACTCGGAGCGACATCGTCGCAGTCGTACGACGTCGGTGGTCTCGCTCGTTGCGGGCGCTGCTGGTTGCGTCCGCGGTGGTGCGACGACGTCGCAGTCGTACGACGTCGGTGGTGTCGCTCGTTGCGGGCGCTGCTGGTTGCGTCCGCAGTCGTACGACATCGGTGGACGTTGCGGACGCTGCTGGTTGCGTCCGCGGTGCTGCGACAGCGTCGCAGTCGTACGACATCGGTGGTGTCGCTCGTCGCGGGCGCTGCTGGTCGCGTCCGCGGTGGTGCGACACCGTCGCAGTCGTACGACATCGGTCTCGTCGCACCACTGCGGAGCCTCGGCCCCGCCGCGGGAGGTGGACGCGACCACCCCCGGTCGGGAGGGGCGGTGCCAGCCCGCGCCGCGCCTCCAGACCGACCGCGGGTGGCGTCCACTGCCCCCGCAACACGACACCCCACGAGTCGGACGACTCGTGGGGTGTCGGAGCGTGTGACGGCCGGGGTCAGACGGTGGCGGCCGACTCCCGCACGGCGAGGCGCCCGGCGGACCCGCGCGTGGACAGCACCACGACGGTGACCGCCCCGACCAGCAGGCCGGCGAGCACCATGTGCGTGCCGACCAGTCCGACCGGCAGGTGCATGCGCGCCTGCGTCAGGCCGACCGCGATCTGGACGAACTCGACCACGAGCAGGACCAGGGCCCACCTGCTCGAGAGGCGCAGTCGCACGGCACCGACGACCAGCACGAGGGTCAGGGCGAAGAGTGCGTAGGCGGGGACGGCGTGCACGTGCTGCAGGATGCCCGGGTCGAAGCCGGTGCGGTGCAACCGGCCGCCGTCGACCGCCGCCGACGCGCCGGCGTGCGGGCCGCTGCCCGTCGTGAGGATGCCGAGCAGGACGGTCACCGCCACTGCGACGACCGTGCCCCGCACGACGCCCGTGTACCACCCGGGCACGAGACGGGGACCGGAGCGCGGACCGTTCACGGAGCGGTACACGAGCGTCGCCGTGATGCTCGTGAGGAGCGTCGAGACGACGAAGTGCAGGCCGACGACGTAGGGGTTCAGGTTGGTCAACACGCTGAGGCCACCGATCACGGCCTGCACCGGGATCGCTGCGCCCTGGGCGAACGCGAGCCAGAAGAGTTCGGGGCGCGTGCGGCGCATGCGAACCACGAGCAGGAACATCGCGATCGCCACCACGACGAGCACGAAGGTGAGCAGTCGGTTGCCGAACTCGATGATCCCGTGGACGCCCATCTCCGGGGTCGAGACGAGCGAGTCCGCCGTGCACTTGGGCCAGGTCGGGCACCCGAGGCCCGACGCGGTCAGGCGCACGAGGCCACCGGTGCCGATGAGGACGACCTCGACGACGAACGACGCCCAGGCCAGCACGACCACGCGCTGGTCGACGACGCGGGGGAGCGCCCACCACCGCGGGGTCCGGACGTCCTGGTCGACGGGGGAGACGACGCGAGTCACGAGGGTGGTGCCTTCCTGTTGTTCCGTGCAGTGAACCTGTAGGATTCGAGGGTTCAGCAGCAGTCAAGTCTAGGCAGGCGCCGGCTCCGAATGGGCCGAGATCGCCGGATGAACCCAGGACTGCGTGGAACCATCGACGTTGCGAGGGAGCAACACCGTGACCGCCTTGTCGGCGGTCCACGGTGGAATGGCGTCCAGACGCCACGGGTTGACACCCGAAGACGCTGCCTGCGCGAGAAGGAAACGAGGAGACCATGTCCGACGTGCTCATCGACCGTCCCGAGCTCGAAGGGCTCGGGCAATACGAGTTCGGCTGGTCCGACTCCGACACCGCCGGGGCCTCCGCCCGTCGTGGCATCTCGGAGGAGGTCGTCACCGACATCTCGAACCTCAAGGGCGAGCCCGAGTGGATGCTCAAGAACCGCCTGAAGGGCCTGCAGCTGTTCGGCCGTAAGCCGATGCCGACGTGGGGTGCCGACCTGACGGGCATCGACTTCGACAACATCAAGTACTTCGTGCGCTCCACCGAGAAGCAGGCGCAGTCGTGGGAGGACCTCCCCGAGGACATCCGCGCGACCTACGAGAAGCTCGGCATCCCCGAGGCCGAGCGTCAGCGCCTCGTCGCCGGCGTCGCCGCGCAGTACGAGTCCGAGGTGGTCTACCACCAGATCCGCGAGGACCTCGAGCAGCAGGGTGTCATCTTCATGGACACCGACACGGCGCTCCGCGAGCACCCCGAGATCTTCGAGGAGTACTTCGGCACCGTGATCCCCGCCGGCGACAACAAGTTCGCCGCGCTGAACACGGCCGTGTGGTCCGGTGGGTCGTTCGTCTACGTCCCGAAGGGCGTGCACGTCGAGATCCCGCTGCAGGCCTACTTCCGCATCAACACCGAGAACATGGGTCAGTTCGAGCGGACGCTGATCATCGCGGACGAGGACTCGTACGTCCACTACATCGAGGGCTGCACGGCGCCGATCTACAAGTCGGACTCGCTGCACTCGGCCGTCGTCGAGATCATCGTGAAGAAGAACGCCCGCGTGCGCTACACGACGATCCAGAACTGGTCGAACAACGTCTACAACCTCGTCACCAAGCGTGCGATCGCGCACGAGGGCGCGACGATGGAGTGGATCGACGGCAACATCGGCTCCAAGGTCACGATGAAGTACCCGTCGATCTACCTCGCCGGTGAGCACGCCAAGGGCGAGACCCTCTCGGTGGCCTTCGCGGGCCCCGGGCAGCACCAGGACGCCGGCGCGAAGATGATCCACATGGCGCCGTACACGACGTCGTCGATCGTCTCGAAGTCGATCGCCCGTGGCGGCGGCCGCGCCGGCTACCGCGGCGAGGTCCGGGTCGACCCGAACGCACACCACGCCGCGAACACGGTCCGCTGCGACGCGCTGCTCGTCGACACGATCAGCCGGAGCGACACGTACCCGGCGATCGACATCCGCGTCGACGACGTGCAGCTCGGCCACGAGGCCACCGTCTCCCGCGTCAGCGAGGAGCAGCTGTTCTACCTCATGTCGCGCGGCATGCCGGAGGACGAGGCGATGGCGATGATCGTCCGAGGCTTCATCGAGCCCATCGCCCGTGAGCTCCCGATGGAGTACGCACTCGAACTCAACAAGCTCATCGAGATGAGCATGGAAGGATCCGTCGGCTAGATGTCCAGCTCCACCCCTCCCCACATCGACCAGCCGATCGCCCCGGCGGAGTCCGCGCAGCCGACTGCGGCCACCCCGGCGCAGCACGGTGCCGTCGCCCACTCGGACGGCGGCTGGGACGCGCCGTCGAGCGGCAAGGACATCCCCGTCCAGACGCGCTCGGAGCGTCCGCAGTCCGGCGACATCGACGCCTTCCCGACGGTCACCGGCCGAGAGGTGAACTGGAAGTTCGCACCCCTCGCGAAGCTCCAGCCGCTCCTCGACGGCGGTCTCGACGGCTCCGCGTACCCGTTCCTCGCCCGTCAGTCCGACGGCGCCGACGTCGAGTGGGGCCGCAGCGACGACCCCCGCGTCGGCACCGCCGGCCTGCCGGAGGACCGTGCGGCCGCAGCTGCGTGGACCGCGCGGGACGCCGTCCTCGCCGTCACCGTGAAGGCGACCGAAGCGCACGAGTTCATCACGCTGACCCGCTCCGACTTCGGCACGCAGCCCCGCGCCGCCCACACGGTCATCACGGCCGAGGCGCACGCGCAGGGCATCGTCGTGCTCGACAACCGCGGCTCGGCGCTCCTGAGCGAGAACATCGAGATCGTCGTCCGCGACGGCGCCCGGCTCACCGTCGTCAGCCTGCAGGACTGGGACGACGACGCCGTGCACGTGTCGACGCACTTCGCCGAGGTCGGCCGCGACGCCTTCCTGAAGCACGTCGTGGTCTCGTTGGGCGGCGACGTCGTCCGGGTCAACCCCTCGACGCACCTCGGTGCACAGGGCGCCGACACCGAGATGTACGGCGTCTACTTCGCCGATGCCGGGCAGTACATCGAGCAGCAGGTCTACGTGAACCACGACGCGCCGAACACGCGCGGTCGCGTCAACTACAAGGGCGCACTCCAGGGCCAGGGCGCCCACACGGTCTGGATCGGCGACGTCCTGATCGGGCGCGACGGCTCCGGCACCGACTCGTACGAGCAGAACCGCAACCTGGTCCTGACCGACGGCACGCGCGCCGACAGCATCCCGAACCTCGAGATCGAGACGGGCGACATCGAGGGCGCCGGCCACGCCAGCGCGACCGGTCGCTTCGACGACGAGCAGCTCTTCTACCTGCAGTCGCGTGGCGTCCCCGAGGAAGAGGCCCGTCGCCTCGTCGTGCTCGGGTTCCTCGTCGAGGTGATCCAGAAGATCGGCGCACCCGAGCTCGAGGAACGTCTCATCGTGGCGGTCGAGCAGGAGCTCCAGGAAGGGCGCACCGTGCTGGCCGCGCCCGAGACGGAAGCAGCCTCCGCCTGATGTCGACGAAGGTCTGTGCCGAAGCGGACATCGCGGTCGACAGCCCGATGCGCGCTGTCGTCGACGGCACCGCGGTCGCCATCGTGAAGGACTCCGCGGGCACCGTGCACGCCATCGGCGACACGTGCACCCACGGGGACATCTCCCTGGCGGAGGGCTTCGTCGAGGGTGACACGCTGGAGTGCTGGGCGCACGGCTCGCGCTTCTCCCTCGCCACCGGCAAGCCGCAGAACTTCCCGGCGTACGAGCCCGTCCCGGTCTTCCGGGTCGAGGTCCGCGACGGCGACGTCTACGTCGACGTGCAGGACCCGGTCCCGGTCGACTGACCGCTCCGGCGCGGCCCGACCGCCGTGCCCACCCACTTCCCGCGGCTGACGCCGCACCACAGCTGCAACCGAAGGAACGCAATGTCCACTCTCGAAATCCGTGACCTGCAGGTCACCATCGACACCGACCAGGGCGTCAAGGAGATCCTCAAGGGCGTCGACCTGACGATCAACGAGGGCGAGATCCACGCGATCATGGGGCCGAACGGCTCGGGCAAGTCGACCCTCGCCTACACGATCGCCGGTCACCCGCGGTACAACGTCGTCGGCGGCTCGATCACGCTCGACGGCGAGGACGTCCTCGCGATGAGCGTCGACGAGCGGGCCCGCGCCGGCATGTTCCTGGCCATGCAGTACCCGGTCGAGATCCCCGGCGTGACCGTCTCGAACTTCCTCCGCACGGCGAAGACCGCGATCGACGGTGAGGCACCCGCGCTCCGCAGCTGGGTCAAGGACCTCCGCCAGTCGATGGCCGACCTCAAGATGGACTCCGCCTTCGCGGAGCGCAACGTCAACGAGGGCTTCTCCGGCGGCGAGAAGAAGCGTCACGAGATCATGCAGCTCGAGCTCCTGAAGCCGAAGTTCGCCGTCCTCGACGAGACCGACTCCGGCCTCGACGTCGACGCGCTGAAGATCGTCTCCGAGGGCGTGAACCGTGCCAAGGCGGCCACCGGTCTCGGTGTGCTCCTCATCACGCACTACACGCGCATCCTCCGCTACATCAAGCCGGACTTCGTGCACGTCTTCGTCGCGGGCAAGGTCGCCGAGCAGGGTGGCCCCGAGCTCGCCGAGCGCCTCGAGAACGAGGGCTACGACCGGTACGTGCAGGCTGCTGCGGCCACGGCGGGCAACTGATGATCACGGCACTCGCACCGGACAAGTTCGACGAGGTCGTCGAGGGCCTCAAGGAGGTCCAGGACCCGGAGCTCGGCGTGAACATCGTCGACCTCGGGCTCATCTACGACCTGGCCTGGGACGACGAGGCGACCGCGCTCGTGATCAGCATGACGCTCACGAGTGCCGGCTGCCCCCTGACGGACGTCATCGAGGGCGACACGGCGAACGCGCTCGACGGCATCGTCGACGCATTCCGGATCAACTGGGTCTGGATGCCGCCGTGGGGCCCGGAGCGGATCACCGACGACGGGCGCGAGATGATGCGCGCGCTCGGCTTCTCGATCTAGACGCGACCCAGCACGGACGGGAGGCGCGGTGCCAGCTGGCACCGCGCCTCCCGTCCGTCGTGTGGCGGGCGCTCCACGCCCGCGCGCCCCGACGAAGCCGGGACGCTGCCGAGATCGCGAAAAGTGCCGCCCGTCTGGAGACGGAGCGGCACTTTCTGCGATCTCGACGCCGCGCACGCGGCGTGTCGTGCGACCTCGGCGCGACCTCGGTGCGACCTCGGCGCGATGCCGGGACGCGTCAGCGGTGGCCGACGGCCTTCCACGCGAGCGGCAGGACGCCGGCGGCGATGAGCGCCTTGGCGATGCCGCCGACCATGAACGGGTACAGCCCGGCGGCGAGCACCGACTGCAGGTCGTTCGGCGCACCGAGCTGCCCGAGCGCCACGGCGAGCCAGGGCAGGCCGGTCACGAACGGGATCGCGCTGGCCAGCGTGAACGCGACCGCGGCACGTCCGACGTGACGGTCCCAGTTGCGGCGTGCGAGCCAGCCGACGAGCCCGGCGGCCGGGATGAAGCCGACGACGTACCCGAAGCTCGGCAGGGCGAGCGCCTGCAGGCCACCCTGCATGTCGGCGAAGAACGGGGCACCCGCGAGTCCGGCGACGGCGTAGACGAGCAGCGACAGCATGCCGCGGCGGGCACCGAGCGTGGCGCCGACGAGCACGACGGCCAGGGTCTGCCCGGTGATCGGCACAGGCCACATCGGCACCTGCACCTGCGCCAGCGCGGCGGTGAAGAGTGCGCCGCCGGCGACCAGGGCGGCGTTCGTGGCCAGGCCGTGGGTGCGCAGACGGTCGGCGAGGACTGCGCGGGGAGCGAACCCGGTGGCGTTCGTCATGGATTCTCCTAGAATGGACTGCTGGTCCTGTTCAGGACCATCGGTCCCGTCAGCGTAGCGGTGCACCTCCCGCACACGTCGTTGTGCAAACCCACCAACTGATTGGACGTCCACTGTGCTTGCCGTGCACGAACTCGAGATCCGCGTCGGGGCTCGCCTCCTCATGGAGGATGTCTCCTTCCGCGTCGAGAAGGGCGACAAGATCGGACTCGTCGGCCGCAACGGCGCGGGGAAGACGACGATGACGAAGGCCCTCGCGGGCGAGACGCAGCCGACCGGCGGCAAGATCGACCGCGGCGGCGAGATCGGGTACCTCCCGCAGGACCCGCGCTCCGGCGACCCGGAGGAGACCGCGCGGAAGCGCATCCTCGACGCCCGTGGTCTCGGCGAGCTCGTGGAGGGCATCCGGCTCGCCACGCTCGACATGGCGAGCGACGACCCCGCCGTGGCCGAGAAGGCGATGCGCCGGTACAGCCGGTTGGACGACCAGTTCAACGCGCTGGGTGGCTACGCGGCCGAGGCCGAGGCCGCCTCGATCGCGTCGAACCTCAAGCTGCCGGACCGCATCCTCGACCAGCAGCTCAAGACGCTCTCCGGCGGTCAGCGTCGGCGCATCGAGCTCGCCCGCATCCTGTTCTCGGACGCCGAGACGATGATCCTCGACGAGCCGACCAACCACCTCGACGCCGACTCGGTCGTCTGGCTGCGCGAGCACCTCAAGACGTACTCCGGCGGCGTCATCATCATCTCCCACGACGTGGAGCTCGTCGACGAGGTCGTCAACCGGGTGTTCTACCTCGACGCGAACCGGCAGAGCATCGACGTCTACAACATGGGCTGGAAGCTCTACCAGCGGCAGCGCGCCGCCGACGAGGAGCGTCGACGCAAGGAGCGCGCGAACGCCGAGAAGAAGGCCGCCACGCTGAAGGACCAGGCCGCCCGGTTCGGCGCCAAGGCGTCGAAGGCCGCGGCGGCGCACCAGATGGTGGCGCGCGCCGACAAGCTGCTCGCCGGCCTCGAGGAGGAGCGCGTCGCCGATCGGGTCGCGAAGCTGCGCTTCCCGACGCCGGTGTCGTGCGGCCGCACCCCGCTCATGGCCGAGGGACTGTCGAAGTCGTACGGCTCGCTCGAGATCTTCGCCGGCGTGGACCTGGCGATCGACCGCGGTTCGCGCGTGGTCATCCTCGGCTTCAACGGTGCGGGCAAGACGACGCTGCTCCGGATCCTCGCGGGCGCGGACCAGCCGGACACCGGCGAGATCCTGCCGGGGCACGGGCTGCGCATCGGGTACTACGCGCAGGAGCACGAGAACATCGACGTCAACCGCACCGTGATCGAGAACATGGTCTCGGCGTCGACGGAGCTCAACGAGACCGAGGCGCGCCGTGTCCTCGGGTCGTTCCTCTTCACCGGCGACGACGGCTACAAGAAGGCCGGTGTGCTGTCCGGCGGTGAGAAGACCCGTCTCTCGCTCGCGATGATCGTGGTGTCGGGTGCGAACGTCCTGCTGCTCGACGAGCCGACGAACAACCTCGACCCCGCCTCGCGCGAGGAGATCCTCGGTGCCCTCGCCGGGTACGAGGGCGCGGTCGTCCTCGTCTCGCACGACGCCGGCGCCGTCGAGGCGCTCAACCCCGAGCGCGTCCTGCTGCTGCCGGACGGCACCGAGGACCACTGGAACAAGGACTACGCGGAGCTCATCGAGCTCGCCTGACGACGGGTGCGGTCCGCCGGACCGGACGGGAGGCGCGTGGCGGGTCCGCCACGCGCCTCCCGTCGTCTCAGTGGCCGGCTCGCAGGAGTTCGTCCTCGATCTCGGCGTCGGTCTTCGGCTTGGCGTCCTTGCGGCGCTGCCGTTCGAGCGCGCGCTCGCGCTCCTCGGGGTCGTCTTGGTTGAGGTTCCGGTACTCCTGCACCATCAGGTACGCGAGGAACCCGAAGCCCCCGGCCGCGAACATGAACCACTGGATGAAGTAGCTGAGGTGCAGGCCGGTGTCGGCGGTGGGGCGGTCCCACCCGAGGGGACGGGCTTCGGCGGGCGTGGGTGACTCGGACGCGAGCTGCCCGTACGCGCCGGTCCAGATCGGTCGGTCGACCTTCTTCGCGACGTCGGCGAGGGTCACGGACTGGACCTGGTCGGTGTGCGCCGGATCCGTGCGACCCGGGATGCGCGGCTCGCTCTGCTGCAGCCGGACGACCGCGGTGACCTCGCCGGACGGGGGAGCCGGCACGTGGTCGGGGGCGTCCTGCGCGTTGCCGGTCGGGACCCATCCCCGGTCGACGACGAACGCCCGGCCGTCCGCGGTGACGAGCGGGGTCAGGACCTCGAAGCCGGGCTGGCCGTTGTGGACGCGGTTGCGGACGAGCAGCTGGTCGTCGACGTCGTAGCGGCCGGTGACGCGGACGCGGAGCCAGGTCTGCGAGTCGTCCCAGCTGGAGGCCCGGGGGAGTGCCCGGTCGAGCGGCACCGGGGTGTGGTCGTAGTTCTGGGCGACCTGGTCGTTCTGGCGGACCGCCTCGTTCCGCCGGTCCCACTGCCACATGCCGAACAACGTGCAGACGACCGCGAACGCGACGGCGATGGCGAAGTAACCGAGCCAGCGCCGGCTCTGCACGAATCGCCACCCGACGAAGGGTTCGTCCGGGTCACGCTCGGCCGTGGCTCCGTCGTCGGCGTCACGCCTGCGGGCACGGTCGGCGGCGACGGCCCGCTCGAGCTTCTGCGCGTGTCGCCGGCCGTACCGGGAACCCGGGTCGAACTGGTCCGTCACCGGCGCTCACCGGCCGCGCGCGCACCGACGTCGTTCTTCGGGGCGTCGGCCGGATCGCGTTCGTCGTCGAGGCGGTCCACGTCCTCGTGCATGCCGGTCACCCGGACGGGGAAGGACCGCGAGCGGAGGTAGTCAGCGAGGAAGTCACGGTGTTCGTCGCACGCGGCCCAGATCTTCACGCGGTCGATCGCGTGGATGCGCGGGTTGCGCCAGTTGACGCGCCAGGCGGCCGTCGAGACACACCCGGCTCGCGAGCACACCGGGGTCGATCCGGGCTCGGTGAAGAGGTCGAAGGTCGCCCCCATCAGCGCCGGCCCCACACGCGCGAGCGGTCTCCGTTGCGCTGCCATTCTTCCTGCGCGTGCTGGGCCTGTTCGCGTAGTCGGTCCTGCTCGGCGCGGTAGGCCTCGGCGCGAGCGTCCTCCTGCTGTTCACGCAGGCGCGGGTCGACGGCGTCGTAGAGCTCGATCGCGCCGGCCGGGGCGACGAAGTCACTCTCGCCGCGGTTGCCCGCGTTGGCGATGATGACCGCGACCCACGGGATGACCCCGGCGAGGACGATCGGGATGACCACGAGCCAGGTGTGCCAGGTCGACCAGACGAGCACGGCCCCGATGAAGAACACCACACGTACCGCCATCTGCCAGACGTAGCGGGACAACCGGTGTGCCCGGTCCTGCTCCGGTGAGTCCGGGAGGGACGTGATGCTGTTCGTCGTCTTCATACGGTGTTCTTTCCTCTGCCCTGGTCCAGCCTAAGCCCGACCGCTGACAGATGCAGTCGGCACACGGGGGACAGGTGCGGGTATCGGCTCCGGTACGCTCGTCCGGGCGTGTCCGACCGGTCCGGGACCGGCACGCCGAGCACCCAACCCCGATCGGAGCGACCATGAGCACCCCCCGAACTGTCCTCGTCACCGGCGGCAACCGCGGCATCGGCCACGCCCTCGCCGAGCGGTTCGTCGCCGCCGGACATCGCGTCGCCGTGACCTCGCGCAGCGGCCAGGGCGGCCCAGAGGGCGCGCTCACCGTGCAGGCGGACATCACCGACACCGCCTCGGTCGACGCCGCGTTCACGCAGGTCGAGGCCGAGCTCGGACCCGTCGAGGTGCTCGTCGCCAACGCCGGGATCACGAACGACCAGCTGCTGCTCCGGATGTCCGAGGAGGACTTCACGAGCGTCATCGACACGAACCTCACCGGCACCTTCCGCGTCGTGAAGCGTGCGACGAAGGGGATGATGAAGGCGAAGTTCGGCCGCATCGTGCTCATGTCGAGCGTCGTCGGCGCCTACGGCCAGGTCGGCCAGGTGAACTACGCCTCGTCCAAGGCCGCCCTCGTCGGGATGGCCCGCTCGATCACGCGGGAGCTCGGGTCGCGTGGCATCACGGCGAACGTCGTCGCCCCGGGGTTCATCCAGACGGACATGACCGCGGCGCTGCCGGAGGAACTGCAGGCGGAGTTCAAGAAGCAGATCCCGGCCGCCCGGTACGGCACGGTGGACGACGTCGCCGACGCGACGCTGTTCCTCGCCGGGGACGGTGCCGGGTACATCTCCGGCGCGGTGGTCCCGGTCGACGGCGGCCTCGGGATGGGCCACTAGTCGGTCGGTCGACCCCGCGGCTCGGCTGGGCGGACAGTTCCGCGCCCGGAGCGTCGCGAAACCGACCGCGGAGCCGAGACTCGGCGCGGCGGCGCTGCGGCTCGGCGGCGGGGCAGCCGGTCGAACGGGGTGTGCTCGGCGTCAGCCGCGCATGCCCAGCGTCGCGAGCACGACGGACAGGTCGCGGTCGACCACCGCCACGTCCGCCTGCTCGCGCACCCGCGGCTTCGCGTCGAACGCCACGGACAGGGCGGCCACGCGCATCATCTCGAGGTCGTTCGCGCCGTCACCCACCGCGACCGTCCGCGCTGCCGGGACGCCGTCCTCGGCCGCCCACTCCCGGAGCGCCACGGCCTTCGCGTGCGCATCAACGACGTCGCCCAGGACGCGGCCGGTCAGGACACCGTCCACGACCTCGAGTCGGTTCGCCCGGCAGTGGTCGAGACCCAACCGGTCGGCGAACAGGTCGAGGACCTCGTGGAACCCGCCGGACACCACGCCGACGGTCCCGCCGGCGGCGTGCACGCCGCGGACCAGTTCGTCCGCTCCTCGCGTCACGCGGACCATGTCCTGCGCGCGCCGGAAGACGTCGGCCTGGAGGCCCGAAAGGGTCGCGACACGCTCCCGGAGGCTCTCGGCGAAGTCGATCTCGCCGCGCATGGCGCGCTCCGTGATCGCCTGGACCTGTGGGCGCGTCCCGGCGCCGTCGGCCAGCAGCTCGATGACCTCGTCCTCGAGGAGCGTGGAATCGGCATCGAGGACGACGAGGAAGCGTGGCACGGACCAACGGTACCGACTGCCGGAGGCGCGGCGCGTCGTGTGACGTGCGCCGCGCCTCCAGGCCGACCGTCGGTCGGGAGGGGTCGTGCCTACGCCTCGACCCGCACGCCCTTGCCCACGACCGTGATGCCCGACTCGGTGACGGTGAAGCCGCGGGCCTCGTCCGCCTCGCGGTCGACGCCCACGCGCGCTCCCGGCGCGATGACGACGTCCTTGTCGAGGATGGCGCGGTTCACGACCGCGCCTGCGCCGATCGACGCCCGTTCGAAGACGATCGAGTCGAGCACCTTCGCCCCGGAGTCGATCCCGCACCACGGACCGATCATGCTGCGCTCGACCTGCGCGCCCGAGACGAGGCAGCCGAGCGACACGAGACTGTCCACCGTCGACCCGGTGTTGCCGTTCGCGTCGCGGACGAACTTCGCCGGCGGCAGGTTCGTCTGCTGGTTGAAGATCGGCCAGTCCTGGTTGTACAGGTTGAACACGGGCACCGGCGCGATGAGGTCCATGTGCGCGTCGTAGAACGAGTCGATCGTCCCCACGTCGCGCCAGTAGTACCGGTCGCGCTCGTTCGAGCCGGGGACGTCGTTGCGCTGGAGGTCGTACACGCCCGCGTCGCCGCGGTTCACGAAGTCGGGGACGATGTCGCCACCCATGTCGTGGGCCGAGGTCTCGACCTGTCCGTCGCGGAGGACGGCGTCGACCAGCGCGTCGGCGTTGAAGACGTAGTTGCCCATCGACGCGAGGATCTCGTCGGGGGAGTCGGCGAGCCCGACGGCGTCCTTCGGCTTCTCGAGGAAGGCCTCGATCTTCGTCGGGTCGTCGTCGGCGACCTGGATGACGCCGAACTGGTCGGCGAGACCGATGGGCTGGCGGATCGCCGCGACCGTGGCACTGCGGCCCGAGGCGATGTGCGCCTCCACCATCTGGTGGAAGTCCATGCGGTAGACGTGGTCGGCGCCGACCACGACGACGATGTCGGGCCGTTCGTCGCGGAGGAGGTTGAGGGACTGCAGGATCGCGTCGGCCGAACCGGCGAACCACCGCTTGCCGAGCCGCTGCTGCGCCGGGACCGACGCCACGTACGAGCCGAGCAGGCCCTCCATGCGCCAGGTCTCCGCGACGTGGCGGTCCAGGCTGTGCGACTTGTACTGCGTCAGGACCACGATCTTCTGCAGACCGGAGTTGACGAGGTTCGAGAGCGCGAAGTCGATGAGACGGAAGTTCCCGCCGAACGGGACAGCGGGTTTCGCGCGGTCGGCCGTGAGCGGCATGAGCCGCTTCCCCTCGCCTCCGGCGAGCACGATGCCGAATACCTTCTTTGGTGCCATGTCGCTCACAGTATGCGGTGGCACTGGGAACCGGTTACGTTGAACCCGTGCGAGTCGATCTACTGACCAGGGAGTATCCGCCGGAGGTCTACGGCGGAGCGGGTGTCCACGTGGCCGAGCTGACGGCCGCGCTGCGGTCGGGGACCGACACGGAGGTGCGCGTCCGTGCGTTCGGCGCCTTCCGCGACGAGGCCGACGTGTGGGGCTACCGCACGCCCGACGGCCTCGAGCAGGCGAACGGCGCCCTGCAGGCCCTCGGCACCGACGTCGCCATCGCGGCGGACGTCGAGGGTGCCGACATCGTGCACTCGCACACCTGGTACGCGAACGCAGCGGGCCGGATCGCGCAGCTCACCTACGGCATCCCGCACGTGGTCACCGCGCACAGCCTCGAACCGCTCCGGCCGTGGAAGGCCGAACAGCTCGGTGGCGGCTACCGCCTGTCCAGCTGGATGGAGCGCGAGGCGTTCGAGCAGGCCGACGGCGTCATCGCGGTGTCGAAGGCCATGCGCGCGGACATCCTCCGCTCGTACCCGTCGATCGACCCGGCGAAGGTGCACGTCGTCTACAACGGGATCGACATCGACGAGTGGAAGCCCACCGTCGACGAGGACGCCGTGCGCGGACTCGGGATCGACCCGTCGAAGCGCAGCGTCGTCTTCGTGGGTCGGATCACGCGGCAGAAGGGCCTGCCCTACCTGCTCCGCGCCGTGGCGTCGCTGCCCGAGGACGTGCAGATCGTCCTCTGCGCCGGCGCTCCGGACACCCCGGAGATCATGGCCGAGGTCACCGGGCTCGTCGAGTCCCTCCGCGAGCGGCGCGAGGGCGTCGTCTGGATCGACCGGATGCTCTCCCACCAGGAGATCGTGAACGTGCTGTCGTCCGGCACCGTGTTCGTCTGCCCCTCGGTCTACGAGCCGCTCGGCATCGTCAACCTCGAGGCGATGGCCTGCGGCATCCCCGTCGTCGGCACCGGGACCGGCGGCATCCCCGAGGTCGTCGCGGACGGCCTCACCGGCCGCATCGTCCCGATCGACCAGGTGCGGGACGGCACCGGTACGCCGACCGACCCCGACCGGTTCGTCGCGGACCTCGCCCGGACGCTCGACGAGGTCCTCGCCGACGAGGGGCTGGCGAAGCTCATGGGCCGCGCCGGACGGCTCCGCGTCGAGACGGAGTTCACCTGGGACGCGATCGCCCAGCGGACACGGCAGGTCTACGACGAGGTGCTCGGCCGGAACCCGTAGGCTGGTCGCATGCCCTCGGTCGTGCGCTTGTCAGACGTCTCCGTGGTCCGCAACGGGGCCACCATCCTCGACGAGATCTCGTGGGAGGTGCAGGACGACGAACGCTGGGTCGTGCTCGGCGCGAACGGTGCCGGCAAGACGACGCTGCTGCAGGTCGCGGGCGCGCAGACCTTCCCGACGTCCGGTGACGTCGAGGTGCTCGGCACGGAGCTCGGCGGGGCCGACCTCTTCGAGTTGCGGCCGCGCATCGGTTTCGCCTCGACGGCCCTCGCGCGCCGCATCCCGGTGACCGAGAAGGTCATCGACGTGGTGCTCACCGCCGCCTACTCGGTGACCGGCCGTTGGAACGAGGAGTACGAGGAGCTCGACGTCCGCCGCGCCCAGCGTGTGCTCGACGAGTGGGGCCTCGGCGCCTTCACCGACCGCACCTTCGGGGAGCTGAGCGACGGCGAGCAGAAGCGCGTGCAGATCGCCCGCGCGGTGATGACCGACCCGGAGATCCTGTTCCTCGACGAGCCGGCGGCGTCGCTGGACCTCGGTGCGCGGGAGAGCCTCGTCCGCACCCTCGGGGGCTACGCGCAGAGCGAGGACTCGCCGGCCATCGTGATCGTCACCCACCACGTCGAGGAGATCCCCGCGGGCTTCACCCACGCGCTGGTGCTCGCCGACGGTCGGGTGCACTCCGCCGGTCCCATCGACGAGGTCCTCACCGCGTCGACGCTCAGCGAGGCGTTCGGCATCGAACTCACCGTCTCGAAGGACGCCGGTCGCTGGACGGCACGCGCCGCCTGACCTGCTCCCGATCTGCCGCGTCGTCTGGTAACGTAGACGGCTGGCGCAAGCCGCAGACTTCCGCTCGGTGCTCATCCGAGCAGCCGCGCAGTCCGACCATCTCCAACCGAGGAATCTCCATGAAGACCGACACCCACCCCGAGTACCGCGCCATCGTCTTCCGTGACCTGGCTTCCGGTGAGACGTTCCTGACGCGTTCGACCGCGAACAGCGACAAGACCATCGAGCTCGACGGTGCGACCTACCCGGTCATCGACGTCGAGATCTCGTCCGCGTCGCACCCGTTCTACACGGGCAAGCAGCGCATCCTCGACTCGGCCGGTCGCGTCGAGAAGTTCAACCAGCGCTTCAAGGGCTTCGGCAAGTAAGCAGCCAGCAGCTCCGGAACGGGCGGCTCTCCTTCGGGAGGGCCGCCCGTTTCGTCGTTCGTGCGGGGCGGGGTGCGTCAGGCGCGGAGCACGTGAGGCGCGCGGGGTGCGGAACCGGGGTCGAACCACGAAAGCGACATCACACCGGGTTCGGCACCTGGTCCCATGTCGCTTTCCTGGTTCCACCCGAGGGCCGCGAACTGCCCGCGGCGCGTCAGCCGCCGTTGCGGTGCGGCCAGCGACCGTCGGCGGTGAAGGACGGGTCGCGCTGCTTCCGCATGTACTCCTGGAACGACGTCGCCTGCTCCGAGCACCAGCCGACCTGCTTGCGGTGGAGCTCCTCGGCGGAGACCCCGAGCTCGTCCGGGTACTTCGCCGCGATCGCCTGCGCGACGCGCCCGGCAGCGATGGCGTCCGCGCCGGCGTCGTGGGCATCGGACAGCGTCACGCCGTAGAGCTCCGACGCCGCCTCGAGCGTGCGCTTGCCCTTGCGGTAGGTGTCGAGCGCCTTGTCGATCACGAGCGGGTCGACCACGTTGCCGATGACGGGGGAGGCGATGCCGTGCCGCTTCGCCTCGCGGTCGAGCACCGTGAGGTCGTACGGGGCGTTGTAGATGACGAGCGGGATGCCGCGGGCGAAGACGGCCTCGACCGCCGCGATGATCTCGGCGACGACCTCGCCGGCGGGACGGCCGTCGGCCCGCGCGCGCTCGGTGGTGATGCCGTGGACGGCCGCGGCGCCCTCGGGGATCTCGACGCCGGGATCGGCGAGCCACGCGCCCTCGACGATGGACCGTCCGGTCATGTCGATGAGGCCGACGTGTGCGGTGACGATGCGGGCGGTCTCGACGTCGACGCCGGTGGTCTCGAGGTCGAACACGCCGAGCGCGTGCCACCACGGTCGACCGGCGAGGTCCTGCGGCGCGCCGGGTTCGGCGGCGGGCGTGTCGAGCGCGGTTGCGGAGTACGTCACGTCACGAGGCTAACGGCGCGCACCGACACGACCCGCGCGACCCGCCTGGCGGGGGTGAGCCGCGCCTCCAGGCAGGCCCGCACCGACCCGACCCGCGCGACCAGCGCGAACCGCCCAGCGTGGACGAGCCGCGCCTCCCGGAGACGGGCCGAATCGCTACTGGACCGGTGCGCCGACGTGCAGCCAGTAGAACGACTGCGTCCCCATCGTCAACGTGACCGACCCCGACTCGTCGAACGACGGGAACGAGCCGCCGCCGAAGAGGTCGTACAGCGGTCGTCCGGCGAACTCCGGCGCCGAGATCGTCACCGACGTCGGGTTCGTGGCGAACGAGAAGACGCAGAGGACGTCCTCGGCGGACGGGCCGAACTGCTGTCCGGAGCCCTCCCACGAGCGGACGAACGCCAGCACGGACTCGTTCGTGGTCTCCTGCACCTGCAGGGTGCCGAGCCCGAACACCGGGTGCGCCTTCCGCACGTGGATGACGTTCCGCACCCAGTGCAGCAGCGACCGAGACTGGGCGAGCTGCGCCTCGACGTTCACCTGGGCGTAGTTGTAGACGAGGGACTGCACGACGGGCAGGTAGAGCTTCCCGGGGTCGGCGGTGGAGAACCCGGCGTTGCGGTCCGGCGTCCACTGCATCGGCGTGCGCGACGAGTCGCGGTCCGGCAGCCAGATGTTGTCGCCCATCCCGATCTCGTCCCCGTAGTAGAGGAACGGGGATCCGGGCAGCGAGAACAGCAGCGCGTGGATGAGCTCGAGCTCCGCGCGGGAGTTGTCCAACAGGGGGGCGAGCCGTCGGCGGATGCCGATGTTCGACCGCATCCGCGGGTCGTAGCCGTACCAGCCGTACATGGCCTGCCGGTACTCCTCGCTGACCATCTCGAGCGTGAGCTCGTCGTGGTTGCGGAGGAAGACGCCCCACGCGGCACTCGCCGGCACGTCGAGGGTCTCGGACAGGATCGCCTTCAGCTCGGCGGCGTGCTGCGCGCGGAGGGAGTAGAAGATCCGGGGCATCACCGGGAAGTCGAACGCCATGTGGCACTCGGGCTCCTCGTCGGTGCCGAAGAACGCGGCGGTCTCGCGCGGCCACTGGTTCGCCTCGGCGAGCAGGACGCGCCCCGGGTACTCGTCGTCGACCATCGCGCGGAGCTTCTTGATGAACTCGTGCGTCTCCGGCTCGCCCTCGCCGTTGCCCTCCTCGGACTCGAACAGGTACGGGATCGCGTCGAGCCGGAGGCCGTCCACGCCGAGGTCGAGCCAGTGTCGGACGACGTCGTAGACGGCCTCGACGACGGCCGGGTTCTCGAAGTTCAGGTCGGGCTGGTGCGAGAAGAAGCGGTGGAAGAAGAACTGGCGGCGGACCGGGTCGAACGTCCAGTTCGACTCCTCGGTGTCGACGAAGATGATGCGGATGTTCGAGTAGTCCTCGTCGGTGTCCCGCCAGACGTAGAAGTCGCCGTAGGGCCCGTCCGGGTCCTCGCGCGACTGCTGGAACCACTCGTGCTGGTCGCTCGTGTGGTTGATCACCATGTCGATGACGATGCGCATGTTGCGCTCGTGCGACTTGGTGACGAGTTCGCGGAAGTCGTCGAGCGTGCCGAACTCGGGCAGGATCGCCTTGTAGTCGGCGATGTCGTAGCCGCCGTCGCGCATCGGCGACTTGAAGAACGGCGGGAGCCACAGCGCGTCGACCCCGAGCCACTGCAGGTAGTCGAGCTTGCCGATGACCCCTTGCAGGTCACCGATCCCGTCACCGTTCGAGTCGACGAACGAGCGGATCATGCACTCGTAGAAGACCGAGCGCTTGTACCACTGCGGGTCCAGTGTCAGGCCTGGGAGCTGGATCGGGGCGGTGAACGTCACCCTGGACACGCTAGGCCGCCGGTGCTCCGGTTGTCCGGAGAAAGGGCGGACGGGAGGCGCGGGTCGTCCTCCACAGGCGGGTCGCCGTGGCGGGTCCTCCACCTTCGCCGTGCGGCGACGTGGGTGCGCGGGCGTCGTTCGTAGACTGGCCGGGATGCAACCACCCGTCCTCTCCCCGTACCAGTCGCTGATGGCCGCCACCCCGGTGGTGCACCGCTCCGTCCAGGTCGACGGCCGCACCACCCACTACTGGGTCTACGGGCCGGCCGACGCCGAGCAGACCGTGCTGGCCGTGCACGGTTTCCGCGGCGACCACCACGGGCTCGAGACGATCGCGGCGCACCTGCGAGGCGTCCGGGTCATCGTGCCCGACCTGCCCGGGTTCGGCGTGTCGGACCCGTTGCCGGTCTCGGACATCGACTCCTACGTCGGGTGGCTGCGCGGGTTCCACGCGGCGCTGGGCCTCGGCAGGGACACCGTGGTGCTGGGGCACTCCTTCGGGTCGATCGTCGTCGCCGCCACCGTCGCGGCCGGACTCGACACCCGGTTGCTCGTCCTGGTGAACCCGATCGCCGCGCCCGCGCTGCAGGGCCCGCGCGCCGTCGGCACCGGGATCGCCATCGGGTACTACCGTGCCGGCGCGCTGCTGCCGAAGCCCCTCGGCCTCGGACTGCTCCGGAACCCGGTCATCGTCCGGGCGATGAGCATCGCGATGCTCAAGTCGCACGACCGTGACCTCCGGCGGTGGGTGCACGACCAGCACGACCGGTACTTCTCGGCGTTCGCGAACCGTACGAGCGTGCTCGAGGCCTTCCGGACCTCGGTCACCCACGACGTGTCCGAGTACGCCGACCGGATCACGGTTCCGGTGCTCATGGTCGCCGCCGAGCACGACGACATCACCGCGGTCCCCGAGCAGCAGGCAATGGCCCGGCGGCTGCAGGACGCTGAACTGGTCGTGGTGCCGGAGGTGGGACACCTCGTGCACTACGAGACGCCGGACGTGGCGGCCGCGGCCGTGCTGCGACGGATGGCGGACGCGCCCAAGCGGTCGAAGCGCGACGCGAAGGCCCGCGACGCGAAGGACCGGGACGCGAAGAGCCGCGCCTCCCGCCAGCCGGTCGAGCGCACCGACGTGGACGCGCTGGGCCAGGGCAGCACCGACGGAGCCGCCTCGTGAGCCGGCTCCGCATCGGCATCGACTGCCGGTACGTCCGCATCGGCCGCCACGACGGCATCAGCCGGTTCACCGCCGGCGTCGTCGCACACCTGCCGGCCCGGCACGACTACACGCTGCTCGTCCACGACGAACGGCAGCTCGAGTCGTTGCCCGCGGGCATGCCCTGGGAACTCCTGCCGGCCCCGACGGACGCGGGGGAGCCCTTCGTCGCACGGAAGGTCGACCGGCTGGGGCTCGACGCCGTCTTCTCGCCGATGCAGACGATGGGGTCACGCGGTCGGCACTACGCGCTCGTGCTGACCCTGCACGACCTGATCTACTACCGGAACCGGACACCCCCGCGGGAGTTCTCGTGGCCGTTGCGCCTCGGCTGGCGGGCGTTCCACCTGAGCTGGGTGCCGCAGCGCGTGCTGCTGAACGGAGCGGACGGCGTGGTCACGGTCTCCGAGACCACCGCCGGGCTGATCGCGGAGCACCGCCTGACGAAGCGGCCCGTCACGGTCGCGTACAACGCCGCCGATCCGGCCGAGCGTCGGCCGGCGGGCGGGGTCCGCGAGCGCTCGCTCGTGTACATGGGGTCGTTCATGCCGTACAAGAACGTCGAGACCCTGGCGGCGGCGCTGCCGCTCCTCGGTGCCGACTGGGTGCTGCACTGCATGTCCCGCGTGTCCGAGGCAGACCGAACGCGCCTGACCGGGCTCGCGCCGACGGGGTCGATCGTGTTCCACGACGGGGCCTCGGACGACGAGTACCGCTCCGTGCTGCGCTCGGCGACGGCCCTGGTGACGGCGTCGTACGACGAGGGCTTCGGCATCCCGCTCGTCGAGGCGATGGGCGTCGGCACCCCGGTCGCCGTCAGCGACATCCCGATCTTCCGTGAGATCGGCGGTGCGGCTGCGGAGTACTTCGACCCGTCGTCGCCGTCCGCCGTCGCCGCGGCGGTGCGTCGGCTCGAGGCCCGGTGGGACGACGCCTCGGACGCGTCGGTCGTCCGGGCGGGCCGGTTCCGGTGGGAGGACTCGGCCGAGCAGGTCGTGCGCGCGGTGGAGCGCGCGGTGTCGGAGCGCGCCGGGCGCTGACCCGCCGCGGCGCTGATCCGCCGCGGCGCTGACCCGCGGCGGCGGGTGTCAGGGCGCCGCCGACTCCACAGCGGCCCCCGGGAACACCGTGTGCGTCTCCTGCGTGGCCTTCGCGACGATGGCACCGAGCGCGTTCCCGGTGCCGTGCGTGACGACGGTGACCGTCTGCTCCGACGGCTCGTCCGAGGGCGCGTCGTCAGCCCACGAGCAGCGCGCGCCGGAGACGCCGCCGATCGCGTCGAGCTGGCGCGCCAGAGCGAGCCGCCGGTCGGTCGCGTCGCGGTCGGCGGAGATCCCGACCTGCAGCGCACCGAGGTCCGCGACCGCGAAGACGCGCACCCCGTTGCCGCTGACGTCGTCGGCGGCCTGCTGCAATGCACGCACGGCGGCGGTGCGACGTGCGTCGGACAGGGTCGGTTCGAGCGTGACCGTGGACTGCACGTCGTAGCTCGCGAACGAGGTCTTGGTGGGGTCCTGGTCCTCGACCCGTCGGACGCCGTCGACGTCCGTGGCGAGGGAGTGGAACCGGTCGAGTGCGGCCTGCGGGCGGGGGAACACGCCGCCGACGCCGTCCTGCACGCTGCCGACGATCGTGAGGAGGACCACGGCGATCACGACCGCGGTGACCACGACACCGCCGGCGACGAGGGCTCCGCGGCCGACGCGCTGCTTCGGGGTCCGGACCGGGGCCGACGCGGTGTCGGGGCCGAACGCGCGGTCGAGGTCGTCGGGCTCGGCGGGCTGTGGCCATCCGGGCCGGGCGCCACCGCTGCCCGGATCGTCGATGGTCATGCCGGCCCCCTCACGCGCACGGGTCTGCGAGTTCCTCGGAGCCTAGTACGACGCCACCGACAGCGGCGCCCAGGTGCACGGACCCGCCGGCCGGACCCGCCGGGCGACCCGCTTGCCGGCCTGCGGACCCCGGGCACTACCCGCGTCGCTCGAGCGGGTTCTGGTACTCGAACGCGAAGCGTCCCGGCGCGTCCGAGACCTCGTCGATCGGGTCGTCGAACCGGACCAGTTCGGCGTGGAAGTGTTCCGGGTCCCACCGGAAGGAGTGCACCGAGCCGTTCCGGATCGGCGTGTCGTGCCGGTCGACGGTGCCGGGAGCGGCCGCGTTGACGACGCTCCGGATGACGGCGCCGTGGGTGGCGACCACGACGGCGCCGGCGTCGAACCGGACGGCGATCTCGCCGAGGGTCTCGGTGACGCGGGCGAGCAGGGCGCTCCGCGACTCGCGGCCGGGGACGTCGTCGTGCGGGTACCGCTCGAGGACCTCGTCGTTCGTGAGGCCCTCGGCCTCGCCGTAGGAGCGTTCGGCCAGACCCGCTTCGGTCGCCGGGGTCGGCAGGCCGAGGTGATCCGCGATGATCGAGCCGGTCTCGAACGCCCGTGCGAGGGGCGAGGCCACGACGGCGTCGAAACGCCGCCGACCCAGCAGGACGGCCGTCTCGGCGGCCTGTCGGCGCCCGGTCGCGTTGAGGGGGATGTCCGTGGAGCCCTGGATGCGCCGCTGCGCGTTCCAGTCGGTCTCGCCGTGCCGGACCAGGTAGAGGAGCGTCGTCACCGCTCGATCATCGCAGACGGGTCCAGCCGTTCCGCCAGCGCCTGGAGCGTCTCGGTGGTGCCGGCGTCGAGCTTCACCGCCGCACGTCGGTCGCTGCGGGTCGCGCCCCGGTTCACGATGACCACGGGGTGCTTGCGGCGGGTGGCGTGGTCGACCAGGCGGACGCCGGAGTTCACGGTGAGCGAGGAGCCGACGACCAGCAGGGCCTCGGCCTCGGCGACGATCGAGACGGCCTCGCGGAACTTCTCGGCGGGGACGAACTCACCGAAGAACACCACGTCGGGCTTCAGCACACCACCGCACACCGAACAATCCGGCACCCGGAAGCGTTCGACGTCCGTGATCTCGACGTCGCCGTCGGGCTGGAGCTGCACGGACCCGGGCTCGTCGATCCACGGGTTCTCGCGGTCGAGCACCGCGGCCAGGTCGGCGCGGGAGAACACTTGCCCGCAGGTCAGGCACACGGCGCGGTCCATCGAACCGTGCACCTCGACGACCCGGCGGGAACCCGCACGGAGGTGGAGACCGTCGACGTTCTGCGTGATGATCCCCGTGACGACGCCGTCCCGCTCGAGACCGGCGAGTGCCCGGTGCCCGGTGTTCGGCCGTGCGGCGGCGAAGGTGCGCCAACCGAGGTGCGAACCGGCCCAGTAGCGCTGCCGCTTGGCGGGGTCGGCGAGGAACTCCTGGAAGGTCATCGGCTTCCGGACCACCCGGCCCTCGCCGCGGTAGTCCGGGATGCCGGAGTCGGTGCTGAGCCCGGCGCCGGAGAGCACGGCGATCCGCTTGCCGGCGAGCAGCTCGACGGCGCGGTCCAGGTCCGCCGCGCTCGAGTCGGCGGGCGAGGACGTGTCGGCATCCGCCACGGACGCGGCAGCGTCCGCCGTGCTGGGCTGTTCGCTCGTGGCCATCGTGTTCACGGTACCCTCAACAGCCGACCGTCCCGGTCACTTCCCAGCACGTCCCACGGCTGGCCGCCGCCCGTCCGACGCCGAGGGCCGACCGCCGCACCAGACCGAAACGAGCCCCGTGCACGCCGTCCGCATCGACTCCCTCGACGACCCCCGCCTCGACGACTTCGCCCGGCTGACGGACGTCGCGCTCCGCCGGGTGAGCGAGGTCGAGGGCGGCCTGTACATCGCCGAGTCGAACACGGTGATCGAGCGCGCCGTCCGCGCCGGGCACGTCCCCCGGAGCGTCCTCGTGCAGGAGAAGTGGCTCGACAGCGTCCTGCCGCTCGTCGCCGAGCACGACGGACCGGTCTTCGTCGGCCCGGACGCCCTGCTCGAGGACCTGACCGGCTTCCGCATGCACCGCGGCGCGTTGGCCGCGATGCAGCGACCGGCGCTCCCCGACGTCGCCGACGTGGTCCGTGACGCGCGGCTCGTCGTCGTCCTCGAGGACATCGTCGACCACACGAACGTCGGTGCCGTCTTCCGCAGCGTCGCCGGGCTCGGTGCGGACGCGGTCCTGGTCAGCCCGCGCTGCGCGGATCCGCTCTACCGTCGGAGCGTCCGGGTGAGCATGGGGACGGTCCTGCAGGTGCCGTGGACGCGCATCGGCGAGTGGCCGGCGGCGGGCGAGGAACTCCGGGCGCAGGGCTTCCACCTGGCCGCGATGGCGCTCACCGACCGCTCGGTCGACCTCGACGCGTTCGTCGCGGACGTCCCGGGGAAGGTGGCACTGGTGATGGGCACGGAGGGCCAGGGCCTCACCGCAGCCGCGATCGCCTCGGCGGACACGACGGTCCGGATCCCGATGTCGCACGGCGTCGACTCGCTCAACGTGGCGGCGGCGAGCGCCGTCGGTCTGTGGGCGGTCGCCCACGCGCAGCGCGCCCGTCAGTAGGCTGCGCCGACCGGGAGGCGCGGCTCGCCCCCGTCCCGCACCAGCCGCCCGGCGGTGCGCACGACGGTGCGGTCGGTGCCCACGTCGCCCACCAGGCAGATCCCGACGGGTGCGCCGTCCACGGTGAGGGCCGGTGCGCTGACGGCGGGGAGCCCGCCGACGCTGGCCAGGCTCGTCATCGCGGTGGTGGCGGTCCTGGTCTGTTCGAGCGTGGCGGTGTCCGCGGCGAGCGACGGGGCCGGGCCCGGGGTCGTCGGGAAGAGCAGCACCCGGCCCGTGACGGCCCGCCGGATCACGGCGCGCACCTCCTCGAGGCGCGCGACGGCACGGCGTACCTGGTCCGGCGGGTTCGCGGCGGCCGCGGCGAACCGGTCGCCGACGACGGTGCTGAGCGCTCCCGGGTGCGCGGCGATCCACGGGCCGTGCGCGGCGGTGGCCTCGGCGGCCTGCACCAGGCGCATGGTCTCGCGGAGGTCCTCGAGCGGCGGGATCCCGAGGTCGGCGAGGGTCACCTCGGCGACGGCGGTCCCGGCGCCGTCGGCACCCGGGAGCGCGTCGACGAACGACCGGAAGGCCCGCTGGACCGCCGGTCCGGCGGCGTCGACCAGGTCGGTGACGACCGTCGGCACCCCGGGTGGGCCCGCGTCGGTCGGTCCGTCGGGCAGCGAGGCCTCGAGCACGCGCACGAGGAGCTCCGGGTCGCGGGTCAGCCACCCCACGGTGTCGAACGACGGCGCGAGCGGCAGCAGCCCGTCGCGGGACACGGTGCCGTGCGTCGTCCGGAGGCCCCACAGCCCCTGGTACGAGGCAGGGACCCGCACCGAGCCCGCGGTGTCCGTGCCGAGACCGATCTCGGCCATCCCGAGGCGGACGGCCGATGCGGATCCGCTGGACGAGCCTCCAGGCAGAGCCGTCGGGACCGCACCGTTCGGCGGGGTGCCGTGGTGTTCGTTCCGCCCTGTCAGGTTGTAGGCGAACTCGTCCGTCCTGGCGATGCCGCGGACGGCGGCGCCGGCGGCGAGGAGCGCGGCGACGGCCGCGGCCGAGACGGGCTGCGCGGGGGACTCGAGCAGGTGCGTCGGGTTGCCGGCACCGACCGGGTGGCCGGCCACCGCGTAGAGGTCCTTCACGGCGACCGTCGTGCCGTCGAGGGCACCGGCGCCGGTCGCGGGCAGGAGGGGGTCGCCGACCGTGCGCCAGATCGTCGTGTCGAACGCCTTCGGTCGGCCGGTGACGTGCGCCGCCTCGATCCGCCAGGCGTCGTCGGTGCGGCGCCAGAGCTGGGTCTGCAGCCCCTGACCGCCCGCGGTGAAGGCGGAGACGGAGACGACGAGGGCGAGGTCGTCGGTCAGGGTGCGGACCTCGACCCTGGTGAGCCGGCGCTCCGGCACGCCGCCGCGGACGCCGCGGAAGGTGCTGATGGCGTCGTGCCCGACCAGGAGCCCGCGGTCGTCCCCGCGCACGGTGTCGGGGCCGGCAGCGAAGGCGTCGTCCAGGGCGTCGAGGTCGTTCGCGAGGAGGGCCGCCTCGTAGGCGTCGAGCGCGGCGAGGAGGCCGGCGGGTGCCTGGACGCCGCGGTCGCCGGCGGGTGCCTGTCCTTCGGGTCGGTCGGCGGTCATCGTGCCCCCTCGAAGTCGCTCTTCCGGATGCGGGCGTGGGCGCCCGTCACGAGGTCCACCACCTGCGAGATGTTGAAGTCGGTGGCGGCGCTGAGGTACGCGTAGGCCAGGTGCGGCTCCATCCCGTAGCGCGCGCCGAGGATCGCGATGGCGTGCCGGACGCAGGCCCGGACCGCCTCGTCGAGGTCCTCGTCGAGACCGGTCGGCACGAGGAACTCGTGCGTCTCGACGAGTGGCCAGACCAGGTCGCCGAACCGGGCTGCGGCGTCGGCGCTCGGCGTGAGGTCGAAGCGCACCGTCGCGCGGATGGACGCCTCCATCGCGGTGAGCGCGACCTCGCCGTCGCCCTGGGCGAAGTGCGGGTCGCCGACGTAGGCGAGGGCGCCGGGGACGAGCACGGGCAGGTGCAGCTGGGCGCCGGTCTGCAGCAGGTTCACGTCGATGTTCCCGCCGTGGCGACCCGGCGGGACGGAGTGTCGGCGCCCGTCGGGGGTCGCGACGCCCATGATCCCCAGGAAGGGCGCGAGCGGGAACCGCGCGAAGCGTTCCCGGTCGGCGGCCAGGGGGATGCGGCCCCAGCTGCCGTCGCCGTCGGTGACCACGTCGGCGAAGACGCTGACCGTGGTGCCGTCGACCGGGTACTCGCCGTGCAGTGCACCGCGGCCGTGACGGTTCGACACGACGCCGTAGGGGACGCGCGGCAGGGTCTCGACGACGGTCATCGTGAGGACGTCCCCCGGTTCGGCACCGTCGATCGCGATCGGTGCGGTGACGACGTGGGGGCCGTCGCGTTCGGTGTCCCGTCGGGCCGTGCGCGCGATCGCCACGGCGTCCTCGAGGACCGACTCCGGGGCGACCCCGTGCCGCGCGAAGAACGCGACCGGGTCGCTGCCCTGGTCGGGGAGGATCCCCTCGTGGCTGACCGTGTCGATCGTCACCTCGGTGCCGGGCGCCACGGTGAGGGCGGGACGGTCGTGGGCGTCCGGCAGCCGGCCCCACGTGATCCGGTCGGCCTCGACGGGCAGGTAGTGGGCGGCATGGACCGGTCCGGATCCGGGTTGCAGCGGTGTCACGGGTGGTTCCTCTCGTGCGGGTCGGGTGCGCGGTCCTCGACCAGTCGTGCGACGTCGGCCAGGTGGTCCGCCATCGCTCGGCGGGCACCGTCCTCGTCGTGCGCCCGGATCGCGTCGAGGATGCGGCGGTGCCAGTCGAACGAGGACCGGCGGCCCTCGCTCGTGCGGTGGGACTCCGCTCGGACGTCCTCCACCCAGCCGGCGCTCACCTCGCCGAGGGTGACGAACAGCGGGTTACCGGATGCCCGCGCGACCTGCACGTGGAAGGCGACGTCGCGGGCGAGCGACTCCTCGGGGCTGAGGCCCGCGTGCGTCGCGGCGAGGACCTGCTCGAGACCGACCAGGTCGGACTCGTCGGCGCGCAGCGCGGCGAGGCCGGCGACCTGCGGTTCGACCACCGCGCGGAACTCGGCGACGTGACCGCGTCCCGTCGGCCCGTCGACCATCCCGTCGAGGATGGCGGCGGCCTCGGCGGAACGCTCCAGGACGACGGTGCCGCGACCCGGCGTGCGGGAGACGAGGCGTCGGCGCTCGAGCTCCTGCAGGGCGTCGCGGACGGTCGCCCGCGACACCGCGAGCTCCTCGGCGAGCACCCGTTCCGGAGGCAGGCGGTCGCCCGGCGCGAGGTCCTCGAGGACCAGACGACCGAGGTGCGCTGCCGTCGCAGCCGCGAGGCTGCTGCCACGACGGAGGGTGCGAGCGGGTTCCATGAGCAGCACCGTAGGGGAGCGTGGTCCGGTCGGTCCATTGGTCGGACCAGAGTTCACACGACCGTCACACGGGCGCGTCCTCGCAGGCCGCCGGACGGGGTCCCCGGTACGCTCTGGTGCCGTGCCACGAGTCGTCCGCCGCCCTCGCTCCGCCGTCCGGAGGCCGGTGACCATCGCGGTCGTGGCCGTGCTCGTGCTCGTCGCCGGGTACCTCGTCGCCGCGGCCGTCGTGCCGTTCGCCCCGGCGAGCGCCTCGACCACGACCTACTCGGCGCCGACGACCTCGGTCCCCGACCTCAGCTTCCCCGGGTACGGCGCCACCGCGGTCGAGGCCACGGACTTCCCGGAGAGCCTGCGCAGGAGCGGGGACACGAAGCCACGGTCGATCGCGAGCATCTCGAAGGTCGTGACCGCGCTCGTCGTCCTCGACGCGAAGCCGTTGCGGACGGGGGAGACCGGTCCGTCGATCGCCTTCAACGCCGAGATGCAGGGGCTCTACGCGAAGTACCTCGCGGTGAACGGCGAGGTCGCTCCGATGCCGGCCGGACTGAAGCTCTCCGAGTACCAGACGCTGCAGGTCATGCTCATGAAGTCGGCGAACAACTACGCCGGCGCGCTCGCCATCTGGGCCTTCGGCTCGCTCGACGCCTACGACCACGCCGCCGACGCCTGGCTCGACCGGCAGGGCCTCGACCACACCACGATCGACGAGCCGACGGGTCTCGACGCCGCCAACCGGTCGACGGCCACCGACCTCGTCCGGCTCGGGCAGCTCGCGCTCGCGAACCCCGTCGTGAAGGAGGTCGTCGGCACCAAGCAGGTGACGGTCCCCGGCGCGGGCGCGATCGAGAACTCGAACAAGCTCCTCGGGCTCGACGGGGTCGAGGGCATCAAGACCGGCACCCTCGACGAGGCCGGTGCCTGCCTGCTCTTCGCCGCGACCTACGAGCGCGGCGGCAGGACCGTCACCGTCGTCGGGGCCATGCTGGGCGGAGTCGACCACGACTCGCTCGACGCGGACGTGCAGCGACTGCTCCGCTCGGTCGCCGACAACTTCCAGGTCGTGACCCTGACGCACGCGGGGCAGACCTTCGGGACGTTCTCCACCCCGTGGCAGGACGAGGCCGACGCCGTGGCGCGGACGGCCTCCGAGGTCCTGGTGTGGGGCAGGACGACGGTCGCCGCGAAGACGCACCTCGACCGCGTCACGCTCGGGACCAAGGGGGAGCGGGTCGGCTCGGTGCGCTTCACCGTCTCGGACCACGCGCCGGTCACGGTGCCGCTCGTGCTCGAGCGGTCGATCGACGACCCAGGCGTGTGGTGGCGGTGGACGAACCCCTTCCAGGGCGCGTGAGCCTGGCCGGCCGGAGCGCGGCGTCGTAGTGTCGGACGGGTGACGACGACGTTCCCCCGCACTGCCCCGTCCACCCTCGGCATCGACGCCCGCGGCATCGCGGCGCTCCTCGACGCCCTCGAGACCACCCCGGGCGTGGAGCCGCACGGGCTCGTGCTGCTCCGCCACGGCCAGGTCGCCGCCGAGGGCTGGTGGGCGCCGTACCGTCCCGACCGCGTCCACCTGCTCTACTCGCTGAGCAAGAGCTTCACCGCGGCGGCGGTCGGCATCGCCGTCCGGGCGGGCCTCGTCGACCTCGACGCCACGGTCCTGTCGTACTTCCCGGAGCTGGACGGCGAGGTCACCGACGACCGCAGCCGACGCATGCGGGTCCGGCACGTGCTCGCGATGGCCAGCGGACACCGTGAGGAGACGCTCGACCGCGCCACCGCGATCGACCCGACGAACACCGTGCGCGGGTTCCTGCTGCTCCCGCCGGACGAGGAGCCGGGTTCGGTCTTCGCCTACAACCAGCCGTGCACGTACACGCTCGGTGAGATCGTCCGGCGGGTGAGCGGCGTCTCCCTCGTCGAGTACCTCCGACCACGGCTGCTCGACCCGCTCGGCATCGACGACCTCGCGTGGCGTCGCGACGACCGTGGCGCGGAGCTGGGCTTCAGCGGCTGCCACGCGACGACGGAGTCCGTGGCGAAGCTCGGGCAGCTGTACCTGCAGCGCGGGGTCTGGGACGGGGAGCGGATCCTCGACGAGGACTGGGTCGCGCAGGCGACGAGCACGCAGGTCGAGAACCCGGCGGAGGAGAACCCGGACTGGCGGCAGGGGTACGGCTTCCAGTTCTGGATGGCCCGCCACGGTTTCCGCGGTGACGGCGCGTACGGGCAGTTCTGCGTGGTCCTGCCGGAGCAGGACGTCGTGCTCGCGGTGACCGGTCAGAGCCTCGACATGCAGGCGGTGCTGGACGCGGTCTGGCGGCACCTCCTGCCCGCCGTCGACGCTGCGGACCCCGACCCGGCCGCGGACGCCGGTCTGGAGGCGCGACTCGCCTCGCTGGGGCTGCCCCCGGTCGGCGGTGGTCGGCTCCCCGACCTCGCTGCCGCCGGTCCCTTCCACGGCGAGGGGCTCGACCGCCTGGCGTTCACGCCCGAGGGCGACGGCTGGCGGGCCACCATCGACGTCGACGGCGGCACCCTCACCGTGCCGGTGGGCGAGGGAGCGTGGGCCGAGGAGGGCCCCCTGGCAGCGAGCGGTGCGACCGCCCCGGACGGCACGGTGCTCGTCGACGTCCGGTTCGTCGAGACGCCGCACCTGCTGCACCTGCGCCTCGACACGAGCGCCGGGTCGGTGACGGCGGTGTGGGAGACGCAGCCGCTCCACGACGGCCCGCTCAGCCTGCGTCGTCCCGCCGACTGACCGGCAGCGGCCGGGTCGCGGGGACGCTACGGGGTGTCGGACCGGTGCTCGACGACGTCCTGCAGTTCCGGACGCTTCGGCGTCACACCGTCGCCGGAGGACGTGTGCTTGATGCGCCGGACGACCCATGGCACGAGGTACTCGCGGGCCCAGCCGAGGTCCTCGGCGCGAGCCTCCCGCCACGGCCGGGCCTCGAGCGGCTCCGGGTTGAACGGGGCGAGCCCGTGCTCGACGCCCAGCGCGTCGAGCACGGCAGCGGCCACCGTGGCGTGCCCGATCGGGGAGTGGTGCAGCCGGTCCGGTGCCCACATCCGCGGGTCGCGGAGGACGCGGAGCGCCCACATGCTCGCCACGATCGCGCCGTGCTTGAGGGCGATGGCGTGCAGGTTCTCGTTGTAGATCGCGGTCTTGCCGCGCACCATGCCGAGCACCGGGGTCATCCCGACGTCCGGCCCGGTGAAGAGCACCACGGTGGCGCCGTCGCTCCGCAGCCGCTCGACCATCCGGTCGACCCGTTCGGCGAGCTCGTCGGGGTCCGAGCCGGGACGGATGATGTCGTTGCCGCCGGCCGAGACCGTGACGAGGTCGGGACGCAGCGCCAGGGCCGGCTCCACCTGCTCGTCGATGATCTGCTGCAGCAGCCGCCCGCGCACGGCGAGGTTCGCGTAGGCGAAGTCCTCGGACTGGTGCGCCAGCACCTCGGCCACGCGGTCGGCCCAGCCGCGGTTGCCACCGGGCACCGTCGGGTCCGGGTCACCGATGCCCTCGGTGAACGAGTCACCGATCGCGACGTACCTGGACCACGGATGACGATCTGACACGACTCGGACCATAGTCTCGTGCCATGACGAAGGCCAACACGGCGGCGTCCGGCTGGACCCTGCCGGAGGACCTGCTTGACCGCATCGCCGAGCGCGCCCCGCGCTACGACGCCGAGAACGCGTTCTGCGCCGAGGACCTCCAGGAGCTCCGCGACGCCGGCTACCTGCGCATCGGCGTCCCGACCGAGCAGGGCGGCTCCGGTCTCGGGCTCGCCGCGACGAGCGTCGTCCAGCGTCGCCTCGCCCAGGCCGCACCGGCGACCGCGCTCGGACTCGGCATGCACCAGGTGTGGGTGCAGGCGGCCCGGAGCGTGACCGCGCGGGGCGGGTCGTTCCTCCAGACCGTCACGGACCACGCGGCGGACGACCACCTGCTCGCCTTCGGCGTGAGCGAGCCGGGCAACGACGCCGTCCTGTTCGACTCGTCGACGACGGCGGAGCCGGACGGCGACGGTGGGTACCGGTTCACCGGGACGAAGGTGTCCACCTCGCTCGCTCCGGCGTGGGACGTGCTCAGCGTCTTCGGCAAGGACGAGACCGGGCCGGAGCCGCGGCTCGTCCACGGGTTCGTGCTGCGCTCCGACGGCGCCGTGGAGCACCTCGACGACTGGGACACGCTCGGCATGCGGGCCACGCAGAGCCGCACCACACGGTTGCACGGCGTCCACGTCCCGGCCGCACGCATCGTCCGCTCGCTGCCCGTCGGCCCGAACCAGGACCCGCTGGTGTTCGGCGTCTTCGCGGCGTTCGAGCTGCTCGTCGCCTCGGTCTACCTCGGCATCGCCTCGCGGGCCGTCGACCTCGCGGTGACGGCGGTGCGGTCGCGCACGGCCCGCGACGGCACCCCGCGCTCGCAGGACCCGGACGTCCGCCGCGCGCTGGCCGACGTCCGGGGCGCGGTCGACGCCGTCGACCTGCAGGTGTCGTCGCTCGCGCGCTCGGTCGACGAGCTGGACGACCTCGGGGCGCGGTGGTTCCCGCTGCTCGTCGGGACGAAGGCGCGGGCGGTGGACACGGCCCAGCACGCGGTCGACGAGGCCATGCGGGTGGTCGGTGGCAGCGCGTTCCGCGCGGACAGCGAGCTCGCACGCCTCGCCCGTGACGTCCGCGGGCCAGTACCACCCGTCGACCCGCGACTCGGCGGCGCGGACGATCGCGGCGTCGCTGCTCGGTCCCCTCGCCCCGGCTGCGGCACCGGGCCCGCCCCGGAAGTAGTTAGATTCCGGTACCATTGGCCTCCCGACGGGACAGGAGGCGGCCGGAGCGTGCTGAGGACCGAGACCAGCAGCCGGACGGCCCCGCGACGACGGACCCGCAGCCGGCGGATCGCCGACGGCGTCCTCGCGCTCGACCCCGGGCTCGTGAAGACCGACGGGGCGCTCCGGACGCTCGTCGCCGTCCCGGCCGGCATGGCCGTGGGCTCCGCCGTCGCGAGCGCGGCCGGGTTGCCGGCGCTCCTCGGCGTGATGATCGGCGCGATGCCGGCGTTCATCACCTGCCTGGTGATCGTCGACCCGGGCACCGGACGCACGGCGGCCCGGACCGGAGCGGTGCTCGTGCCGTTCGTCGTGGCCCTCGCCGGGAGCATCGCCCTGCACCCGTTCCGGCTGCTCGAACTCGTCCTCATCGTCGCGTTGCTGTTCCTGCAGTTCGCCGCGGCGTCGTGGGGCGTCTGGGCGTCGGACGCGGCGATCGTCGGGTTCGCGGGCTACCTCTGCGGACTCCTGCTGCCGCTGCCCGAGACGAGCGTGGTGCCGCTCGGGATCGTGGTCGCCGCATCGCTCGCCGTGACGACGCTCGTCCGCCTGGTGCTGCGGCCGGACCTGTACCGGGCGCTGCTCCGGACCCGTCGCGGCTTCGTGGCGCGTGGGGTCGACGTCCTCGAGGCGTCCGCCGCGGTCCTCGCCGCCGGGGTGGTGGGGACCGCGGCGGACGACCCGCGTGCCCGACGGCGAGCACTCCGTCGCCTCGCACGGGCCCGGGACCGGTACCACGAGATCGCCCTGACCGTCGACGGGATGCTCGCCGCGAGCGGGGTCGACGCGGCCACCGTCGCCGAGGAGCTGCACCGTCTGGTGTTCGACACGCACGCCGCGGTCGACGGGGTCGGCCGCCTCGCCAGCGCGCTCGTCGAGGACGGAGCACCGTCGGACGTCCGGCACGCCGCGCTCCGGGCCGTCACGCTCGTGCTCCGGCACGGCGGCGGCCAGGGCGGGGCCGCCGGACAGACGCTGCTCGCCCGCTACGCCGTCACCGCCGCCGCCGCCGACGAGCGCTCGCGGACGACCACGACGGTGCGGCGCCTCGCCGCCGCATTCGCCGACCTGCGGTCCGCGGGACTCCGGTGGCGCGAGCTCCGCGACGAGCTCCCGCGACGCGGGTCCCACGTGCCCTTCACCACGCCGGTCGTCCTCGCCGGTGGCCGACCGGCCGGCGCGGTGCCCGTCGTCGCGGACGCCCTCGCCGAGGGTCCCTGGCGCCGCTGGCACCTCAGCGCGTCGCTCCGGACCGCCGTGCACGCTGCGATCGCCGTCGCGGTCGTCGAACCACTTGCCCTGCTGCTCGACGGCAGCCGGTTCTACTGGGGTGTCATCGGCGTGATGATCGTCCTCGCCGGCACCAACACGACGCACGAGCGCGTCCGGAAGGCCCTGCACCGCGGTGTCGGGACCGTCGTCGGGGGAGCGGTCGGGCTCGGCCTCGCGCACCTGCTCGGCACCGAGCACCCCTGGGTGACGATCGTCCTCGTCTGCGTGCTGCTCGCGGTCGGCACGTACGGCTTCGGCGGGGTCTACGCGGTGTGGGCCGCCTGCCTGGTGGTCGTCCTCTGCCAGGTGTACGCGTTCTCCGGCACCCTGACCGACTCGCTCGTCGCGTTCCGGCTCGCCGAGAACCTCCTCGGAGCGGCCGTCGCGGTCCTCGTCAGCGCGGTCGTCTTCCCGATCGCCACCCGCGCCGTGGTCCGTCGGGCGGTGCGGCGGCAGCTGCTGGCGGTCCGCGCGTTCGTGCTCGCGCTGGTGGGGGTGGACGCCGACGCCGAGGCGGACGCGGGCGACCGGACGGGCGCCGGTCGTGCCTCCGCTCCGTCCGTCGATGGTCCGGTGGTCGACCTGCGTGGCCGGTCGCGCGCCGTGGACGTCACGACCTACCAGCTCGACGCCGTCCTGCGTCCGATGGTCCGCTTCCCGACGGGCGGGCCCGCCCGGGCCGACGCCAGGACCCGCGCCGCCCTGCAGGCCGCTGCGACGGTCGCGCGCGAGGCGGCCGCGAGGCTCGACGGGCCCCCGCAGGACCCGCCCGCCGCGCTCCGTGGTGCGGCCGAGCGCCTCGCCGCGTCGATCGCGGGACTCGCGGACGGCACGGTGGCCGGGGCGGACCCGGACGTGCCGGCCGCACCGTGGGTGCGGGTCGACGCCCAGCTCGACGAAGCCGTCGCCGCCGCGGCGGGACGCCCGGACGCGCAGGCCGTCGAGACCGCCGTGCACACCGTCGGGCGGATCGACGAGGCGCTGGCGCTGCTCGCCGACGAGCACCGCCGGGCCGGCACGCCGGCGGTGTCGGTGGCGTCTGGCACCATCGGTCCGTGAGCAAGCAGGACGGACGCAACCGGCTGGTCTCCGACGACCCCGTCGACGACGTCACGGCGACCGTGCTGCACGTCGACATGGACGCCTTCTTCGCATCGGTGGAGCTCCTCGACCGGCCGGACCTCGTCGGGCTCCCCGTCATCGTCGGGCACGACTCGGACCGCTCCGTCGTCACCGCCGCCACGTACGAGGCGCGGAAGTACGGCGTGAACTCGGCGATGCCGATGGCCGTCGCGAAACGCCGGTGCCCCGCCGCCGTCATCGTCGAGCCCCACTTCGAGAAGTACCGTGCGAAGTCGGACGCCGTCATGGCGGTGTTCGACCGCTTCACGCCGCGCGTCGAAAAGCTCGGCATCGACGAGGCCTTCCTCGACGTCGCCGGCGCGATCCGGCTGTACGGCACGCCGTGGGAGATCGGCCGGGCGATCCGCGCCGCGGTGTTCGAGGCCACCGGGCTGCACTGCTCCGTCGGCGCCGCGTCGACGAAGTTCGTGGCCAAGCTCGCGTCGAGCCGGGCGAAGCCGGACGGACTGCTCGTCGTGCCGGCGGCCGACACCGTCGCGTTCCTGCACCCGCAGCCGGTCTCCGCGCTCTGGGGCGTCGGCGGCAAGACCCAGGAGACCCTCGAGCGCCGTGGCATCCGCACGGTCGGCGACCTGGCGACGACCCCGCTCGGGTCGCTCGTCGCGGCCCTCGGTCCCGCCGGCGGGCAGCGGCTGCACGACCTCTCCTGGGGACGCGACCCGCGCACCGTCGAGAGCGGTGTCGGCGAGAAGTCGATCGGGCACGAGGTCACCTTCGGCCGCGACCTCACCGAGCGCGACGACGTGGCGCGTGAGCTCCTCCGTCTGGCCGACAAGGTGGCCGTCCGACTGCGCCGTGCCGACGTCCAGGCACGCACCGTCGCGCTGAAGGTGCGGTACACCGACTTCACCACGCTCACCCGCTCCCGGACGCTCGCCGAGCCGACCGACGTGGCGAAGCGACTGCACCGCGAAGCCGTCGAGCTCTACGACGTGCTGCACCGTCCCGGCAACCGGATCCGGCTCATCGGTGTCCGCGGCGAGAACCTCGTGCCGGCCGCCGCGAGCAACGCGCTCTGGGACGACGACGCGCCGTGGCGCGAGACGGAGACCACCGTCGACGCCGTCGCCGCGCGCTTCGGTGCGGGCGTGCTGCGACCGGCCTCGCTGGTCCGCGGCACGCCCGAGGGGCGCGTCCCGCACGCTCGGCAGGACGAAGGGTGACGGTAGAATCTCGGGAAGTGAGCGCAGCCGAGTACACCGATCAGCCAGGGCACGGGGACCAGCCCGCGGCCCTGTGGGACGACTCCGCGGCAGCACCGGCGACCGGCACCGACCGCGGTGCGTCCGGCACGGACGGAACCACCGCAGCCGCCCACGAGGACGCCGTGGCCGCGGCCGAGGCCGCCGGCAACTCCGCCGTCCAGCACCTCTCGCCGGCGTTCCCGGACCGCGCCGCGTGGGGGACCGCGTCGAAGCTCCGCGCGTGGCAGGTCGAGGCGCTGACGAAGTACTTCGAGAAGGAACCGCGCGACTTCCTCACCGCCGCGACCCCCGGGGCGGGGAAGACGACCTTCGCCCTCCGCCTGGCGACCGAGCTCCTGGCCCGGGGAACCGTCGACCGCATCGTCGTCGTCGCCCCGACCGAGCACCTCAAGCGCCAGTGGGCCGACTCCGCCGACCGGGTGGGCATCCGGATCGACCCGATGTTCAAGAACGGCGACGGGATGTTCGGCCGCCACTACCAGGGCGTGGCGATCACCTACGCCCAGGTCGGCATGAACCCCGAGGTGCACCAGAAGATCACCGAGGGCGGCCGCACGCTCGTCGTCCTCGACGAGGTCCACCACGGCGGGGACGCCCTGACGTGGGGCGACGGCATCCGCGAGGCATTCTCGAAGGCCACCCGCCGGCTCTCGCTCTCCGGCACCCCGTTCCGCTCGGACACCGCGCCGATCCCCTTCGTGCAGTACGCGCCGGACGAGCAGGGCATCCGCACCTCGATCTCCGACTACAACTACGGCTACGGCAGGGCGCTCAAGGACGGCGTCGTCCGGCCGGTCCTGTTCATGGCGTACGCCGGGCAGATGCGCTGGAAGACGCGCATGGGCGACGAGATGTCCGCCTCCCTCGGCGAGCCGGTCACGAAGGACATCACCGCGCAGGCGTGGCGCACGGCGCTCTCGCCGGAGGGCGAGTGGATGCCCGCCGTGCTCTCCGCGGCCGACAAGCGGCTGACCGAGGTCCGCCGCGGGGTCCCCGACGCCGGTGGCCTGGTGATCGCGACCGACACCACCACCGCTCGCGCCTACGCGCGCATCCTGCAGCGGATCACGGGGGAGCGACCCACGGTCGTGCTCTCCGACGAGGTCGCTGCGTCGAGCCGCATCCAGTCCTTCGCCGAGGACACCTCACGGTGGATGGTCGCGGTGCGCATGGTGTCCGAGGGCGTCGACGTCCCGCGGCTCTGCGTCGGCGTCTACGCCACCAGCGCGAGCACCCCGCTGTTCTTCGCCCAGGTGATCGGCCGCTTCGTGCGTGCCCGTCGCCGCGGCGAGACCGCGAGCGTCTTCCTGCCGAGCGTCCCCGGGCTGATGGCGTTGGCCGCCACGCTCGAGCTCGAACGCGACCACGCGCTCGACCGCCCGAAGGACGTCGACGACGGGATGTACAACCCCGAGGACGCGATGGTCGCCGAGGCCAACAAGGAGGACCGCGCGTCCGAGAGCCTGCTCGAGGTCCAGCCGTTCGAGGCGCTCGACTCGCAGGCGTCGTTCGACCGGGTGCTCTACGACGGCGGTGAGTTCGGCACCGGCGGCGAGGTCGGCTCGCTCGAGGAACTCGACTTCATCGGCATCCCCGGGCTCCTCGAACCGGACCAGGTGCGCGACCTGCTGCGCGCGCGGCAGGCGACCCAGGCGAAGCGTTCGAAGGGCCGGACGGTGAAGGACGGCCTCCCGAAGGCCGCCGAGCCCGAGGACCGTCCGATGTACCAGACGATCAAGGAACAGCGGACCGAGCTCGCCCGCCTCGTGTCGATCTGGTCGCGCCACTCGAACGAGCCCCACGGCGCGATCCACGCCGAGCTCCGACGGATCAGCGGCGGCCCCGCGGTGGCCCAGGCGAGCATCGAGCAGATCCAGAAGCGCATCGACGTCCTGCGTTCCCGCATCGGTGGCCGCCGGTGAGCCCGACGGACCGCCCGTGATCGAGCCCGTCGACGACCGCACCTGGTACGTCCGACGCGACCCGGAGTCCTCACCCGAGGCGATCATCGACCGGTTCGGCGGCGGCTACCGGCTCCGGCGCTTCTCGCTGACCGAGTCCCGGCGCACCCAGCACGGCGTCTACACGGGGGTCGAACTGGCCGAGACGGCGTGGTGGCGGCTCAGGGATCGGCCGCGCGACGGCGCGGCCTCGTGACACGCGCAGCCGATGTCCGGTAGACCGGGGGAATGGCAGACTCGATCCCTCACGTCCTCGTCCTCGGTGGCGGCTCCGCCGGCTACGGCACCGTCAAGCAGCTCCAGAAGCACGCGGCCACGGTGCCGATGCGCATCACGCTCGTGGACCAGAACACGTACTACACGTACCTGCCGTTCCTGCCGGAGGTCGCCGGCGGCCACATCGCTCCGAAGGACGTCACGGTGGAGCTGCGTCGCGCGCTCCGCAAGACCCGGGTGATCCAGGGCAAGGTCACCGGCATCACCGCTGCCGACAAGACCGTCACGGTCGCCACCGCCGGCGGCGACGACCGCACCCTCGGGTACGACCACCTCGTCGTCGCCCTCGGTTCGGTCACGCGCACGTTCCCGACCCCGGGGCTCGAGGAGTTCGGCGTCGGGTTCAAGAGCGTGGAAGAGGCCGCCTACGTCCGCGCGAAGCTCCTCGACAACATCGCGAAGGCCGCGGCCACGCGTGACGAGGACGAGCGTCGTCGCCTGCTGACGAGCATCTTCGTCGGCGGTGGCTACACCGGCGTCGAGGCGATCGGCGAGCTCTTCGACGTCTCGCAGGCCGCCATCGGGACCTACCCGTCGCTCGCCGGCGAGCACCCCCGCTGGGTGCTCATCGACGCACTCGACCGCGTCGCCCCCGAGGTCGGCCCCGAGCTGTCGAAGTGGACCCTCGAGTCCCTCCGCGCCCGTGGCATCGACGTCCGCCTGAAGACCACGATGCCGAGCTGCGAGGGCGGTGTCGTCAAGCTGTCGGACGGCGACGAGTTCGCCACCGGCCTGCTCGTCTGGACGGCCGGCGTCAAGCCGAACCCGCTCCTGGACGCGTCGGACCTGCCGCGCGGGCCGAAGGGCCACCTCGCCGCCAACGCGAAGCTCCAGGTCGAGAGCGAGGACACCCACGAGGTCGTCCCCGGGGTCTGGGGTCTCGGCGACGTCGCGCAGGTCCCGGACCTGACCGCCGAGAAGCAGCCGGCGTACTACCCGCCGAACGCGCAGAACGCCGTGCGTCAGGCCGTCGTGGTCGCCGACAACATCGTCGCGAGCATCACCGGCAAGCCCCTCGAGGAGTACCGCCACCCGTCGATCGGCACCGTCGCGTCCTACGGTGTCGCCAAGGGTGCGGCGAACATCAAGGGCATCAAGATGACGAACCTGCTGGCGTGGCTCGCGCACCGCTCGTACCACGTGTACGCGATGCCGACCCTCAACCGGAAGGCCCGCATCGTCATCGGCTGGGTGACCGGTGCGGTCTCCGGTCGCGACGCGACCTCCCTCATCAAGGAGACCAACCCCCGCAACAACTTCGTCGAGGCCTCGAAGAGCTAGACGCGACGGTCCGACCGACGGGAGGCGCGGTGCCGGCTGGCACCGCGCCTCCCGTCGGTTCCTGGTCGCGCTGGGACGGGACGCGCGCGTGTGCCGGTCGGGGCGGTCGACCCGTCGTCCAGCGGGCGTGCTGTCGCTCGGTGTGGGCGGGAGGGTACGTCCGCAGGGTTGCGACATGGTCGATGTCGCACGACAGCGGTGGTGTCGCTCGTGCGCGCGCGCAACGGTCGCGCACGCCGGGTTGCGACATCGTCGACCTCGTACGACAGCGGTGGTGTCGCTCGTGCGCGTCTGCGACTGATGAGCACGCGCCGGTGCCGCGCCTCCCGTTCGTTCCCGCACGCCCGTCTGGACGCGGAGCGCGGACCTGGACCCGCACGCATGTGCCTGCGGTCACGGTGGGCGACACGAGCGAGAGGAGACGCCATGCGCGCCATGACCTACCGGGGGCCGTACCGCATCCGGGTCGAGGAGAAGCCGGACCCCCGCATCGAACACCCGAACGACGCCGTCGTCCGGGTGGAGCGAGCCGCGATCTGCGGCTCGGACCTGCACCTGTACCACGGCATGATGCCGGACACCCGCGTCGGCCACACATTCGGGCACGAGTTCATCGGCGTCGTCGAGCAGATCGGGTCGTCGGTGGAGAACCTGCGGGTCGGGGACCGCGTGATGGTCCCCTTCCACATCTCCTGCGGGACCTGTTGGTTCTGCGCCCGTGGCCTGTTCACGAACTGCCACAACGTCAACCCGAACGCCACCGCCGTCGGCGGCATCTACGGCTACTCGCACACCACCGGTGGCTACGACGGGGGTCAGGCGGAGCGCGTGCGCGTGCCCTTCGCCGACGTGGGTCCCGAGGTGATCCCGGAGGACATCGACGACGAGGACGCCCTCCTGATGACGGACGCCCTCGGCACCGGGTACTTCGGCGCGCAGCTCGCCTCGGTCCGCGAGGGCGACACGGTGGTCGTGCTCGGCGCCGGCCCCGTCGGGCTGTTCGCGGCGAAGTCCGCGTGGTTCATGGGCGCCGGACGGGTGATCGTCGTCGACCAGTTCGAGTACCGGCTCGAGAAGGCCCGCACGTTCGCCCAGGCCGAGACGATCAACTTCGCCGAGGTCGACGACGTCGTGCTCGAGATGAAGAAGCAGACCGACTTCCTCGGTGCGGACAGCGTCATCGACGCCGTCGGGGCCGAGGCCGACGGCAACTTCCTGCAGCACGTCACCGCGGCGAAGGGGAAGCTGCAGGGCGGCTCGCCGGTGGCGCTGAACTGGGCGATCGACGGCGTCCGGAAGGGCGGGACGGTCTCCGCGATGGGTGCGTACGGACCGATCCCGAACGCGGTGAAGTTCGGCGACGCGATGAACAAGGGCGTCACGATCCACATGAACCAGGCGCCGGTGAAGCGGCAGTGGCCCAGGCTGTTCGAGCACATCCGCGCGGGGCACCTGAAGCCGAGCGACATCATCACGCACCGCATCCCCCTCGAGCACATCGCCGAGGGCTACCACCTGTTCTCGTCCAAGCTCGACGGTTGCATCAAGACCGTCGTCGTCCCGTGAGGAGGCCTCCCGTGACCGATCACACCCCGTACATCGCGGACCCGCCACGGCGGGTGCCGTCCGCCGACGAGCTCCGCGCCCGGATCCCCGGATGGGGGAGCGACCTCGACCTGGCGGACCGTCCGTCCGTCCCGAAGCTCTCACGGTCCGCCGGGGCCGCGACCGGTGCGCACTGGGACGTGCCGACCCAGCAGGACGGCGCGTCCGGCCGGGAACGCTCGATCGAGCACGCCCACGTCACGCCGGTGTTCGGCACGGCCCAGCCGTTGCACGGCGTCGCCGGCGCCGTCCGCCGGTACGCCTACCGGCGGTTCAGCGAGGGCCGTCTCGCGCACTGGATGCTGCTCGTGCTCGGCGACCGGATCGACGTCGCCACGCACCGGGTGACGGACGCGCTGCGCGGTCGGCCGGACCGGCTGATCCGTGAGACGGGTGTCCGCGCCGAGCGGGGGAAGCACCCGGTGGCCGCACGGCTGGGGTCATCCCGGCGCGACTGGCGGCACGGGCTCCTCGATCCGCTGGTGGCCAACTGGGGCTGGCTCGCCGCGGTCGTCGGGGTCGTGGTGCTGGTGCGACGGGTGCGGCGGCGCTGAGGCGCTGCCGCGTTGCGCTGCGCTGCGCTGCGAGCCTGAAGCGCTGCGGGCCTGGGGCGTTCCCGCTGCGCGGACCGGGTCCGACCGCAGCGGGAACGCGGAAGGCCCCCTGGCCGGTGAGCCAGGGGGCCTTCGCGTCGTGTGTCCGAGGGGGGACTTGAACCCCCACGCCCTAATACGGGCACTAGCACCTCAAGCTAGCGCGTCTACCAATTCCGCCACCCGGACAGGGTGTCTGGTGTCTGTTTCCCGGGTTTTCCCCGGCGTTCCTGCCGAGAGAAGACACTAGCACGGCTCTGAACGCGCGATGAACACGGCCGCGCATCCCGGGCGCGTCCGAGGGCGTCGGCCGGTGGGGTCGTGCCGCTGCCGGGTCGGCGGCCACCGGTAGCGTGGGGGCATGACGAACCCCGGGGCGACGCCGACCGACCTCGAGGCCACCGCGGCGATCGCCCGTGACCTCATCCGCATCGACACGACGAACTGGGGCGAGGGGAAGTCCCGCGGCGAGACCGAGGCCGCGCACTACGTCGAGGCGAAGCTGCGGGCGCTCGGCCTCGAGCCGCAGCTGTTCGAGTCCGAGCCGGACCGGGTGAGCGTCGTCGCACGGGTGCCCGGACGCGACCGCGACAAGCCCGCCATGGTCGTGCACGGACACCTCGACGTGGTGCCGGCGGACCCGGCGAACTGGTCGGTGGACCCGTTCGGCGGCGAGGTCAAGGACGGCATGCTCTGGGGCCGCGGCGCCGTGGACATGAAGAACATGGACGCGATGATGCTCACGTCCCTGGCCGACGTCATCGAGCAGCAGGGCGCTCCCGAGCGCGACCTCGTGGTGGCCTTCTTCGCCGACGAGGAAGCCGGTGGCCTCCTCGGCGCGCACCACGTCGTGTCGCACCACCCCGAGGTGTTCGCCGGCGCGACCGCGGCGATCAGCGAGGTCGGCGGCTACTCGATCACGCTCGGCGACCGGCGCGCCTACCTGCTGCAGACCGGCGAGAAGGCCCTGCTGTGGATCAAGCTCACCGCGACCGGCACCGCGGCGCACGGCTCGCACGTCATCCGTGACAACGCGGTGACGAAGCTCGCGGCGGCCGTCGCGCGCATCGGCGGCGAGGAGTGGCCGGTCCGCCTGTCCGCGACGACCGACGCGATGGTGGCCGAGGTCGCCCGGTTCCTCGGGGTCGACCCGACGGTCACCGGGCCGGACGAGGTCGCCCTCGCCACGGGGTCCGCGTCCCGGTTCATCCACGCGGCGCTGCACACCACGACGAACCCGACCGTCCTGACCGCCGGGTACAAGCACAACGTCATCCCGGACCACGCCGAGGCCCTGATCGACATCCGGTGCCTCCCCGGCGACGAGGAATCGGTCCTGGAACGCGTGCGCGAGCTCGCCGGCGACGACGTGACCATCACGATGACCCACCGCGACGTCGGGCTCGAACAGGACTTCGGTGGCCCCCTGGTCGACGCCGTCCGCGACGTCCTGGGGCGGCACGACCCGGGTGCTCCGGTCCTGCCGTACCTGCTGTCCGGCGGGACGGACAACAAGGCGCTCTCGACACTCGGCATCGCCGGCTACGGCTTCGTGCCGCTGCAGCTGCCGGCCGACATCGACTTCCCCGCGATGTTCCACGGCGTCGACGAGCGGGTGCCGCTCGACTCGCTGGCGTTCGGGCGACGAGTCCTCGGCGACCTGCTGGCCACCTACTGATATTGTTCATGGTCGCCTCCGTGGCGGTGCCCTGACCGACCTCCTGCGAAAGGCCAGCCCGATGCACATCCTCGAGGCGATCTTCCTCGGCTTCGTCCAGGGGCTCACCGAGTTCCTGCCCGTCTCGTCGAGCGCCCACCTCCGGATCGTCGGGCTCTTCCTGCCCGACGCGAAGGACCCGGGTGCCGCCTTCACCGCCGTGACCCAGCTCGGCACCGAGACCGCGGTCCTGATCTACTTCTGGCGGGACATCACCCGGATCATCGGCCGCTGGTTCCGGTCGCTGTCGGGGAGGACGGTCCCGCGGAACGACCCGGACGCCCGGCTCGGGTGGCTCGTCATCATCGGGACGATCCCGATCGGTGTGGCCGGGCTCCTGCTCAAGGACTCGGTCGAGACCACCTTCCGGTCGCTCTGGATCGTCGCGATCGTCCTCGTGGTGTTCGGCATCGTGCTCGGCGTCGTGGACGTCCTCGGACGCAAGGTCCGGCCCATCGAGCAGATGACGTTCGGCGGCGGCATCCTGATCGGACTGGCGCAGGTCCTCGCGCTCGTGCCGGGTGTCTCCCGGTCCGGGGCCACCGTGTCGATGGGCCTCGCCCTCGGGTACACCCGTCCGGCCGCGGCGCGCTTCGCCTTCCTGCTCGCCGTGCCCGCGGTCTTCCTGTCCGGTCTGTACGAGGCCGCGACGAGTCTCGGCGACACCGGGGCGCCCTTCGGCCTGGCCGACACGCTGATCGCGACCGTGGTGGCGTTCGTCGTCGGCTTCGTGGTGATCGCGGCGTTCATGAACTACATCAGCAAGCGCAGCTTCCTGCCCTTCGTGGTCTACCGGATCGCACTCGGTATCGTTCTCCTCGTGTTGTTGTCGCTCGGAGTGATCCAGCCGTGAGGGCCTGGCAGGTCCCGTCCGTCCCCGAGGTCCCCGGTTCCGCGCCGCGCCCCGTCGTGCACGACACGGCGAGCGGCGGTCCCGTCGACCCGACCGCCGGCGAGGAGCGTGCGGCGCTCTACGTGTGCGGCATCACGCCGTACGACGCCACGCACCTCGGACACGCGGCCACCTACCTCGCCTTCGACACGCTCGGTCGTGTGTGGCGCGACGCCGGGCTCGAGGTCGAGTACGCGCAGAACACCACCGACGTCGACGACCCGCTCCTCGAACGAGCCGCACGTGACGGTGTCGACTGGCGCGCCCTCGCCGCCTCGCAGATCGACCTGTTCCGCCGCGACATGGAAGCGCTGCGCGTGCTGCCGCCGGACGACTTCGTGGCCGTCACGGGCGAAGTGGAACGCATCGCCGAGGCCGTGGCCTTCCTCCAGGAGACCGGGTACGCTTACGCGGTCCCGACGCCGGACGCCGACGGCGACGACCTCTACTTCGACGTGCAGCGACCGACCGAGGCCTGGTCACTCGGCGACGAGAGCGGCCTCGACCGCGACACGATGCTCGCACTGTCGGCCGAGCGCGGCGGTGACCCGGAACGCCCCGGCAAGCGCGACGCGCTCGACCCGCTGCTCTGGCGCGCCGCCCGCACGGGGGAGCCGAGCTGGGACAGCGCGGTCGGCCCGGGTCGACCGGGGTGGCACATCGAGTGCAGCGTCATCGCGGGCGACCGACTCGGGCTGCCGATCAGCGTGCAGGGCGGCGGCAGCGACCTCGTCTTCCCGCACCACGAGATGAGCGCGGGGCACGCCGCAGCCCTCGCACACCAACCGCTCGCGGCCGCGTTCGTGCACACCGGGATGATCGCCTACCAGGGCGAGAAGATCTCGAAGTCGCTCGGCAACCTGGTCACGGTCCGGGGGCTGCTCGACGACGGGGCGGATCCGCGCGCGATCCGGCTCGCCCTGCTGTCGCACAAGTACTCGGACGACTGGGAGTGGTTCGACACCGAGCTCACGAGCGCCACGACGCGCCTGGCGACGTGGGACGCCTGGGCGACCGGTGCGGACGCCGGGCACGCCGACGACGCCGACGACGTCGCGGCCCGCATCCGAGCACGTGTGGCCGACGACCTCGACACGCCCGGTGCGGTCGCCGCCGTCGACACGGCGATCGCCGGTGGGACGGCGGTCACGTCGGACCTCGTCGACCTCGTCGACGCACTCCTCGGCATCCGCTTGGGCTGACGCCCGTCACCGCGCTGGGTGCGCGCGGGGTGCGCCGGGCGGGGTGCGCCGGGCGGGGTCGAGAGACACGCCGTGGGGGTGGCGCCGAGGTCGCGGAGAGCGCCGCTCGGGGCTCACGCGAGCGGCACGTCGTGCGACCCCGGCCGCCGAGCGCCCCTCCCGCCCGGCGCCCGCTCGGCCAGTCACGGCGCCCGCTCGGCCAGTCCGCGCGCCCCGCGCCCGGCGCACCGCCGACGGACGGGAGGCGCGGTACCAGCCGGCACCGCGCCTCCCGTCCGCCCGCGGATCCGTCTACTGCGGCGGCTGCGGGGGGCGGAAGCCCTCGCCGCCGGCCGTCCCGCCGTCCTTGCCGTCCTTGCGTTCGCGGCGGCGGAGGTACTGCTCGAACTCCTGGGCGATCGCGTCGCCGGACGCCTCGGGGGAGTCGACCGTGTCACGGGCCTGCTCGAGCTGGCCGATGTAGGACGCCATGTCCTCGTCGTCGGCCGCGAGGGCGTCGATGCCCTCCTCCCACTCGGTCGCGTCGTCGAGCAGGGAGCCCCGGGGAACGGTGACGTCGGTGAGTTCCTCGATCTTGTCCAGCAACGAGAGCGTGGCCTTCGGCGACGGCGAGTTGTGCACGTAGTGCGGGACCGAGGCCCAGAGCGACAGCGTGGTCAGGCCGGCCTTGTCCATCGCGTCGGCGAGCACCCCGAGGATGCCGGTCGGGCCCTCGTAGGACGAGCGGTCGACGTCGAACGCGGCGCGCACGCCCGCGTTCTCACTCGACACGAACACCGAGATCGGGCGCGTGTGCGGGACGTCGGCGAGCATGGCTCCGACGAACACCACGGCGTCGATGGAGTAGACGTCGGCGAGGTCGATGATCTCGGCGCAGAAGCCGCGCCAGGTCCGCGAGGGCTCCGGTCCGACGAGCACGAACACGTCGCGTTCCGTGGGGGAGCCGGTGGCGCCGATG